>JBHENM010000132.1:0-8372 GCA_046262035.1 Acidimicrobiales bacterium | reverse complement strand
CCTCAGGGCCGGCAGCCAGCAGGGCGGCGGCCTCGGCCACGCTGGGTGTCCCCACGGCGGCGGCCACCACCGCGCTGGGGGAGGGGACCGCCACCTGGGCCAGGGCGCCGGCGGTGAACGTCCGCACCGGCCGTCCCAGGCTGGCGATGGCGGGTTCACCCCCTCGGCGGTCGATGGTGGCCACCTCGGCCACCGACGCCCAGGCCAGCCCGGCGTCGTCCACGGCTTGCCGGACGAGGGCCGCCACCTCCGCGGCCGGCGCGCCGGTGGAGGAGCCCACGCCCACGACCAGCGAGGGTGGGTGGAGGACGGCCTCACCCCGCTCGAAGGGGACGGCGTGGTCGGTCACCACGATCCTCTCGGGGCCCGAGCGGCCCTCTGAGCGGAGTGACGGGCCCGGACCCGAGGTCAGCCACTGGGGGAGGGGCCACTCGAGGCGCTGGTCGATGAGGGGCGGCCGCCCGTCGAGCAGGGCGACGGTCACACCGGCCACGTCACCCGCGGCCACGAGCCCGGGAAGCTGGTCGAGGGCGGGGGTGCCGGTGGCGTCGGTGGCCGTGGTGACCACGGGCGTGGAACCGAGCAGGGCCGCCACCCGGCGGGCGAGGGCGTTGGCCCCGGCCGCGTGACCGCCGCAAAGGGCCACGGCGAACCGCCCGGCGTCGTCAACGCACACCACGGCCGGGTCGGTGTCCTTCCCGGCCAGGAGGGGAGCGATGACGCGCACGGCGGCGCCGGTGGCGGCGAAGAGGACGAAGCCCTCGACGTTCCCCCAGCGGGCGCGCACCGTATCCGCCAGGCCGCCATGGGCACTCTCGAACGGAAGGCGCGCCGCCAGGGCCCGGCCCCGCTCGGTGATGTGGACGCTCAAAATGGTCACTCGTCCGGGCCCCAAACCACGAACACGGGGTTGGCCCCCACCAGGCGCAGGCCACCGCCGGGAAGGGTCTCGCCCCGGCTGACGCTCACCTGGCTCAGGTGGCCCAGCCGGTCGAAGGCGGCGGCGGCCCGGTCCATGGCGGCGAACGTGGCGACCATCCGACCCCCGGGGCGCAGCCGGGCGCGGGCGGCGTCGAGCACGGCCAGCCCGCCGCCTCCCACGAAGACGCGGTTCGGGTCGGGGAGGTTCGACAGCGCATCCGGGGCGACACCTTCCACGACCTCGACGCCGGCACCGTGACCGTTGGCATTGGCTCGGATGCGCATGCACGCCTCGGGATCCTGCTCCACGGCGATCACCCGAAGGCCTGGGGCGAGAGTTGCGCACTCGACGGCCACGCTCCCGCTGCCCGAGCCGATGTCCCACAGCACGCCCGTCGCCGGCAGGGCCAGCTTCCCGAGGGCCACGGCCCGCACCTCGGCCTTGGTGATGAGCCCGGCGCGATGACCGAACCGGTCTTCCGGCCGGCCCCACGCCAGGACCTTCGCCGGTGAGACGGCGCCGGCGTCGGGCGCCAGGAGAACGACCACCGAGCGCGGATCCCAAGTGCCGGCGGCCAGGCCGTCCAGGTCGACGGCCCGGAGCGCTTCCCCGGCTTCGCCCAGGTGGCTGCACACCACCGCCTCCTGGCGGGATCCGAGCTGCTGCAGCTCCTTGGCCAGGGCTTCGGGGGGCGAGTCGGGCGACGTGAGCACGGCGGCCTTGGCCGCACCCACGGCCTGGCGGGCGGCGTCGGACAGCGGCCGGCCGTGGGCCGACACGACCACGGCGTCGTCCCACGGGAGCCCCAGCCGGGCGAAGGCCACCGCGACCGACGAGGGCGCAGGGTGGACGTCGAGAGCGCCCGGACCGAAGCGCTCGGCCAGCACCCGGACGATGCCGAAGAAGCCGGGATCGCCGGAGGCCAGGACGCACACCCGACCGGACTCGACCTCGATGGCGTCCAGGGCACCCGCCAGATCGGCCTCCAACGGCAGCCTCCGGGCCCTTCGATCGCCCGCCTCGGGCACGGTGTCCAGGTGGTGGCGGCCGCCGACCAGCAGATCGGCGCCTTCAATCGCCGCCGAAGCCGGGCCGCTCGGGGCTCCGCCGAACATTCCCACCACGGCGATGGACCGGGGCTCACGCACCGGCCACCACCGCCTGACCGTCGAAGTCGACCATCCGCACGTCGACCTTCACGTTCCCCCCGGCGTGGGCCTCGCACGCCTCGCGGGCCTGGCGGCACAGATGGACCAGGGGCTCGGTGACGTCGAAGGCGACGCACGTCTCGAAGAAGTGGCGGGCGGTGGCGGTCTCGTTGGCGGCGGCGACCACGGGCGGGGGAGCACCGGCCGACCGGGCGGCGCGGGCGAGGAGGTCACCGTCGACCTGGGAGCGGTGGAAGTGGGTCATCATCACGCCCGCCGCCAGCTTGGTGATCTTGCCGGCCATGCCCACGAAGGCCACGTGGCCGATTCCGGCCGCCGCCGCCCGCCGGAGGGCCACTCCGGTGAAGTCGCCGACCTCCACGAAGCACACGTCGGGGAGGGCCGGGTAGAGGCGCATGGCCGCCTTTTCCGTGCGGCTTCCGGTGGCGAGGACGAGGCTCGTCTGACCCTGGGCGGCGGCGACGTCGATCTGCTGCACGACCGAAGCCCGGAAGGCAGCAGTGGAAAAGGGGCGGACGATCCCGGTGGTCCCGAGGATGGAGATGCCGCCGACGATGCCGAGCCGTGCGTTCGACGTCTTGGCCGCCATGTCCTCGCCTCCCGGGACCGAGAACGTCACCACGAGGGGCTCGTCGGTGACTTCGGCGAGGGCGGCGAGGATCATCCGCCGGGGCACGGGGTTGATGGCGGGGGCGCCGACGGGCAGGCCGAGGCCGGGCATGGTGATGGTGCCCACGCCTGGGCCGGCCCGGAGCTCGGTGGACATTGCCCGCTCCACCTCGGCCGTCATGCGGGCGCCGTCGGTGCAGTCGGGATCGTCGCCCGCATCCTTCACCACCACGCACCGGCTGGGCGTCTCGACCTCGACCGGGAACCGCACGCGCTTCCCTCCGGGCAGGGCCACCTCCACCTCCATGGGCGCCGTGCCGCTCGACCATCCCATGGCTGCGGCCTTGGCTGCGGCGGTGGCGCACGTGCCCGTGGTCCACCCCGTCCGCAGGCCGGCCCGGCTGGGCGCGCCCGCGTCCGCCATCAGCGGGGCCGGCCTTGGGTCGAGCCGGGCGACGAGCGGCGCCGGAAGCCGTGGGCGAAGGACGGGGAGTAGAGGTGGCTGCGGGCGGCGTCTCCGTCGGGGCCGAGGGCCGGGCCCACCAGCACGAGGGCCGTGGTCCGGGCGCCGGTGGCGGAGAGGTCGGCGGCGACCCGGCCGACGGTGGTGCGCACGACCTGCTCGTCGGGCCAGCTCGCCCGCACCACCACCGCCGCCGGAGTCGCCGGCTCGTAGGCGCTGGTGGGGGAGAGCAGCGCGTCCTGCAGCTCCTGGGGACGGGCGGCGGACAGGAACACGGCCATGGTGGCCCCGTGGGCGGCGAAGCCGGCGACCGACTCCCGGGCCGGCATGGAGGCCGCGGTGCGGCCCGCCAGCCGGGTGATGACGATGCTCTGGGCCACCTGGGGAATGGTGAGCTCCCGGCCGAGGGCGGCCGCCGCCGCACCCAGGGAGCTCACGCCTGGGACGATCTCGAAGTCCCGACCGTTGGCCAGGCACCAATCCAGCTGTTCCTGAACCGCGCCGTAGACGGCGGGGTCACCCGAGTGGAGGCGGACGATGGCCCGGCCGGGAGCTCCGCCGTACACGGCGAGGACGTCCTCCAGGGTCATCCCCGCGGCATCGTGCACCTCGGCTTCGGGCCGGGCGTGCTCCAACACCTCCGCGGGCACCAGCGACGAGGCCCAGACGACGATGTCGGCCGCCGAAAGCCGGTCGCGGCCCCGCAGGGTGATCAGATCGGCCGCCCCGGGACCGGCGCCGACGAAGGAGATCATCCGTCCCTCCCGTTGCGGGAGCGTGCCGTCGGAGGAACTATCACCGTGGCCAGGTAGGCGGCAGGACCCAGGGCGGCGGCGTCCGCCGCGGCCAGTACGCGCTCCCCGGGCAGCCCCAGCAGCTCCCCGACCACGGCCACGTCCAACCGCCCGGCGGAGGACAGACGGTCGGCGATGGTGGGGAGGTGCCGGCCGCCCTTGTAGACGACGACGGCCCGGTCGTGATCGTTGAGCACCCCGTCCAGGGGCTCGGGACCGGCCAGGGCGGTCACCAGAGTCAGCTGCTCGGTGCCGTCGAGAAGGACGGTGCCCGATCGGGCCGCCAGCTCCTGGAAGGCCATGATCCCGGGCACCGTGTCCACCGTCAGCCCGGGCCTCAGGCTCCGGGCCTCGGAGGCCAGCCCGGTGAAGGTGCTGTACACGTTGGGGTCCCCGAGGACGACCACCGCCACGTTTTCGACCTCGTCCAGGGCGGAAGCCACCTGTTCCGCGGCCCGGCGGTAGCCCTGGATCCGGGTGTCGCCCGTCGCTCCCATGTCGAACACCAGGCGGTCGATGCGCAGGCCGGGACAGGCCTGGCGGACTATGGACTCCGCCCTCCCCACGGCGTCGACCGCGGTGGTGGGAGCGAAGACCCGTCCCGCTTCCTTGAGGACCCGAACCGCGCGCGCCGTGACCAGCTCCGGGTCCCCGGGGCCCACGCCGACGCCGATGAGGACCCGGGTGGTCGGGCCTGCCGCTCCGCTCAGGGCGATCCTCCAGACGCGGTGTGTTCAGGTGCCGCGGCCGGGCCTCTGGCTACCGGGCACCCGGTGAGGGTGCGCCGATCACAGCGGCAGACCGCGCCGGACTCGCACCGGCTTCCCAAGCGCAGCGGCGGCGTCACTGTACCGGCTCGTCTTCGCGACGGTCAGGGCCGCTCACCCCGGCCGTCGGCGGCGGTGCGCACGAAGCGCTCGGCCGGCGCAGGATCTCCCCCGAGATGGAGGTGGAGGTAGGAGGCGAGGAGGGTCGGGGAGGCGTAGCCCGACCGGTGGGTGCCGTGCCGGGTCTGGCACTCGAGGGCGTCGCCGGGCGGGTCGAGGGCCGAGTAGTGGAACTCGTGGCCCCGCAGCTCGGTTCCCGCGGGGGCCAGGGGCGTGTCGGTGGCGGGCCGGGCCCGCCGGTAGCCGAGGGTGAGGCGTTCGGTCATGCGGGCCTCGCCGGGGACGACGCCGGCCAAGCGGTGGCCGTCGAGTGACCGGGAGAGCCAGAGCAGGCCTCCGCACTCGGCCCAGGTGACCAGCCCGTTTCCCACCTGCACCCGCACGTCGGCCAGCAGCGGCCGGTTGGCGGCCAGAGAAGCGCCGAAGACTTCGGGAAAGCCTCCTCCCGCGTACAGGCCGTGGAGACGGGGCGGCAGGTGGGGGTCGGCGGCGGGATCGAAGGGCACAAGCTCGGCGCCCGCCTGCTCCAGGGCCTCCAGGTTGTCGGGGTAGGTGAAGCTGAAAGCGGGCCCGGCGGCCACGCCCACCCGCACCGAGGCTTGGTGCCATGGCCGGGGGGGACTGGCCACGCGCACCGGCGGGGCCGAGCGGGCCAGCTCCAGGACGGCATCCAGGTCGCACGCCTGCTCCACGGCACCGGCCAGCAGGTCAAGGCTGGCCTGCACCTCGGCCTGCTGCTCGACCACGGGCACCAGCCCGAGGTGGCGGTCGCGCCAAATGAAGCTGTCCGCCCGGTGAAGGCCCCCGAGGACGGGAATCCCCGACGGGGCCAGCGCCTCCCGGAGCATGCCCTCGTGGGCCGGGCTGCCGATCCGGTTGAGGACGACGCCCGCCACCCGCACCGAGGGGTCGAAGGTCGAGAAGCCGTGCACCAGGGCGGCCACCGACCGGCTCATGGCCGAGGCGTCGACGACGAGCAGGACCGGCGCGCTGAGCAGGGTCGCGATCTGGGCCGTGCTGGCGCTGGGGCCGGTCGGGTCGTCGGCACCGTCGAACAGGCCCATGACCCCCTCGACAACGAGGACGTCGGCGCTCTCGGCTGCTCGCCCCGCCAGCGCGGGCACGGCCTCGGGCCCGCACAGCCACGCATCGAGGTTGCGGCCGGGGCGGCCCGTGGCCAGGGCGTGGTACCCGGGGTCGATGTAGTCGGGGCCGACCTTGGCCGACGCCACCCGCAGCCCGCGGCGGCGCAGGGCGGCCATGAGACCGGTGGCCACCGTGGTCTTTCCGACGCCCGAGTGGGTCCCGGCCACCACCACCCGGGGAGCCAGGGTCGGCATCGGCGCATGATGCCACCCGGTCTCCACCCGTCGACCGACGATCGGTTGTTCCGGGCGCAAAGGTACGATCGCTTCGTGCCCCTGGCCTGCCCGCGGGCGTGCAACCGCCGATGAGGGGCCTCCTTCTGCCCTTCGTGGCCGTCCTCGCCGGGGTCATCTCCTTCAGCTCCCCGTGCTGCCTGCCCCTCGTGCCCGGCTACCTCTCCTATGTGTCGGCTTTGCCCGTCTCCGAGCTGGGGAAGCAGCAGGCGCGGGCCGTCACCCTGCGGGCGTCGCTCCTGTTCGTGGCCGGGTTCACCACCGTCTTCACCACCCTGGGCGTGAGCGCCGCCGTCGCCGGCAACCTGTTCCTCCGCAACCGCGACACCATGGTCCGCTGGTTCGGGGTCGTCATCATCCTTCTCGGGCTGGTCACGGCCGGTGTCCTGCGCATCCCCGCCCTGCAACGGGAGCGCCGCCTCGACCTGGCCCGGGTGCCCCGGGGCCCGGGTTGGGCTTTTCCCATGGGCATGGCCTTCGGCGCCGGCTGGGTGCCGTGCACCGGGCCCGTGCTGGCCACGATCGTGGCCACGGCCAGCGCCGGGGGCACCGTCGTCTGGGGCGGTGTGCTGCTCGCGCTCTACTCCTTGGGTCTGGGCATCCCGTTCGTGCTCCTGGCCTTGGGCTTCAACAAGGCCCAGCGGTCGATGGGGTGGCTGCGCCGGAACAGCCGGGGCATCGAAATCGCCGGCGGGGTGCTCCTGGTCGGCATCGGCGTGCTGTTCGTGACCGGCGAGTGGCAGGGCCTGTTCCTTCCGTTGCAGCGCTGGTTCGCCGAGCTGCAGTGGCCACCGGTGTGACCGCGGATCCCCCCGAGGAGGGCCCCGAGCCCGCCGGCGGTGAGTCTTCCGCCGGCGCCGAAAAGGCGGTCGGCGCCCCCCGCTCCCACCGGGCTCGGTGGGCGGCCATCTCCGTCGGAGTGGTCGTGGCCCTGCTCATCGCCGTCCTGGCCACTCAGGACCAAGCGGGAACGCGGGCCGCTGACTCCCCTCTGCTGGGCAAGCCCACCCCCGATCTGGTGGGCACGACCATCGACGGCCAGCGCTTCCAGCTGAAGGACCAGCAGGGGAAGTGGGTCCTGGTCAACTTCTTCGCCACGTGGTGCGTCCCGTGCCGCCAGGAGCACCCGGAGCTGATCCGCTTCCACCGCGAGCATCAGCAGGCGGGGGACGCCGAGGTCGTCGGCGTGGTCTACGACGACTCGGTAGACGCCGTGCGGGAGTACCGCCGCAAGGAGGGGGGCCTCTGGCCCATGGTGGTCGACCCCAACGGCCGGGTGGCCCTCGACTTCGGAGTGGGCGGCGTCCCCGAGTCCTACCTGATCAGCCCGGACGGGGTGGTGGCGGCCAAGGTCGTCGGGGGCATCCAGGCGACGGCCCTGGACGACCTTCTGGCCCAGGCCATGGGGCCCGCAGCCTCGGCCAGGCCGGGCACGCCCTGACCGCGACCGGCTGGTGACCCGACGCCCCCACCCCTTGCGGACCGCGCTCGTGGTCGTGGGGATAGTCGTGCTCGCGGTCGCGGTGGCCGCTGACGTGATCCTGCGGCAGGCGGCCGAAGAGGAGCTGGCGGCGCGGGTCCAGGAGGAGGTGCCGGCGGCGGAGACAACTTCCGCCCGCATCCGGTCGTTCCCGTTCCTGGGTCGCCTGCTGGTTTCGGGAAACGTGTCCGAGATCGACGCCCGACTGGACGACGTCACCGTGGAGCAGCTCCTGTTCGACTTCATCGCCGTCCGCCTTCACGGGGTGGAGGTCGAGCGGGACACCCTTCTGGGGGACAGGCGGGTGGTCCTGAAGCGGATCGACCGGGGCCAGGTGAGGGCCGAGGTCTCCGAGGAAGCGCTGGTCGACGTGCTGGGCCTGCCCGTGACCCTCGAGGACGGTCGGGCGTCGGTCGAGATCCTCGGCCAGCAGGTGGGGGCCGGTCTGGCCATCCAGGAGGGCAGGCTGGTCGTCAGCGGCCTCGACATCTCCCTGCCGGCCCTCGACCTCACGGGCCCGTTGCTACCGTGTGTCAGCAACGTGGAGATCCTCGCCGGGCGCCTGGCCCTGACCTGCGACTTCACCGAGATCCCGCGGGAGCTGCTGGTGTCGGCCCCACTCTGAACGGGCCGGGCTCGGCCACCGGGCGCTCAAGCCCAGCGCGGAGG
>JBHENM010000131.1:0-5250 GCA_046262035.1 Acidimicrobiales bacterium | reverse complement strand
TCGGGCATCTCGCGGGCACAGGGCCCACACCAGGAGGCGAAGAAGTTCACGACCAGGGGCCGGCCCCGGTATCGCTCCAGGGTGAAGGGTTGGCCGTCAAAGCTCTGCAGCTCGACCGCCATGACGCCGCCGGCCCCTCCCTGCTCGCTCGGGCCGTCCTCATCGCCACCCAACGTGGCGACCGCTACGAGCGCGACCGCCAAGGCAGCGATGCCGGCCCACACCGGTCGCCGCCACCGGGACGGCCGGTCGGGAACGGGATGGGGATCCATGAAACGGAAACCCTCGACGCCGGCGGCGCATTCCCTGTGGCGAGCCGTCCGGGTGGCGAGGCGGCCGGCAGTGGCGAGGCGGCCGGCAGGTTCAGTGCAGGGCGCGGAGGCCGAACCATCCCAGGGTGATCATGCCGATCCCGCCCACCAGAAGGCGGGCCTCGGCGCTACCGCGCACGATGACAAGGAGGCCTACCCAGACCATGAGCATCGCCACGACCTGGACAAAGACGCCGGCGTCGGTGCTGGGCAGCAGGAAGTTCCTCATGGCGCCGCTCTGGCCGGCACGATCGAGGTGGCGGGAAGGTAGGCGGCCCATGCGAACCAGAACGTGTCGACGTGGTCGATCGGGCTAAGCCGGCGCCCGGTGTGGGGCCCGTCGACCGCCCGGCCCAGGATGTCCCAGCGGCTGTTGGATCCGATGTCCACGAAGGTACCGTCTCCCGCGGCCCGGAACTCCAGCGCCACGCCGTCGATGACGGGGTCGAAGACCCCGGTGGCGCCGACGTCGCGGCCATCGGCCAGGGCCCGGTCGTCGAGGGCCGACGCCGTCCCGGGGGTATGCCACACCGTGATGGGGCGCCCGCCCAGGCTGGTGCGCACCACGCCGGCGCGGGCGAGATCGTCGAGCACCACGGCCACCGCCTCCTCGGTGCCCTCCCGCACGCCCACCACCCGGGTCTTGGCCTCGAGGCGGCCGTCGGTATCCCCCCGGAAGAGGAACGGCGACGTTCCCACGTCGTCGTAGCCGGGATAGGGGTTGGTGCCATAGGAGCGGGTGTGGCCGGTGTCGCGGCTGAGGACTCGGCCCTCGGGATGCGCACGGCGGAACTCGGCCCACGACACCGTCGAGACCGGGTAGGTCTCGAGTTCGGTCCCGGTGAGCACCCCGGCGATGGCCTGGCCCAGGAAGTGCGCCCACAGCGATTCGGTCTGGCGGTCGTACATCACGAGGGCGGAGCGGAAGAGACGACCGGAGGTGCCGAAGTCGAGCACCCGCTCGCCGACCCGGCGGTCATAGGCGAGGGCGGAGTTGCACAGCGGGCAGTAGGTGACCGTGACCGGGGCGTTGCCGACCGTGTCGTTGACTATCTCGTGCCAGGTCATCACCTGGATCGGATAGGCCCGGGCGTCGCCATCGATCTCAAGAGCCAGCACGGGCTCTCGCTCGCGCAGCCAGTCCACGGCCTCCACCGCTTGGAACCGGGGGGCGTCGATGGCCGGGATGCCATCGGGTGGCGGGCCCCCGGAGATCACCTCGCGCATATCGACGAGCGGCTTGGGCAGGGCAGCGTCGTTCGCGTCGCTCAGCGCCGAGGGCACGTCCTCCTTCGGAGACCGGTCGGCCTGGGCCACGCCTGCCGTAGGGCCATCCCGGGATCCGCCGCGACTCCCCGCCCCGCACGCGGCGCCGGCCAGGGCGGCGAGCGCTATCAGCGCCACCCACATGCGCCGGCGGTTTGCAGTCACATCCGGCGCCGGCTCGGTGCCGGTTCCGGCTCGGCTAACCGGCTTGTGCACCCTGCCACCACCTCCTTAGGGAACGAGTTGTCGGGCAAGGAACCCGTTTGGCCGACATTGCATTCCCAGCCGCCCCGCAGCACACGATGCGGCGTCGTCGTGGCTGCTCGCAGGTCCGTCGTCCCGCCTTTGGTCCACCACGGAATGAGCTGGGTCGCCGACGGGTTCCCCTCAGCGTGTTGAGCCTGTCTCACCGCCGCCTGCGCCGCCGGGTGGAAACCTTGGTGGACGGCGAGCTGGATCTGCGCGCAGCCAGGGCGGTCCGGCAGCATCTTGACGACTGCCCGGGCTGTCGCGGTTACGCCGAGCTGCTGGGAAGGATCAAGGCGTCATTGGCCCGCCTGGAACGCCACCGGCCGCCGGCGCTGGCCGCCGCCCGATTGCGACGGTGGAGCGAGGATCTGGCCGCCGGGGGGCTGGGTTGAGGTAGCGGCGTCAGCGAACCGCATCACCGCCTCCCCCACCACGCGCATCCCCCGGGCATGCGTCAACGGTCACTTGGGTCGAGTCCGGCGGCACCTACTTTGTCCCTTTTGCCGTGTCCGAACCTCGGGGTACTGACCGCGACGAGGCGGGGCCAGTCAAGGTGGTGCCCCACCCTGGGCGGAATACGTCCAGGGACGCGGCGGGTTCCCTCGGCGGAGCGAATGGAGCGTGCTGATGCACAGAGCCATCTGGAACGGAGACGTCATCGCCGAGAGTGTCGACGTGGAGGTCGTCGACGGCTACACCTACTTCCCGAAGGACGCCGTTGACGCTGATCGCCTGCAGCCCAGCGACCAGCACACGGTCTGCCCGTGGAAGGGCACGGCCAGCTACTACGACATCGTCGTGGACGGTGCGGTCAACGAAGCCGCCGCCTGGTACTACCCCGACCCCAGCCGCCGAGCGGCACCGCTGGTCGGTGGGCGCATCGGGTTCTGGCGCGGCGTGGAGATCGAGGTCGACCACGACGACCGGGGTCATCAACGACACGGCCTGTCCGCCCGCCTGGCTGCCCGGCGCCGGGCATCGTGATGACGCCCTCGTGGACGGCGAAGGAGACGTAGTGCGCATCGGTGACTCGCTGCCGACCGACGAGCTGCGAACAGCGGCCGGCCACGCCGTCGACCTCGGCGCCTACCTGGATCGCATCCTGGTGATCCAGTGCCTCCGCTACTACGGCTGAATGCCGTGCCTTTCCTTCCTCGCGCAGTTGCGCGACGCCGAGCCACAGATCGAGGCGCTCGGCGGCACGTCATCGGTGTCGCGACGGGGGCCGATTACCAGACCCGCCAGCTCATGGACAGCGGGATCCCGTTCCCGCTCCTCCTCGACCCTGACCGCAACCTCTACCGGGCACTCGGACTCGACCGCATCCCCTGGCACCGCTTCCTGCGACCGGCCACCTGGCGGCGCTACGTGCAGGCATCACGAGGCGCTCGGCAGGGTCGGCTCACCGGTGACCTTCGCCAAGCCCCCGGCGTCGCCATCATCGACACCGATAGGACGACTCCAGCATCTCCACAGGGGGACCCTCGCGGACTACCCGTCGCTCGAGGAAGTCCTCGCCGCCCTCCACGAAATCGCGGGGTCGTGACCGCTCGGCTCGCTTGGGAATTGCGCGTTTTCCGACAGGCTGGCAGCCCCGTCGGCGGGAGGGGGTTTCCAGTGCAGAGGAAACGCTCGGGCGAACCGAGTCCGAACCACAAGAGAAGGGGAACGTGTGATGTCACGGTTAGGAATCACGCCGCTGGGCGCAATCGCTCGAGGTGTCGCCGCCGGCGCGGTCGGCACGCTGGCCATGGACCTGGTCTGGTACAGCCGCTACAGGCGTGGCGGGGGCGAGGACCGGTTCACCGACTGGGAGTTCTCCGCCAGCACCAAGAGCTTCGAGGACGCCGGCGCGCCGGCCCAGGTCGGCAAGCGGATCGTCGAGGGACTCTTCCAGACCGAGCTGCCGCCCGAGAGCGCGGCGATCACCAACACTGTCGTGCACTGGGCGACCGGCTCGCAGTGGGGCGCTGCTTACGGTGTCGCGGCCGGCTCGGCTGCAGCCGCCAACCCGGCGCTCGGGCTGGTCCTGGGCGCGGCCGCGTGGGGAACGTCCTATGTCGTGATGCCGCTGGCCAAGCTGTACAAGCCGATGTGGGAGTACGACGCCAAGACGCTGGCCAAGGATCTCAGCGCCCATCTGGTGTTCGGGCTGGCCACCGCCGGTGTGTTCCGGGCGTTGAGCCGTGGGCGACCGTCCCGCTGACCCTCACTTCACGCGGCGTCGGTGAACGTGGCGCGCTCCTCCGGTCGCAGGGCGTACCAGAACGGCAGCACCACTACGAAGGCGCCGCCGACCGTGTTCCCGATGCCGGCGGGCACGATGCTCCACCCGAGTGCCGCGCCCTATGTTGGCCGGGCTGTGCTGGAAGTTGGCGGCTACGAAGAGGGTGACGGCGAGGAAGACGGGCACGTACTTGCCGATGATCGAGCGCGGTCCATCACCGCGAAGAAGGCGGCCATGCCGACGAGCCAGGTTGGCCAGGATGCCCGAGAGCACGACCTGCCACCAGGCGTCGGTGCCGCCGATGGCGCGGTAGGACATCTCATCGCCAGCACGAGGACCTGCCCGATCGAGAGCGTGCGGAGACGGCCGAGCAGCCAGTGCTGGCGGTCGGCTTACAATCTGCGCAGCGTCGTCGACGTGCACGCGCCGAGGCTGGCGAGCAGGAGGTCGTAGGGGGTGGGGGCCGGTGTCGTGGCCCACCAGAGCGGCTCGTCGGCGACCAGGGTGTGGTTCCACCGCTGATTTGCTGCTGGAACGTGCCGGCACCGGTCTCGGCGACCACGACGTCGGCCCGGTTGGGCGCGCGTGTTGGCAGGTAAGCGGGTCGCCCACGTCGCGATCGCGGCGGAGACGTAGTGGGCGTCGGCCCGGCGGCTGAGGAGGTGGTCGGCGCCATCGAGCGACACAAAAGCTCCTGGGGTGGCGGGCGGCTTCGTTGACGCGCCGGGCGTTTGTCGATTGCGACGGTGGCGCCGCTCGGCGCGTCGGGTGGGCCGGCTCAGGAGATCACCCATCCTCGTCGCCCCCCTCGCTGCGGGCCACGGCGAGCAGGTGCTCGTTGTCGAGGATGGTGACATGCCCGTACCCGGTGGCGATCGCTCCGGCGGCCGCCAGCTCGTCGAGGGCGCGGGTGACGCTGGAGCGCTGGGCACCCACCATGGCGGCGATGTCGTGGTGGGTGAGATGGACCGTGTCGCCTCGGCAGGACTCCTGCACCAACAGCGCCGCCACCTGAGCCCGGACGTCGCCGGCCAACAGGCTGAGCAGGCGGGTGTGGGTGTTCGACAGTCGACCCGAGAGCCAGAGGACCCATCGTCGGGCGAACTCGGGTGACTTGTCGAGGGTCGCGACAAGCCGACCTGACGGGATGGCGACAAGCTCGACATCGGTGGTGGCGACAGCGTCGAAGGGGGCAGG
>JBHENM010000130.1:0-7228 GCA_046262035.1 Acidimicrobiales bacterium | reverse complement strand
CATCTCCTATTTCGGGAAAGACCAGGAGTGGGCCCGCGACCTCTACCGGGGAGGCTCGTTCTTCCTCCTCGGTGGATTCGTGGTCGGCCTGTTGGCCGCCCTGACCGGCTTCTGGGACTGGCTCAAGTCGACCCAGAAAGGCACCCAGGCCCGCCGGACGGTGAACGCCCACGCCTGGACGATGGTGACGGTGACCGCCCTGGTCCTGCTCGACCTCGTCCTGCGGTGGTTCGTGTACGAGGACGTCGCTCACACGCCAGGCCGGGTGATGGTCCTGAGCCTGGTCGTCGCCGCCCTCACCACCGTCGGCGGCACCATCGGAGGCTCCCTCGCCTACGACTACGGGTTCAACGTCGAGACGTCGGGTGACCACCCGGTGTGGCACGAGTCCGAAGAGGACGTGTTCCCCGGCCAGCACTGACCAGCACGGAGGGGCCGCCTTCGTCTGCTAGGCAGGAGGCGTGCCGCGATTCGAGCCCTTCTCCGCCGTTCGCTACTCCCCCGACCGGGTCGAGCTGGCCGACGTGGTCGCCCCTCCCTACGACGTCATCGACGCCGACGAGGCCGACCGCCTGGAAGGTCGCAGCCCCTACAACGTCGTCCGGGTCGACCTCGCCCCCCGGGGCCCCGACCGCGAGGGGGACGACCCCGGCGACCCCGACCGCCCCTACCGGACCGCCGGTTGCCGGTTCGACGAGTGGCTGGCCGAGGGCATCCTCGTCCGGGACGCCGAGCCCGGGTTCTACGTGTACCGCATGGGTTGGCGGGGGGACGACGGGCAGCCTCGCCAGACGTCGGGCGTGCTGGGTGTGCTCGAGCTGGACCCCGACGGAAGCGGTGCCGTGCTTCCCCACGAGCGGACGATGGCCAAGCCCATGGACGACCGCCTCCGCCTCATGCGGGCCTGCCGGGCCAACGTTTCGCCCATTTGGGCCCTCTCCCTGTCCGGCGGCCTCGGCGACCTGTGCCAGCCGACCGGGCCTCCGCTGGGCCGCTGCACCGATGACGACGGCGTGCACCACCGCCTGTGGCGGGTGACGTCCCCGGCGGTGATCGAAGCCGTCAGCGCCAGCGTGGCCTCCTCCCCCGTGGTCATCGCCGACGGCCACCACCGCTACCAGACGGCGCTGGCCTACCAGGCCGAACAGCGTGCGGCCCAGGGCGACCACCCCCAGCCCGCCGACCTGGTGCTGACCTACGTTGTCGAGCTGGCCGAGGACGAGCTCGGCGTGCGGTCTATCCACCGGCTGCTCTCGAGCCTGCCCGACGAATACCCCCTGATGGAGCTGCTCTCCGCGTCCTTCGACCTGGAGCCGGCGGGCCCGCCCACGGACGCGCTCGTCGACCGCATGGCCGAGGCCGGCGCCCTGGCCCTGGTGGTCCCCGGGCAGTCGTACCTTCTCCGCCCCCTCCGCCCCAAGGACGCCACCTCGGCTGTCGGCGCCGGGACCCCCGGGGCCGCCCCGACCGACAGCGAGCGTCTCGAGGCCGCCCTCGCTTCCGCGCCGCCCCCCACCACGCGCTACCACCACGACGTCACGACCGTGCTCGCCCTGGTGGACAAGGGCGAGGCCCAGGCCGGGATCCTGCTGCGCCCGGCGACGGTCGAGCAGATCGCCGCCGCCGCCGCCGCCGGCCGGCGCCTGCCCGAGAAGACCAGCTTCTTCCACCCCAAGCCCCGCACGGGCATGGTGTTCCGGCTGCTCGACCGGTAGTGCCGGGCGGGGGACGCCCTCAGGCGCCCCTGGCGCGCCGGGGCAGGCCCATGAGCACGTCGACCCCTGGCGAGTAGTGCACCTCCGGTGACCCTTCGGGAGGCGGAAGCCCGGCCCGCGCCAGCAGGGTCTGGTCGAGGTCGACCAGGGTTCCCCGGTGCAGGGGCCACGGCGGGTGGCTGATCTCGGTGACCAGTAAGCCCGCCGGATGCCGGCTGAAGGCCCGCCAGCGGCCGGTCAGGAACACGTCCAGGTCGGTCACTTCGGCCTCGGGAACCGCCTCTCCCACCTTCACCTCGACCCTGACCCGGTCGACCCCTGACCACGGCCATCGCCGGCGGCTGACATGGGAGCTCGTCCCGTCGTCGGGCCCGGAGCCCCGCATGGAAGCCCACACGTAGGGCACGCCGTAGGCCGCCCGGGCTGCGAGCACGAAGGGGAGACGGGCCGCCTCCAGCGAGAAGAACCACAGCCCGTCCGACCCATCGGGACCAGTCACGAACGTGCGCACGTTGACCTCGGCGAAGCGCGAGAGCCACGGAAGCGGGGGCAGCCCCCGGGGACGCACCCCGGCCATGATCAGGGGCGTCACGCCCACCCACGCCTGCCCGTCGAAGATGTCGACCCGCAACTGAGGCGGAAGGACGACCTGGACCGCCTCCGGCGGATAGGGCCAGTGCAGGGCGGTGAAGTGCAACCACTTCTGGTGCCAGACGGCGCCGGGCGGCATTCGGGACTGCACTCGACTGGGCACCGTTCGGCTCCTGTTTGGTCTTCGGGAGCCGAACGTAGCCGGGACGGGTCACCCCGATCGTCCCACGGGAAGGACTTCGCCGATCTGGGCCTGCACCGCGACCAGGGCCGTGCGCGCCCGCTTCACCTGCCGAGCGGCGATCACCCGCTCGGCCACCACCTCGGTGCGGCTCTCGGTGCGCCCACCGGCCCGGAAGAACCGGCGCCGGACCCGACCGATCACGATCACCTCGTCGTCGGTGGCCAGCTCGGTAGCCGCCGCCGGCGGGCTCTCCCACACCACGGGCACGCTCTCCGCCCGCTGACCCTCACGAGGGACGGTGAGCTGGTACTCGACCAGCTGGTCGCCCGATGGAAGCTGGCGGAGGGCCCCGGGACGAGCCAGCCGGCCGATGAGCACCACGACGTTGGTCATGGGATTCCCCTCTGTGCGGAGGTACCAGGCAGAGGGGGAGGTGACGAGAGGAGCGTACGGGAGGGGTGTGACATTGACGATGCGGCGGAACGGCTGAGGGCCGGCGCGGGGTCAGGCCAGGGCGTGCAGGCGCTCGGCCGTGTCGGCCAGGTCGGGATCCACGGCCGCCACCCGCTTGAACAGGTCGCGGGCCCGAGGCGTGTCTCCAACCCGCTCGTACAGGTCGGCCAGGGCGTACCAGAGGCGCAGCTGGTGGGACGGAGGCGGGCGACGGGTGGATACCGGGGCCTTCTCCAGGAGCCCGATGGCCTTACGCAGCTCGCCCTGGTCGGCCAGGCTGCCGGCCATCACGATCCGTCCCTCGGTGACCAGCTCGGAGCCGGGCGACCGCTGGCGCAGCTCGTCCCACAGGGCGGCCACCTTGGCCGGTCGCCGCAGGGCCCGGTAACAGTCGGCCAGCACGGGGTGCTGCTCCACCGATCCCGTCAGGCGGAAGAAGGCCTCCAGATGGGCGACGGCCTGCGACCACCGCCCGAGGCGGTAGGCGGCCAGGCCCGCCAGCTCCCGCACGGCGCTGGCGTCGGGTGCTTCCTCGGCCAGCGGACGGAGGATCCGGTAGGCGTCCTGGGGGCGGTCCCGTTCGAAGGCCCGGGCTGCGTCCACCAGCAAGCGCTCGACCTTGGCCGACCGCCGGTCGCCCACCGACTTGGCGATCTCGGCCGCCACGGGGGCGGGCGCTCGCCGCCGGGAGGGCGACCGTGTGGGCGACGGCCCTTCTTTGGCACGCGTATCCGCCGGCGGCGGACCGTCGTCCCGCTGCCACACGTCCGGCGTCCACTCGTCGGGCCGTCCCCGGTCGGGAACGTCCCTGCGGTCCCGAGCTCGGTACTCCTCGGCCGAGGTGGTGACCTGACGGGCGCCCCGGCGGGTGACGCCGCCCCAACCCGGACGCCTGACGGCCTCCCCGTCGCCCGCCTTGCGACGCGGACCGCCGTCGCCCATCGACCGTTCGCCGCGGCCTCCCCGCTCAGACGGCCGCTCGGGCCGGCTACCCCGCTCCGACGGCCGCTCCGAACTCCCGCTCCGGCGGCTCGGGGGCAGAGGACGACCCCGGGGCGCAACCCACTGGCGGTTTCCCTCGCCGAATCCGTCGTCGTCCCGGTACCTGCTCTGCGGCGACGAATCCCTTGCCGAGCCCCGCCGAGCTCCGCCGCCGGCCGCCCCGGGACGGGCCGGTCGCTCTCCCGGGCTCCCGCTGTCTCTCCGCACGGGCCGGGGTCCCTGCGAACGAGCTCGAGGGCCGCCACCTCCCGCCGACGGCCGCCCGGGTCGCCCCTCACCGCCGGACGTGCGCCTGGGTCCTCCCGCCGTCGACCGCCCAGGCCGTTCGTCATCCCATGCCGGAGCGTCACCCGTGGGCCCTCGACGCCCGGAGCTACCTGTCCCCTTACCCGGCGACCGGCGGAAGTTGCTCGCCGCCGCCCCCCGGGGCCCCGCCGGCCTGCCACCATCCGTGCCCGGCTTCCGCCGACCGTCACCGCCTCGGCCCGAACCGGCGCCGGCCCCGGAACCGCCCGCGCTCCGCGTTCGGCTCGCCCCCGCACGTCCCGAAGCTGCACCCGGAGAGCGCCGTCCGTCCTGGGCCCTCGCCGGACGGTCCGGGCGCGATCCCGCAGCGTCGCCCGACCCCGATGGGCGGCGGCGCGACGAAGACCCGGAAGCGGGTGGACGGGGCAAGCCCTTCAGAGTAGTGGGCCGGAAATGAAAGAAGGGGAAGGCCCTCGCGGGCCTTCCCCTTCAGCGAAGCATCCGGCGACGACCTACTCTCCCAGGGGATCTCTCCCCAAGTACCATCGGCGCTGGCGGGCTTAACTTCCGTGTTCGGGATGGGAACGGGTGTTTCTCCGCCGCTATGGCCACCGGACATCTTGCTTCAAGACGCGCTGGAGCGCGGTCCTTGAGCGTTTCAGAGCGAGCACAAGCAACAATAATCCCCAAGCCCTCGGCCGATTAGTACCGGTCGGCTAAACACCTTGCAGTGCGTACACCTCCGGCCTATCAACGTGGTCATCTGGCCACGGGCCTTACCAGGTTAACCCTGTGGGAAATCTCATCTTGGAACGAGCTTCGCACTTAGATGCTTTCAGCGCTTATCTCTTCCGCAGGTCGCTAACCAGCGGTGCCTCTGGCGAGACAACTGGCACACGAGAGCTGCGTCCGTCCCGGTCCTCTCGTACTAGGGACAGCCTTCCGCAGATTTCCTACGGCTGCGACGGATAGGGACCGAACTGTCTCACGACGTTCTAAACCCAGCTCGCGTACCGCTTTAATGGGCGAACAGCCCAACCCTTGGGACCTGCTTCAGCCCCAGGATGCGACGAGCCGACATCGAGGTGCCAAACCTTCCCGTCGATATGGACTCTTGGGGAAGATGAGCCTGTTATCCCCGGGGTACCTTTTATCCGTTGAGCGACGGCGCTTCCACACGCAACCGCCGGATCACTATGCCCTGCTTTCGCACTTGCTCGACATGTATGTCTCGCAATCAAGCTCCCTTGTGCCATTGCACTCGACGGCTGATTGCCAACCAGCCTGAGGGAACCTTTGGGCACCTCCGTTACATTTTAGGAGGTGACCGCCCCAGTCAAACTGCCCACCTGCCGCTGTTCCCGACCCGGATAACGGGTCTGGGTTAGAGCCCCGGCACGAACAGGGTGGTATTTCAAGGTTGGCTCCACCTCGGCTGGCGCCGAGGCTTCCCAGCCTCCCACCTATCCTACACAATTCGTAC
The DNA here is from genome assembly GCA_046262035.1 of Acidimicrobiales bacterium. Taxonomy (GTDB): domain Bacteria; phylum Actinomycetota; class Acidimicrobiia; order Acidimicrobiales; family AC-14; genus JBHENM01. The sequence goes on along the minus strand of JBHENM010000130.1, from coordinate 1,554 downwards.
CAAGACTCAACATCAGGCTGCAGTAAAGGTCCACGGGGTCTTTCCGTCCTGTCGCAGCTACCGAGCATCTTTACTCGGACTTCAATTTCGCCGGGTCAGTGGTTGAGACAGTAGCGAAGTCGTTACGCCATTCGTGCAGGTCGGAACTTACCCGACAAGGAATTTCGCTACCTTAGGCATTGTTGTTACTCCCCATTCGCATCTGACGCCGCGAATGAAGGGTCAGGACATTTCTGCCTGACTCCTCATGTCGCCATGAGGATCGGACTGTATCTTCACCGTCGTAAGCGACGGCGCCTGGCGTGCAGTCTCTGAGGATCCTGCCAACACCGTCTCGAGCGGCCGGCTTCGCTGCTTGCCCACGGCGTTCATGCCGTAGGCAAGACGAACCAGTCGCTCGAATCCCTCGCTCGTCAGGTGCTCCTTCCGACGCATTGCCTTCACGATTACGGCGAAGGCGTCGAAGTCGGAGCCCTTCACGTGCAAGGGATGACGCTCGAAGAAGGGGACAACCCGGGCTTCCAGGTCCAGCAGCGAATCGACGGCGTAGGTCAACACGCTGCTTAGAGGACCCTTGGCTCGAATGCTTCCGCATCCGAAGGACGTCCTGATTTCTTCGAGCACGGCTCGGTGCCTCTCGTGTTGGTAAACCTGAAAGACGGGATGGAGTTGCCATCCCCGGGTCTGCCGAACGTATGGGTTGCGATGGATCGAGACGCAGAAGCATCCCTCTCCGTCCACGAACCCTACGATCCACTGAGGCGCGAGCGTGATGTTGGCGGTTTCCTGCTGATTGTCCGCACCGGTCGGATTGTCACTGCTCATGTCACAAACCCTACAAACAGGGTGTGACAGGAACGAGTACCGCCGGATACACGGATGTTCCAGCATACAGCCAGGTTTAAAAACGGCCAGAGGAACTCCACCGTTATAGTTACGGCCGCCGTTTACCGGGGCTTAGGTTCAGAGCTTCGCCCTTGCGGACTAACCCTTCCCCGTAACCTTCCGGCACCGGGCAGGCGTCACAGCGTATACATCGTCTTGCGACTTCGCACGCTGCTGTGTTTTTAGTAAACAGTCGCTTCACCCTGCTCTCTGCGACCTCTTCGGGCTCAGCACGCGAAGTGCGTCACCCTGATGAGGCCCTCCTTCTCCCGAAGTTACGGAGGCATTTTGCCGAGTTCCTTAACCACAGTTCTCCCGATCGCCTTGGTATTCTCTACCTGCCCACCTGCGTCGGTTTGGGGTACGGGCACCGTGTCAGCTCGCTAGAGGCTTTTCTTGGCAGCATGGGATCAATGACTTCGCCTAGATCGGCTCGGCATCGCGTCTCAGGCTGAATGGGGTTCGGATTTGCCTGAACCCCGCCCTACACGCTTACCCCGGGACAACCAACGCCCGGGATCATCTACCCTCCTGCGTCTCCCCGTCGCTGTCCGCCACGGAATGGGTCGGTTCGCTCCCGAAGGAGCAGCCCCTTAGCAATTCCGTCTTGGAATGGGCGCGGACACGGTGGTACTGGAATATCAACCAGTTGTGCATCGACTACGCCTT
>JBHENM010000129.1:0-1534 GCA_046262035.1 Acidimicrobiales bacterium | reverse complement strand
TGCTCGCGGGTGCGGGCGGCCAGGGTGCCGAGCAGCTCGCCCAGGCGGCCGACCTGCTCGGTGGTGGCCACGATGAGCGACGCCACCACCAGGTCGGCCATCGGATCGTCGACCTCGGCGGCGAAGGCCCGCAGGGCGGTGTGCAGGCGGCCTCGGCGCATGCCCAGGGCCAAGCGCTCGACCTCGGCGCGTATCGGGGCGGGGGCGAAGGGGGCGGTGGCCTCGATGGTCTCCAAGAGGCCGCTGCCGCCGCTGAGCATGTCGCGGAGCTGGCTGGCCCAGGTGGCGATGGCCTCCACCCGGGCGATCTCGGCTTGGCGAGCGGCCTTGCCGCCGAACACCGACGGAAGGCTGAGAGCGATGCCGGCCGCCAGCACGGCGCCGACGGGCCGGCCGGTCAGCAACACCACGACCAGGGCCACGGCGACCGTCAGAACGACCTGCACCAGGCGGCGGTCCTGGCCCGGGCCACGGGCCGCCAGCCGGGCACGCACGTCGGTGCGCTCGACGCGGCGCAGACCCATGACCACCAGGAACAGCCCGCAGGCGACCAGGGCGCCGGCGGTGGCGGCCACAGCGGCGCTCACCGCCGCCACTCCGTGCTGTCCCAGGCATCCGCGTTGAAGCCGGCCTCCTCCAGGCGCCGGAGGGTGTCGAAGGTGAACTCGCCGCACGGGCCCGAGTGCCCGTCGGTGTAGCGACGCCAGACCTCCTCGGACTGGATGCCGCCGCTGTCGGTGAGGCCAGTGACCTCCCGGATGGAGGAGATGTAGCGCTCGACCCGGCCGTCGGCCTTGCGGGCAGCCAGGTGAATGACGAAGTCGACGGCGGCGGCGATGAGCTGGTTGGCCTGCTCCATGGGCAGGCGCTCGGCCGAGCGGGCACAGTACAGCGCCAGCTTGGAGAACGCAGCCGCCGTCGACGGGGCGTGGATGGTCGTCATGCTGCCGTCGTTGCCACAGGTCATGGCCGTCAGCAGCGGCATGATCTCGCCGCCTCCCCGGGCCTCGCCCACGAAGAAGCGCTCGCCCTCGGCCCGAAGCAGCCACTCCCCCAGCTCACCCATGGTGATGGTGCCGGCGCCTTCGACGTTGGCTCCTCGGGGGGTCACGCTCACGACATCGGGGTGCAGGTCGGGGAAGCGCTCCAGGCCCAGCTCGGGCGTGTCCTCCAGGACAACCTTGCGCTCGTCAGGCGGGATGGTGTTGGCCAGCACGCGCAGCATCGTCGTCTTGCCCGACCCCATCCCCCCGGGGATCACGATGTTGAACTTGGCCAGCACCATGGCCCGCAACAGGTCCACCTCGACCTGGCGCAGCATGCCGGTGTCGCGCAGGTCCTCGAGCGTGACCAGGTTGAGGAAGTTGTGGCGGCGGATGACCAGCATGGGCGACCCGCTGACCACCATGAGGGCGAAAACCCGGTCCCCGTTGGGCAGCGCGCAGTCGAGCTTGGGAGAGCCGGCATCGAAGCGCCGCTCGATGCCGTCATAGCGGTAGGCCTCCTCGGCCAGGCCGCGGATGAGCTCGATCAT
>JBHENM010000128.1:0-1353 GCA_046262035.1 Acidimicrobiales bacterium | reverse complement strand
CCGGCTGGTGCGGTGAACGAAGGTGGCCACCGCCCAGCCCTGCGTCGGGACCCGGGAGCGGACGCCGGTGACCTGCTGGCGGGCGAACGCGGCCTTGGACTCCAGGTAGTCGAGGGCGACGGTGACGGCCTCGACGTGGGCGAGTGACACCGTCGTGGCCACCTCGGGCGGGCCGAAAGCCCACAACAGCGAGGCCGACTTCGGTGCCGAGAAGGTGGCGTCGAAGGCGTTGACCTTCCGAGCGCGCTGGCCGGCCAGCAGGTCCGCGCCGGTCGCCGGGTAGTGGCCCCCGACGATGGCCCGGAGCTGGTCGTCGCCGACCACGCCGGTGAGGTTCAGCTCCTTCGTCCACTGCCCGTGCCAGACGCCGGGAGCCTCCCCCGAGCCCACGTAGTAGTCCTCCAGGCCGGAGGCCACCGAGGTGATGAGGTACTCGGCGTTGGTCAGCTTCACCAGCGTCAGCACGACGACCGCCGGAGGTTGCCACCGGCGCTGCACGGCAGCGCTGCAGGAGCCTCCCCGGAGGGGTGGCAAGTGTCTGAAGGCGTTGGGGTGGAGTTCCGGGAAAGGGAGGTGGAAGGCACGGGGGTCAGCTGGCGAAGGGGAGGGTGGGCTGATCGGCCGTGATAGCTCGGCGCCTCGGTGGACGTCGTGACGGCCGGGCGCTGGCGTCGTTCGGTCGAGGGCCGGGGCCGGCGCTGACACCCGGGACCGCGGGCGCCGGGTTGGTCGGCGACGTTCCGTCGGGAGAGCGGCCGCTCGCCGGCGGTGGTTCCTCGATCTCTGGCGCGATTGCCGTCGAGATCGGAAGATCTCCCAACGAGGTGATCGGTGCGCCGACCATCGCTTCGAGCTGGCAGCGCGGGACTCGGAGCGCGTTCCCGAAGTCGACGACCGGCAGGCCGGACTTCCCGTGGGTCGTGCGCCACTCGACGGCCATGGCGTAGGCCTTCGTGCGGCCGATCCGCAGCACTCGGGCTGCCTCCTCGACCGTCAACAGGTCAGGAAGACCAGCCATCGCCTACCTCAGACTTTCGTGACTCATCTAACGGTTTCGTAGGATAGCAGGTACATCACGCTTTGGTGAATGACATAGCGGTCTTGTTGGGATACGGTAAGCCGATGACCGCCTCCCGCCCCTTCGGCATCCGCCGCGTCATGACCGCGAACCAGGTCGTCGCCTACAACGTCATCAAGGCCCGGGCGTTGCGTGGCTGGACCCAGGAACAGGCCGCCGAGACGCTGGCGCCCTACCTGGGGGTCAAGCTGTCGGGCCCCAGCTTCTCGGCTCTGGAACGCTCCGCGTTGAAGGTGGACCGCATCAAGCAGTTCTCCGCCGACGACCTCCTCGCC
>JBHENM010000127.1:0-4296 GCA_046262035.1 Acidimicrobiales bacterium | reverse complement strand
GAGAAATAGTCAAGACCTGTGGATCGGATTGACCCGCTGATCACGCGGCGGCTTCCTGATCTTGCTGGCTGGGGCGCTCGACCATCACCCCCTTGTCGAACTTGGCGCCGGCTCGGACGAGGGCAACGAGGTGAGGAGCGTTGACCGACCGCCACCGCTGCTCCGCCGCTTCGATCAGCTTGAAGGCCATGGCCAGGCCGGCCGCCCGTGAACCCGGTCCCTTGGTGACCTTGGTGCGCAGACGAACCGTGGCGAAGGTGGACTCAATCGGGTTGGTGGTCTTGAGGTGGATCCAGTGCTCGGCCGGGAAGTCGTAGAAGGCGAGCAGCGGCAGGGCGTCGTCGACGATCTTGGCCACCGCCTTGGGCCACTTCACGGCGAACTCGGCGGCGAAGGCGTCGATGGCCTTGACGGCGTGTTCACGGTCCTCGGCGTCGCGGATCTCGACCAACATCCGCCGGGCCGTCGGCTGCATGGACTTGGGAAGGGCGTTGAGGCAGTTCGCCACCTTGTGAACCCAGCACCGCGCCTCGGTGGTCTCGGGCCACACCGTGCGAAGCGCCGCCCAGAACCCAAGGGCGCCGTCACCCACGGCCACTATCGGCGCCCGCATGCCTCGGCGCTTGAGGTCACGCAGCACGTCGGCCCAGCTGTCGGTCGACTCCCGATGGCCGTCGGTGATGGCCACCAGCTCCTTGGTCCCGTCGGCCCGCACGCCCACGATGACCAGGGCGCACAGGCGTGCCTCCTCCAGGCGGACGTTGAAGTGGTAGGGGGTCGGACCGAGGCGCAGTGCCGGTGTCTCGACCGGTCGTCTCCTCGGCCCGCCCCTCCGAACCGGACGTGCGCGTTGCCACGCATCCGGCTCTCCACGAGCTCATGCCGCTGGGCTATGCGGCGTTCCCCGTCGTGCTCGTCGCCCATGGCGTGGAGATGCGGCTGGCTCGGTAGGCGTAGCGGGTGACCGCGACTCCGCCCGGGTTGAACAGCACCACCTTGCCCTCCGTCGGCCACCACCCGTCGAGGTAGCGCCGGCGGAGCTGCTTCCATGATGCCCGACGTTCCTTGTGGCGGAGCCAGCACACCACTCTGCGCCAGGTGAAGGCACGCAGGTAGCTGAAGGTCGCCTTGGAGACGCCGTGGCGGAAGTAGTTGGTCCATCCTCGAAGCATCGGGTTGAGCCGGTGGATGAGGATGGTGAGCGACTGGTCCGTCGCCCCTCGGGTCGCGGTTCGCACCTTGGCCTTGATGGAGGCAAGCGCCTTCTTCGAGGGGTAGGTGTACACGAATCGCTTCCCGGTGCCTCGCTTGCGGTGCCGCTGGATGCGGAATCCGAGGAAGTCGAAGCCCTCGTCGATGTGGACGATCGTCGTCTTCGATTCCGACAGGCGCAGGCCCATCGGCCGAAGCACCTCTGCCACCTCGTCACGCAGCGCCTCGGCGTGGGCACGGGTGCCGGACACCAGGACGACGAAGTCGTCGGCATACCGCACCAGGCGGTAGGTGGCCAGCCCTTTGCGCCGACGCCTCTGGCGCTGAGCCGAGGTGTCGCCCATCGCCTCCCATGCCGCGGCGAAGTGATCGTCGAGGCCGGAGAGGGCGATGTTGCTGAGCAGGGGTGAGAGGATCCCACCCTGGGGAGTTCCGGTGATCGTGTCCCTCTCCACCCTCACCGAGGATGCCGGATTTGAGGAACGCCTTCACCAGGCCCAGGACGCGCTTGTCTCCGACTCTGGCTCGCATCCGGCCCATGAGACCGACGTGTGAGATTTCGTCGAACGAAACCCCGACTCACTACCCGCATCGAGGACCTGACCGCGGCGCTATGGGCGCACGCCTCGGGCGTGTACAGCGCCGAGGCGGCCGTTGGCCTGTTGATCGGACACGAACGTTGGTTGGGCCGCAGCGACTTCGTGGACCAGTTCGTGACGATGGTCGGCGACGACGATGCCGGCGACGACGATGCCGGCGTGCGCACCGTCACGGCCATGGCCGCCGTGGAGTGGCCGACGGCCGTGGCCGCACTGGAGGCGGGCGGGCTGCCGTGTTCGAGCGGCGAAGCGCAGGTCCTGCGGCTCGCCGCCAGCATCGGGGCCGGCATGTCAGTCGATCTGGGCGACGCACTCTGCGGCCTGGACCGAGCCAACCTCACGCTGGTGGCTGAGGCCGTGCTGCACGCCGGCGGCTACCCGCTGGTCATACGGACGAGGAGTGGGCTATGAGCTCGGTGGTGGTCACCCGTCGGCGTCACCCGCTCGAGGGACAGTCCCTCATCGTGGCGGGCCGCATGCGCAGGCACGGCAGAGTTGAGCTGCTGGTCGTACTACCCGACGGCAGCAAGTCCCTGCTCCCGGCGAGCTGGACCGACCTCGACGACGCCTACGGCGACCGGAGGACCGGCCCGGCGACGTTGGGCTCGCTGGCGGCTCTGCTTGCCGCCGTCGAGGTGCGCGCTGGGATCACCGAGGGCCGCGAAGCCCGCGGCGAGGCTGACGCTCAGCCCAGCGAGGAGAGACCGGATGCAGCCCAACGTGCAGCTGTGCCTGACAAGCGACGACCTGCCGGCACCACCACCGCTGCTGATCGAGGTGCTCCCCGAGGAGGCGGTGGCCGCCGCGCTGGCCCGCCTGGCCCGCCTGATTGCCAGGGCGACCCGGCCCGACCCGGCCGCCCGCAACGGCGAGGCGGGCGACGATGACTGACCTGGGGAAGATGACCGACTCCCACCGGGCGAGGGCCGCGGTCGTCTACGTCCGCCAGTCGACCCTCACCCAGGTGGAGCGCAACCGGGAGTCCACCGCCCGCCAGTACGCCCTGGTCGAGCGGGCGGTGGGACTGGGCTGGCCACGCTCGGCGGTGCGGGTCATCGACGATGACCAGGGCGTGTCCGCCTCGGTGACCGGCCAGCGCGGCGGTTTCGCGGAGCTGACCACCCAGGTCGGGCTTGGCCAGGTCGGGATCATCATGGCGCTGGAGGTGTCCCGGCTCGCCCGTGACAACGCGCTGTGGTACCGGCTGCTGGACCTGGCCGGGGTGTGCGACACCCTGGTCGCCGACGGCGACGGCGTCTACCACCCGGGGCTGTTCAACGACCGGATGCTGCTCGGGATGAAAGGCCTCATGAGCGAGGCGGAGCTGCACGTGCTGCGGGCCCGCCTGAACGGGGGGATCCGGGCCAAGGCGGCCCGGGGCGAGCTGCGTAGGGGGCTGCCGGTGGGCCTGGTCTGGGGCGACGCCGACGGTGAGATCCGCCGGCATCCCGACGAGGCGGTGACCGGCGTCATCGCCGCCATCTTCGAGCGCTTCGCCGCCTGCGGCTCGGCCCGGGCCACCTGGCTGTGGCTGCGGGAGCAGGGCCTGCGCTTCCCTCAGCAGCCCGGCGGCTACCTCCACGGCGAGGAGATCACATGGGTGGAGCCCACCTACCACGCGGTGCACACCACCCTCACCCACCCCGCCTACGCCGGCGCCTACGTTTACGGCAAGACCCGAGTCGAGCGCTACGTCAACGACGCCGGCGTGCTGCGCACCCGCCGTCGCCGGCTGCCCCAGAGCGAGTGGGAGGTCCTCATCGCAGACCACCATCCCAACGAGGCCTACATCGGCTGGGACACCTACGAGGCCAACCAGGCCCGCATCGGGTCCAACACCCGCCCCCTGGCGCACCAGCCGGGCACCGGCGCCATCCGGGAGGGCGCCGCCCTGTGCCAGGGCCTGGCCACCTGCGGGGCCTGCGGGCGCAAGCTGGCCGTCTACTACGACGGGCCGCACAAGGCTGCCCCCGGCTACTACTGCACCGGCACCGGCCAGCTCGTCGAAGGCCGAGGCGTGCGCCACATGCGGGTCGGCGGCGTCGCCGTCGACGCGGCGGTGGCCGGGGCGTTCCTCGCCGCCCTCGCCCCCGCAGCCCTCCAGGCCTGCCTCGCCGCCGCCGCGACGCTGGAGTCGGGCTGCGACACCGCGCTCGAGCAGTGGCGGCGCGAGGTCGAACGGGCCCGCTACGGCGCGGCCAAGGCCGAACGGCGCTACCTGGCCGTCGACCCCGACAACCGACTGGTGGCCCGCGGCCTGGAAGCCGGCTGGGAGGCGGCGCTGCGGGCCGGTGGCCGACGCCGAGGCCGAGCTCGCCCGCCGGGACGCCGCACGGCCCAAGACCCTCACCGACCAAGAGCGCGCGGCCATCCTGGCCCTCGGCGACGACCTCGACGCGGTGTGGACAGCACCGACCACCACCGACCGGGACCGCAAGGAGCTCCTGCGCACCCTGCTCGACGAGATCAACATCACGGTCCGGCG
>JBHENM010000126.1:0-8343 GCA_046262035.1 Acidimicrobiales bacterium | reverse complement strand
GGTGGGCCCGCAGTGACATCGAAGGCGTCGAGTACGCGTTCAACGGCGTTCCGTCCTCGCCTCGGACCGGCCCTCGCAGCTTCGAGCTCAAGAACGAGGGCAAGGAGCCCCACGAGTTGGTGCTGTTCCGGTTCAACGACGGCGTGAGCGATACCGTCCAGCAGCTCCTGAGCCTGCCCCAGGATCAGATTCAGGCCAAGGTCAGGAGCTTCGGCACGACCTTCGCCGAGCCCGGCAAGTCCAGCTTCGTGGTCGCCGATCTGTCGGCCGGCCGCTACGCCATGTTGTGCTTCATCCCGGTTGGCGGGGCCCAGGAGGGACCGCCCCACGCCACCCGGGGGATGCTGGCCGAGTTCCAGGTCTCCTGACTCGCCGGTCGCAGTAGCGTGCGGGTATGACCCTCGCTGACCTGGGCCGCCGGGCCAAGGCCGCGTCCCGCCCGCTGGCTGCCGCCTCCACGGACCTCAAGGATGCCGCCCTCCACGAGGCCGCCGACCTGCTGGTCGAGCGGGCGCCGGACCTCCTCGAGGCCAACGCCGCCGATGTCACCAGCGCGGAAGCGGCAGGGGTCTCGGCGACCGTGGTCGACCGCCTGCGCCTCAACCCCGCCCGAGTGGAGGCCATGGCCGCCGGGTTGCGGCAGGTGGCGGGCCTTCCCGATCCTGTGGGCCAGGTCGTCGAGGGCTGGACCCGGCCCAACGGCCTGCTCATCGAGAAGGTCCGGGTGCCCCTGGGCGTGGTCGCCATCATCTACGAGAACCGACCCAACGTCACCAGCGACGCCTTCGGGTTGTGCCTCAAGGCCGGCAACGTGGCCTTCCTGCGAGGCTCATCCGGCGCCATCCGCTCCAACGTCGCCATCGCCGGCGTGCTGCGGGAGGGGTTGGCCAAGGCCGGCCTGCCCGAGGACGGGCTCCTTCTGGTGGAGGACACGAGCCGGGAGGCGGCGGTGGAGCTCATGCGCCTCCGGGAGTACGTCGACTGCCTGATCCCCCGCGGGGGACCGTCGCTGATCGCCAGCATCCTCGAGCACGCCACCGTCCCTTTCGTCATCGACGGAGACGGCAACTGCCACGTGTACGTTCACGCCTCGGCCGACCTCGACGAGGCCCTGGCCATCCTGGTGAACTCCAAGACGCAGCGGCCGTCGGTGTGCAATGCGGCCGAGTCACTGGTGGTGCACGAGGCCGTGGCCCGCCAGTTCCTGCCCAGGGCGGTCACCGCCCTCGACGGGGTGGAGATGGTGGGTGACGCCCGCGCCCGGGAGATCGCGCCCAGCCTGGGCGAGGCCACGTCGGACGACTTCGGGCGCGAGTTCTTGGCCCTCAAGCTGTCGGTGGCGGTGGTGGACTCGCTGGACGCCGCCATCGCCCACGTCAACCGGTACGGGTCGGGCCACACCGAGGCGATCTGCACGCGCGACCTCGACTCCGCCCGCCGCTTCGCCCGGGAAGTCGATGCCGCGGCGGTGATCATCAACGCGTCGACCCGGTTCACCGACGGTGAGCAGTTCGGCTTCGGCGCTGAAATCGGGATCAGCACCCAGAAGCTCCACGCCCGCGGCCCGATGGGCCTGCGGGAACTCACCACGGCCAAGTACGTAGTGACCGGGGATGGCCAGATCCGCACCTGACCGTGCGCCTCGGGCCTCATCCGAGGTGCCTCAGGTCCGGCGGCTCACCCCCAGAAGGCCATCCCGAAGTCGTTGAAGTCGTTCATCCAGCTCGACCAGACGAAGAGCACGGCGATGAGGCCCAGGATGCTGAGGGCGATGTTCGCCCAGGCGATGACGACGGCGGCGGTGTTCAGGGTGTCGCCGGTCAGCGCCCCACCCGATGCCGCGATCTTCTTGCGGGACTGTGATGCCAGCACCAAGGCGACGACGGCGGCTATCACCGGGGCCACCACGAACGACGCCAATGCGCAAACGAGGGCGCCGATGGCCATGCCCTCCGTCTGGGGGGCGGCCGGTCCGTACCCGTGGTGCGGCGTTTGCGGTGGGTACTGGTACTGGGGTGGCGGGGGGTTGGTTTGGGCAGCTTGGCCCGGCGGGGGCGCGTCTCCCGGAGACTGCTCCCACGGCCGGCTGGATGCCCACGGATCCTGGCTGCTCATGCGCTCGTTCCTATCTGCTACTCGACGTTGAAGGGCTCTCGGGTGAAGCGGATGCTGCGGTCTCCGGAGGCGATGATGTCGAACTGCCCGTCGAATCCGATGTCGGGGATGACAATTGCTACGCCGCTGAAGGAGCCGTCGTCATCGACCTCGACCTTGGCCACCTCGGTGGTGTGGAGCCTGATCCGGACCGTCTCCCCGCCGTCGAAACCGCTGCCGCTGACGGTGATCTCCGTGCCGGGCGGGCCCGATCCCTGGGACAACGTGATCGACGTGTCCGCGAATCCGGGCTTCGGCACGTTGTCGAAGAAGTTGCCGAACATACGGACGACGAAGAAACCGAGCACGGCGATCACGGGCACCGCGAGGCCGGCGGCGATGGGAACGGCGAGCGAGCGCCCGCCTCCGCCACCCCCACTCGACGAGGAGGACTGCTGAGGGTATGACGGTCGGGGTTGCCACTGACCGGGCGCCGGCCCGCCCGGCCCGGGTGACGGCTGGTAGGGCTGCGGTGGCGGCCGGTAGGCCTGCGGGGACGCCGGCTGCGTCGGCGGAGCAGACGGCGCATCGACGCGCGGGGGGCGGGTTTGGTGTCCTTGACCACCTTCTCCAAGGCCCGGATGAGGTGGACCACCTCGTCCTTCCAGCCGCCATCTGAGATGCGTACCGCGTTGCGCTCGGCCAGAGGGGCCAGGTCTTCGGGAAGGTCGGCGGCGTCGGGCATGGTGGCGCCTTCGATGAGCACCGGGATCACCAACACGTCGTCCCGCCGCAGGGCGGCGCTGATCTCCTGGCGGACGTAATCCTTGGGATCGTCCAGCCGACGCTTGCGGCTCTCGTCCTTGACCGTCAGCCACCGCCGGCCGATGAGGGCCAGCATCGCATCGCAGGAGCCGACGGCTCGCTCGATCACCTTGGGGAACCGTTCGCCCGGCGCGATCCCGTCGATGTCGCGGAAGATGCTGTCCGGACCGAACCGGTTGGTGAGGGTGTCGCTCAACCGGCCCGCGTAGGGGCTGGTGTCGCCCCGGCGATAGCTGATGAAGATGCCGCCCACGCGATCATTCAGCCACAAGATGGGTCTCGGCGAAACCGTGGTAGCCACCGTTCTCGGCGGGGGTGCTAGCACGCCCCGGGCGGCGCTCGAGTCTCTCCGGAGAACGCGAAGGGAGCACCCAGGATGATGGAGGTCAGCCCGAGCCGGGGCGGGAGCCGGCCGGCCGGTAGAGCACGCCCACTCCGTCGGCGACCACCATCTCGAGGCCAAGGCGGGCCGCCACTTCGGCGGGTGGGCCGAGGAAGGCCCGGCGCGCGGGTGGGGCGGTGAAGTACACGAGCATGCCGTCGTCGCCCAGGGCGTTGACCATCCCCGCCAGCTCGTCCTCGTAGGACTGGTTGGTCCGTCCCGTCAGGAACTCCGCCCGCGCCGGAAGGGGCTGGGCCGCCCGGCCGGTGTGGAAGTAGAGGGCGTCGACCTGGTTGGTGAAGACCGGCACAGCGGGCGCCAGGGCCCGGACGTGGGCGATCACCTCGGAGCGCTGCCAGGCGGGGGCGGTGAAGCCGCCCGGACGCACCGCTGCGTCCTTGGCCGCGTCGTAGACCCAGGAGGCGCCCGCCGCGACCTGCAAACCCGCGAGGGCGCTGATCGCCATCCAGGCGGCCCTGGACCGCAGCAGGTCGAGCCGAGCCAGGGCCCCCAGGATCAGGATCACCGCCACCACGTGGACAGGCAGGAGGAACCGGCTGTCGAGACGGCCGGTCACGTCGAACAGGAAGCGGTCGACGACCAGGGCGGCCAGGTAGGTCACGGCGAAGACGGCGAGGAGGATCGGGCCGGCAGTTCGGGCGGCCCCTGAGTCCTCGGCCGCTTCTTTCAGGCGGCCACGCCGACGCCAGGCGACCCACACCAGGGCGGCGACCGCTGCCGCGGCCACCGCAGCCCTGAGGGGCCAGGAGAAGTCCGCGGGCAGGAACCAGGTGGAAGCCGATCGAAGACCGCGAGTTGCGTAGCCACCGTCGGGGGCGTGGAACACCGCGGTCCGGTTCGACGCCCGACCCTCGGTGGCCGCGACCCATGCGAGCCATCCCACGAGGGGCGTGAGGGCGAGGGCGGCGAAGGTCAACGCGCGCCCCCACCGGCGCCCGGAGGCGAGCAGGGCGAGGGCCGCGGCGCCGGTAAGGACCACGGCCAGGCCGAGGTACCGCGTGAGGCATGTGGCTGCGGCCAGGCCCGCGGCGGCGACCACCAAACGCGGGCGGGGGCGGGCGAGGCAGCTCGTGAGCGCCAAGAGGGTCGCCAAGGCGAGCAGCAGGAAGAGGGGCTCGCTCAGGGCGGCCGAGTGGTAGGCGAGGAGGTCGACGCCGGAGACCACCAGCAGCTGGGCGGTGACGGCCAGGGCCAGCGAGCCCGTCACTCGCCGGCAGAGCAGTCCCACCAGCAGCACCGTCATCCCGAACAGCACCGGGCTCAGGAAGCGGGCGACGGTGAGGGGATCGGGGCCCAGGAAGCCGATGACGGCCAGCAGCAGCGGGTAGAGGGGCGGGAAGTTGCCCAGGGGCGGCGCGCCGGGCGGGGGAGTGAAGCCGTGGCCGTCGACCAGGTTGCGGGCCATGCCCACGTAGGCCAGTCCGTCGGCGCTCAGGTAGGGGCCTCGCCGGGTGACGACCAGCATTGCGACCGTCCCCACCAGCGCGGGTAGGGCGAGCAGCAGGTGGCTGCGGCCCTTAGGAATCGCGAAGGAGTTCGGCGACGCGGTAGGCGAGGTCGAGCGACTGCCGGGCGTTGAGACGGGGGTCGCAGGCGGTCAGGTAGCGGTCTTCGAGCTGGGAGTCCAGCACCTCCTCGGCCCCGCCTAGGCACTCGGTGACGTCCTCCCCGGTGAGCTCGACATGGACGCCTCCGGGCCACACCCCGTCCGCCCGGCAGGCGGCGAAGAACAGCCGGATCTCCTCGATGACGTGGTCGAAGTGACGGGTCTTTCGTCCCCCGGGACTGACGTAGGTGTTGCCGTGCATGGGGTCGCACGCCCACACCACCGGATGCCCTGAATCCCGCACGGCTCGCAGCAGGGGAGGCAGCAGGGCCTCGACGCTGGCCGCCCCCATGCGGGAGATGAGGGTGAGCCTCCCGGGAACCCGGTGGGGGTTCAGGCGCTCGCACAGCTCCACCGTTTCCTCGGGCGTGGCAGTGGGACCCAGCTTGACCCCTACCGGGTTCTCCACACCGGTGAGGAAGGCCACATGGGCCCCGTCGACCTGGCGGGTCCGGTCGCCCACCCACAGGAGGTGGGCCGAGCAGTCGTACCACCGGTCGGTGAGCGAGTCCTGGCGGGTGAGGGACTCCTCGTAGCCCAGGAGGAGGGCTTCGTGGCTCGTCCAGAAGTCGACCTCGTGCAGGGAGGCCTCCCGGTCGAGGTCGATCCCGCAGGCGGCCATGAAGCGCATGGCGCGGTCGATCCCGGCGGCCACCCGCTCGTAGCGCAGGCCCTCGGCGCTGGTGGCCACGAACTCCTGGTTCCAGATGTGAACCTGGGCCAAGTCGGCGAAGCCGCCCTTGGTGAAGGCCCGCAGGAGGTTCATGGTGGAGGCGGACTGGTGGTACGCCTGGAGCAGGCGCTCGGGGTTGGCCACCCGGGCCTCGGCGTTGGGGGCGGCGTCGTTGACGATGTGACCCCGGAAGGCGGGGACGACCACGTCGCCCACCGTCTCCGTGGCCGACGAGCGGGGCTTGGCGAACTGCCCGGCGATTCGGCCCATCTTCACCACGGGCACGCCCGCGCCGTAGGTGAGGACGACCGCCATCTGCAGGATGACCTTGAGCTTGTCCCTGATGGAGTCGGCCGAGAACCAGTCGAAGGACTCGGCGCAGTCACCGGCCTGGAGCAGAAATGCCTTGCCGTCCGCCACCTGGGCCAGGGAGGACGTCAGCCGGCGGACCTCGCCGGCGAAGACCAACGGGGGCAGGGCCGCCAGGCGGCTGAGGGCGTCGTCCAGGGCCAGCGGGTCGGGCCAGTCCGGCTGCTGGAGCGCGGGCCGGTCCCTCCAGCTGCTGGGGGTCCAATCGGGGGGTGCGGAAGTGCTCATCGGCGCAAGAAACGGTACTGCCAACTCGTATGCTCCGGGCGATGGAGAGGTTGGGCGTCTTCGGCGGGACGTTCGACCCCATCCACGTGGGCCACCTGGTGGCGGCGGTCAACGTGCGGCATTCCCTCAAGCTCGACCGCGTCCTGCTGGTCGTGGCCAACGTGCCGTGGCAGAAGAGCGACCGCCGGGTGACTTCCGCCGAGGACCGCTACGCCATGGTGGCCGAGGCCGTGGCCGGGACCGAGGGGATCGAGGCCAGCAGGCTGGAGATCGACCGCGGGGGCGACTCGTACACGGCCGACACACTGGAGCAGCTCACGGCCCAGGACCCGTCCCGGCAGCTTTTCCTGGTCGTGGGGGCCGACGTGGGCGTGGAGCTCGGCACCTGGGAGCGGCCCGACGTGGTCCGCCGTCTGGCCGCGCTGGCCGTCGTGGACCGGCCCGGCGCTCCCGATCCCGTCCTCGACCCGGGCTGGAGGGTCGAACGGGTGCCCATCCCCCACCTCGACGTGTCCGGCTCCGACCTCCGGGCCCGGGCCGCCGCCGGCCAGCCCCTCGACTGGCTGGTGCCCCCGCCGGTATTGGCGCGCATCCGGGAGCGAAATCTGTACGCTGGAGGCAGATGATTCCGATGCCGGCTCGACCAGCCGCCGCCGAACACCATCACGGGTGCCGGTGAGGGATCGTCCGTCTGTCCCGGCTGCGAACGGCCGGTCGACTTCGATGTCACCGATTGGAGGAACCCCTACGTCCACGTCATCCGAACGCGAGTTGGAGCAGGTCCGGCATCTGGCCCGGACCGCAGCCCGAGCGGCTGCGGCCAAGGGCGGGGACGAGACCCTGATCCTGGAGGTCGGCGCCGTGCTGGCCATCTGTGACGCCTTCGTGCTCTCCAGCGGCGGGAACGTCCGCCAGGTGCGGGCGATGGCCGACGAGGTGGAGGCGCGGGTCAAGGCCGAGGGCGGAGGATCGCCGCTGCGGGTCGAAGGGCTGGACAGCGCCGAGTGGGCCCTCCTGGACTACGGCGTGTTCGTCGTCCACCTCTTCCTGGACGAGACCCGCCGGTACTACCAGCTCGAACGGCTGTGGAGGGACGCCCCGCGCCTGGAATGGGAAGAGGCGGGAGCCTCGCCCAGGTTCGAGTAGGCCGGGCCGTCGGCCTCAGTGGGCTGACGGGGGGCGGTGCTCGGGGTCGTCGGAGCCCAGCACTTGCCGGATGGCGGCCTGGCCCTGGGCCACGTCCATGGCCACCAGCTCCCTCAGGGGCCGGTTGAGGGTGCGGACCAGCTCGTCGGCCAGGTAGAACCCCACCCGCCACTGGCTGTCGATGGTGCCGCCCCCGAAGTAGGTCTCCACCGTGTCGGGCACGTCCAGGGCGGCCCGGAAGTGGTCGAGCAGATCCTGGCGGCGCTCGACGCACCAGGGCAGCCACGTCTCCACGTCGGGGTGGCCGTACCAGAAGTAGTCCTCCTCAGGCCGGTCGGGCATCAACTCCCGGCTGGCCTGGATGGCCACCCCCTCGGAGAAGGCCATCCACGCGGCGTTGTCCTCGGGCGGCTTGGCGCCCAGGGCGAGCTCGTGCCAGGCGTGGGTGGTCTCGTGGGCGACGAGCACGGCTGTGCTCTCGGGCGACTGGAACCACTCGAGGCAGTGGAAGACGGCGACGTCGTCACCGACCCGACCAACGGCGGCGTTGGTGGTCAGGGTGCCCACCATGAGCACGTGCACGGGACTGGGCTCGAGGGGCCGGCCGAGCAGCTCGGGGAGCCTGGCCTCCACCTCCTCGATCGACCGGCGGACCGAAGGAGCCGCCTCCTCGATCCGCTCCCGTAGCTGCGACAGCTGGCGGACGATGGCGGCCCGGCCCGTCGGCGAGCCGGAGCTGGCGTAGAAGCCCTCGAAGACCTCGGGGAAGGCGGCCTCGTACTTGTCCCGCCACAGCGACTCGCGGATGTAGGGCGTCTCCAGGGCTGCTTTGCGGGCGAAGGCTTCGAAGCCGGACATCGTGTCGAGGAGTCGGGGCATGACGTGGAGTGTCGCGCACTTCGGGATTTCGCCCGGTAGCGGGCGGCTGAGGCGGGAGTCCCAGGTCGCCCTAGGGGTTTCCACCGAGAGTCCCCACGTTGTAGGCGAGAAATCCACAAC
>JBHENM010000125.1:0-7165 GCA_046262035.1 Acidimicrobiales bacterium | reverse complement strand
TGTGCTGTTACGGTTCACTTGGTAGGTGCCCTCCAGTTCGGGACTGTGACGCGTCGAGAACGTCAGAATCCCTTTTCTGGTGGGCACTTCCGCGGATGGGCAGCCCTCAGCTCACGCGGCTCGGTGAATGATCAGGGCTAGTGCTCTGCGCCGAAGTTTCGCCACGTATCCGTGGCGTCCCAGGCGGCCCCCTGGTAGTCGGGCTTGTCGGCAAGTCGGCCCATGAGCCTGGCAAGGTGCTCGCGGTGAACTTCCACTCGAACAGGACGGCGGTCTCCTCGTGGCGGCGCTCGAGGGCGAGCAGTCGGGACTCGACCCCCGCTAGGCCGGCGAAGTCGCTGGGCGTGAGGGCCTTGCGCTGAACGCCCGAGAAGTAGATCTCGTTTCATGCCGCGCACTACCTAGCTCGAGTAGAGCCTTCCCGGGCCACGGCTCTCGTCCTCGGCGGCGTCGGCATCGCCAACGACATGGTCATCTCGAGGCTCGAGCGGCGTGCGGAGATCGGCATTCGCCGCGCGTTGGGCGCGACCACGAGCCAGATCCGAAGCCAGTTCCTCTCGGAGTCCCTACTCCGGTCGGCCCCGGGGGGATCGCAGGGGCGGTGGTGGGAGGTGCCGTGACCTCGCTCTGCGCAACCAGCCGGTCGCGGACGGTCGTCATCCCCCGGTCAGCCTGGTCGCCGCGCTGGGAGCGGCGCTCGTGATAGGAGGGTTGACCGGTCTCTACCCGGCGGCGCGCGCCGGCCTGGCTCCAACCGAAGCCCTGCGCTCTGTGTGACGTGGCGGGTGGCCTCAGGAACGGCTCGCCGCGACGTCGGCCGGGACGGTCGGCTCCTCCTGGGGGGCCCCCCACTCGACTCGGGCTTCGAGCAGCCGCACAACGGCCCCGAGGAGCAATGACGCCACTGCCAGCAGGGCAACGAGAGCCGCGGAGGTCGGGGCCCCGATCTTCGAACCCAGCCACGAGATGGCCACGAACAGGGCAGTTGCCCCGGCCGTCGCCACCGCCAGGCTGAGGTGGAACAGGCCCCCGGGAAGGACGCCGTCCCGCACGGTCATCGCCGCCGCCGCCACCCGCACCGAGAACGCGAGGACGAGCAGGGCGACGCCCTGAAGCAGGAGGACGGCGATCTCCCCGGGACCGTAACCACCGGCCAGCCCGCCCACCGTCAGGCTCAGGGCCAAGCCAACGCAGGCGAGCACGACATGGACCGCCTCGGCGGCCGCGACCCTGCTCACCATCCCGCCCGGCACGAGGAGCAGGTTTCGGAGCCTCAGGTGGCGGGCGAGGCCGGAGAGATACGAGCCGGTAACGACGCTGACCGGCGCCGCATACGCGAAGAGCGGTACGAGCTCGGGGGCAAAGCCAGCGGTGAGGATAGAGGTGACGACGAGGACGAGGAGCGACCATCGCTGGTAGTTGGCCCGGCGGAGCACGGCCACCTCGAACCACAGGATCGACCACGGGCCCGTAAGGCTCGACAGATGCCGGAACGAGGGCTTGCGCTCAGCGACCGTCGACCTCATCGACGTCATGCTGAAGTCCGCCCAGAAGGCGGCGTCGAGGGTCAGCTGCTCCCGCAGTCCCGCCCCACCGGCTCGGCACAGGGTCACAGCCAGGACGGCCATCGCCGCGAGCGCCACCAGTGCGAGCAGGTCGTACTCCCCGAATAAGACACCGCCGACCGAGCGGGCGAGGGGGGAGAAGGCCGCGCCGTCGAGCGCCTCCCCGGCCGTCGATCCGGTGACGACCAAGACCAACAGGGGTGTCAGGACCGCAGCGCCGATTGCCACGCCGAGGGCGACCGTCGCTCGTGCCGGTGCGGTCGACCCGCGTGTGCTGCCGGCACCGACGCTCACCGCCGCCAGCCCCGCCAGCAACGGCGTGGCGAGCACGGCCCGCCCCAGGAATGCGCCCGGGATGCTGTCTAGGGCGAAGGTGCCGACTACATCGACGACCAGGCCGCCGAGGACCCAGAAAATGCAGCGCCTGGCGGCCTGCCATACCAGCTGAGCCAGGATGACGTGCCCGATCGGTACCGGGGAGGCGTAGATCCACGCCACGTCGGCGGGCGTACAGGGGAACCGGGAGCTCTGGGCGCCGGTGAAGAGGCTCAGCGCCACGGCCAGTAGGACGGCGTAGCCCACCTCGGCTTGCAGTGGCCCCGACGACGGGCCATCGGGCCCGAGAGGGGTCCCGGGGGCGTCCCCGATCACGAAGTATTGGATTGCCACGGCGAGGACCATGCCGGCCGCGACGAACGCCAGGAGCCGACCGGGAACGCTGCTGGCGACGGTTCGCAGTACTTGGCGCAGGCGGAGCCGCAGGATCTCAGCCATCGCCCGGCCACACGTCGAAGTGCTCGACCAGCCGGTGCTTCCACGCCTCCAGCTGGTCGGCCCCTCTGGGCACGTCGAGGGTGGCCGCGACCCGGCCGTCTTGGAGAAGGACGGCGCGGTCGGCGACGCGAGCCATGAAGTCGATCTGGTGGGTGGCGACGAGGACCGCGGATCCGGTGGCAGCCTGGCGCGTCAGCCAGTTCTCCAGCCACGCGAGCGCCGGAGGGTCGAGGCCCACCGTGGGCTCATCGAGCACGTAGAGCGCGGCCCGTTGCAGGACTGCGGCAGCAAGCATCACCCGTTGCCGCTGTCCGCGCGACAACTCGCCTCCGAGCTCGTCGGCGAGGTCCTCGATGCCCGTGGCGCGCATCGCCTCCAGGATCGCATCCTCGAAGGGCCGAGCCACACGGAACGCCTGAGCCCGAAAGCGAAGGTGCTCCTCGACGCTGAGCGTCGGGTACAGGTCGGGACTGTCGGGGACCAGCGCCGTGCCCTGCCCGGCGCGAAGCGTGCCGGGAGGCGATCCTAGCACCGAGATCGAGCCGGACTCGGGGCGCATGAGGCCGAGGATGCATCGGACCGTCGTGGTCTTTCCCGCCCCGTTGGGACCGAGCAGGGCCAGAGTCTCGCCGGCAGCGATCTCGAAGCTCACGTCGTGGACACCGTGCCCGGAGGCGTAGGTCTTGCGGAGCGAACGCACGGCGAGGAGGGACTCCAGCCGGCTGTCGGGCATCACTGCCATGCGGCCTCGACCCGAGAGCGCCCGGCGGCCAGCAGCGGCCATCCAAGCACGAGCAAGTTGAAGAGGAAATGGGCGACGATGGCCGAGGCCAGGCCGGCGAACACGAGCACCAGCCCCAGCGTGCATCCCAGGATGAACAGCTCGACGGATCTCACCATCCGAGGCCGGACGTCGCCGACATCGTGGGTGCCCGACCATAGAGCGGCAGCCACCAGGGCCCCGACCAGGGGTTGACCGAGGAGGTGCCACGCCAGTGAGATGATCACCAACCGGTACAGCACCTCCTCGCCGATCGAGCTCTGCAGGCTCGCGCCGATTACATCCCGCCATGAGTATCCCAGGCGCCGGATCGCCGTGGGCGGGAGCTCTGCGGTCGCCGCCAGCCACCTCCGCGCGGCAAGGAAGGAGTAGGCGGACGCGGTCAGGCCGAGCCACGTGCAGGCAACGAGAGCTCCGACGCCGAGCTGCAGCGACAGGGACGGCCCCGCCGGCGCGCCAGCCAGCGCCAGCAGTCCCTGCCCGACAGCGACACCAGCGGTCACGAAGCCGCCATTCAGCAGGGCCGCCATCGCCGTCTGGCGAAGGTGCCGGCGCCGTAACCCCGCCAAGGTTTCACGCCCGTCGAACTCGAAGACGACCATCCGCGGAAACATCTGGGGGTCCCCGACCATCACCCAGGCCAAGGCGAAGAACCCGAGCCCCAGCGCCAAGTCCATGGGCGGGGCGTGCCGGGCCAGGATCAGGGCCATGCCGCCGGTTAGGAGGGCAAGAACCATGCCCGTCATGGCCATCCTCTGAAGCCTTCGCCCCCGTCGATCCGCCTCCCGCACGACGTCGAGTCCCTGCGCGGTGACCGCCGCACGCATGACCACTCCAAGCACTCGCTCGTTCCACGACTCAACCGTGACCGCCACCCGCGCCCATGGCGTCTCTTCGACGAAGGTCGCCGACTCCGGGCCGGCGGACGCGTCCGTCCTGAGGCTGGTGACGGCTCGTGCCGCCCCGTCCGGCCCAGCCGAGCGGAGCGTGACGATCGCCGCGCCGTCCGCCATGATCGACGGCGGCAGGTCGGCCAGCGGGGTGGGACGTCCCAAGGCGCTGACGGCATTGCGTCGCCGGCCCGATACCTGGAGGAAGTTCACGTCGCCCGTGCCGCCGAGCCCGATGGCAACCGAATCCTGCGGGCCGCAGAACCGGACCCGCCAGCCATAGAGCAGCCCCCAGCGCTGGAAAAGGGGCGCCACCTCGCCGGTGATGTCGAGCTGGTGGGCCTGCTGGAGCAGCGCCGGGTCGGAGGAGGGGACGGCGAACGCTTGCCAATCCGTGACGTCTATCCCCGTCAGCTCGCGCGCGTGGACACGCGCCGCTCTGACGGCTGTGGCCTGGTCCTGTACGACCACCGATGCGCCGAGTCGCCGCCGCGCTCGAGGGCGGTACCTCCAGAAGAGGAACAGCCCGGCGGTCGAGGACAGGACACCAAGTACAGCGAAGCGCATCAGCAGCTAACTCGTCCTGCGAGACAGGTATCGCCCCGCATCGTGCCCCTACCCGGCGATGGGGACATGGAGGCCCCGTCCCGCCGGCCGACGGCCGAGAAAGGGCGGCGCCGCAGGGGCGGGAAGCTCGACCCGCCCGATGCACCGACACCCCCGCGCCTGCGCCCTTACCTCGCCTATCCGCACCGGGTTCCCGATCTCGCCGATGGGGTCGCGAAGTATGTGACCCATGGGAGCGTCCTCGATCTGGCAAGGGGTCACCGAGCCATCGGCTCGGATGTGCCAGTGCAGGTAGCCGGGCGTCATGAACTCTGCCGTCGCGCCGACCGCGGCGGCCACCTTGTCGGCGTCCGTCTCGCACACGTCCCAACGCACGACGTGGATGTTCGGCCACCGTCGGGCCGCTTCGCGCAGCTCGGCGACCACGGCCTCCTCCTCGATGCCAGTGAGCGCGAAGCCTTCTCCATCGCCGCGACCAACGTTCTGCACGCGGCCTGCCCGGAACATCACCGCGCCCGCCACCGCCACCTCGTCGATGAGGGGCCCGACGTCGCCGCAGTTGTCCGGCGTGACGGTCATCGCCACCGAGACGGGGACGCCGCTCGCCCGGAGGTCACCGATGCTGCGGACCGCGCTGTCATAGGACCCGATGCGGCCGCGGATCTCGTCGTGGCGGCCACGGCTCCCGTCGATGCTCACCTGGCACCTGACGTTCCCCAGCGCACCTGCCATCCGGCGGGCGTCCTCGGTCCAATGGAGGCCGTTCGAGAACACGTCGACGTTCACGAAATAGGCGCCGGCGGCGGCGAGGATCTGGCGGAAGCCGTCGGCGATCGTGGGCTCCCCACCAGTCAGGGTGACGCTGCACACGCCCGCAGCGGCCAGCAGCTCGATCGTCCTCAGCCAGTCGGGAAGGGTGAGCTCTTCGGGGTAGCGCTTGCCGGAACTCGCGTAGCAGAAGCTGCACCGTAGGTTGCACCCGTTCGTGAGCTGTAACGAGCACGTGAGCGGCACATACGATTGTGAGGAGCCGGTTACCCGGAGGTCGTCGCCGAGCAACCCGTCTCGCCACGCGGCCGTGAACTGGTTGGCACCCAGCCGGTCGGCCAGCTCGCCGCCGTCCCGCCACTTCTGACCGCCGGAGGCCGCGAGGATCGTCGCCACCTGCTCGAGGTTTCCGGTGCGCGCCAGCAGGAGCGCGATCTCGGTGGCCTCGGCACTCAATCTCACGTAGTACTGCGAGTGACGTTCGACGAGGATTGCCGTCCCCGGCTGGAGATGCAGGACCCACGTGGGGCGGTAGGGAGGGGACTCGTAGCGCGGCGCGCCGGCGTCCTCACCGATTGCGACGGCCGTCATGCCACTCCCCCTCCCTCCGCAGAAGCCACGCGCCTAGAGAGCGAGGGCGTACTGGTTCCACCAGTACGCGCAGGACCTCAGGAACGGGTAGTAGCGGAACCCGACACAGGCCGAGCAACCCGCACCCTGGACGAGGGGGGTGGGTTCGAGCTGGCCCTCATCAGGAGTGCCTTCACCTGACTGGACGCGATGATTTTCCAGCAACAGCTTCTCCTTTCACGCCGAACCGTAGGCAAAGTGATCAACCGACCATTCTCCTTACGGCCGGTCAGACACAACCATAAGGAGCGGGCACTGCCGAGACAATGTGCGATGCATGCGCGCTCTATTGCGGGATCCGGCCGGACGAACGTCAGGTTTCTGACGACACCGCGGCGCATACTGGCGTCAAGCTGCTGGTCACGAGATCAGGCCCCAGCGACTCGCCCGGACGATTGCCTCCGAACGGTTGCTGACGCCCATCCTTCCGTAGAGGCCCTGGAGGCGCCGGTACATGGCTCGCTCGGAGCAACCCGCCCGCCGTGCCAGCGCACCGACCGTGATGCCGCCGGCGAGGCTCCGGAGGAGCTCCACCTTGGTCGTCGTCATCCAGTCGGGCGCGACCGACCAGCAGTCCTTGGCCAGCGACCGTGCGACCTCAAGCGGGAGCACGGCCAGACCCTCCGACGCGCTGTGGAGCACTCGGACGATGTGCTCGGGCGCCGCATCCCACGGGGCCGCCCCCATCGCCCCGTACCGAAGCGCCGCCGAATAGGCCACGGGCGTCGGCGAGGGGAGCAGCGCCACGATGGGGACTTCGGCCCGCAGGGCATCGGCGGGTATCAAGGCCCAGTTCTCCTCGACCCGGATCGTCACAAGAATGAGCGGTCCGTAGGCCGACCGGAGCCACTCGCTGAGGTCAGCGGGCGCCTCCGGCCGGAACCCCGCCTCCTCCAAGACGACCGCCAGGCCCCTCCGATAGGCCGGTGTCGGGTCGACCAAGGCCACGGCGCGACCCATTACTGGTGCACCTCCGGTGGTCGCATCGTTCTCGACCCCAGCCGAGAGGGTTGCCACCCCTGAGCACCTCCGCCTACAAAGGCCCGCTTGTGTCGCCCGCCAGCCACATGGGACCACCCTGAGCTGAGTTTCGCCAGGAGCATGGGACCACCTTTTCGCCAGTCATGGGACCACCCGGGCATCCACCAGCGCCGGTTCCGCTGCCGATGGACTCGCCGCCATCGGGTCAG
>JBHENM010000124.1:0-1305 GCA_046262035.1 Acidimicrobiales bacterium | reverse complement strand
AGGCCGTCGGTCCGCATGTCGTACCAGGCCAGATCGACCCGCCCGTTGGGGGCCACGCTGATCCCGGGGAGGAACTGGTCGTAGTTGGGCTGGCGGTTCGGGTCGTTGTCGTCGTTCACCTTGAGCCGTTTGCTCCACGTGACGCCGCCGTCGGTGGAGCTCATGAGAAAGACGTCGCGATTGTCGCGAGGGTTGGGCAGCGACGACTCGCTCAGCTCGAAGGCCACATAGACGGTGCCGGTCTTGGGGTCGATGGCCGTCTGAGGGAGGCTAAGGCAGGCGATGCAGGCCAGCCCGCCGTCGTCGATCGTCGAGGACTTCCACGATTTCCCGTCGTCGGTAGACTTCGACATGATCAGGCGGGTGCCGGCGCCGGGCTCGTTTGCCTTCGGCGGGGTACCGGTGGGGATCGGGAGCGTCGGCGGGGTGGCCGGGTTGGCCGAGGCCGGCTGACAGAGGGCCGGCTCGCCCAGAGGCGTGGCGGCACTCGGCTGGGTCGGGAGGGTGATGCCGCCGCCGGGGGCCCGTTCCTTGGTGAACGCGTAGATGGCCCCGTCGGTGCCGATGACCATCGCCGGTGCGTCTGAGCCGGCGAGTTCGTTCCGGGGGATGCTCTCCTCGATGTTGTCGACGAGCTTGGACCATGTGACCCCGCCGTCGGTAGACACCGAGACCATGCTGCGCACGGGCGGCGCTGGCGTGAAGGCGTCGGCGGTCTCCACCCGGAACCCTACGGACAGGCGCTTGGGGTCGGTCGGGTGTGTGGCAAGTCGGGCGTAGTTGAACCGCTCGAGGGCAATGAACTTCGTGCCGTCGAATCTCGTGAACTCCCGCTCGACGGGCTTGGCCACCACCGAGAACTGCCACGTCTCACCGAGGTCGGTGCTGCGGGCCACGTAACCGTCGGTGGGACCGCGGCTGCCCGGTGTGTCGCCACCGGTGGAGGCGAAGTACAGCGTGCCGTCGACACCGAAGCGAGCGGCCATGAAGTCCCCGAAGGCGGGGCGGGTGCACGCCTTGTACTGGGGCGGCACGGGCTTGGCAGGCGCCTCGGCCCAGGTACGCCCGGCGTCACGGCTGATGTGGACGACGCAGGTCGAGGTGCTGAAGTCGGCGTGGGCGATGACCATGATGTTCGGGCTGTTCGGGTGGACCAGGACATGAGCGTTGGTGTAGCCGCGGCCCGGACGGAGGTCCTTGGTTACCTGCTGCGACGGCGTCACCACCGGCTCGGCCAGCCGTTCGGCGCCGGCCCCGCCGGCCATGACCAGCACCGACAGCGACACGGCAATTGCCACCGCAAGC
>JBHENM010000123.1:0-20828 GCA_046262035.1 Acidimicrobiales bacterium | reverse complement strand
ACCACGCACAGGTCGGGTCGTCCGCCCCGCCAGCCCTCGAGCAGCCGGTACTGGGCGGGGTTGACGTCTTGGAACTCGTCGACGAACAGGTGCCGGAACCGCCAGCGCTGGGCGGCGGCGAAGCCGGCGTCGGTTTCCAAGGCCTCGGCGCACAGGATCACCAGGTCGTCGAAGTCGACGAGGCGCCGCCTGCGCTTCTCGTCCTCGTAGCGCTGGTAGACCTCGGCCAGGACCGCCGCCGGCAGCCCCGGCCGGCGGCCCGTGGCCGCCAGCGCCTGCTCGTAGGCCGCCGGGGTGATCATGCGGGCCTTGGCCCACTCGATCTCGGTGGCCACGTCGGCCGGCTGAACCCACGGCGCCGGGCGCCCGTTCGGCCCGGGCGTCGTCCGGCGGGGGAGGAGGGGCGCCAGCAGGCGGACCTTCCGCTCCAGGAGGGCCGGCGGCCGCTCGTTCAGGTCGCTCCAACGCCGGCGCAGCTGCCCGTAGGCGAGGCCGTGGAAGGTGCCCGCCGCCACCTGCTCGCGGACACCCAGGGCGCCAAGCCGGGAGCCCAGTTCGCCCGCCGCCCGGCGGGTGAAGGTGAGGGCCAGCACGTGGCGGGGATCGATGGCACCGGTGGCCACCTGCCAGGCGATGCGCCGGGTGAGGACGCGGGTCTTACCCGAGCCGGCTCCGGCCAGAATGCAGAGGGGCGCCGCAGAGGTGGTGACGGCCTCCCGCTGGGCCGGATTGAGGCCGGCCAGGAGCGCCGGCTCTTCGTCGGTTTCGAGGCCCACTGCACGCCCGTCGAGGGCAGAGGTCGGCTGGGCCACCATCGCCGCTCGACCGTACCCACGGGGTGTGACAGAAGGGTGGATGGTCGGGAAACGGAGCCGGAACGGAGAGCGGCCCCGAGTAGCCTTCGAGCTGCGCTCTCCGTACTTCTCGGGGCCGAACCTCGTGGCCGCTTACCCAATGCCCGAATGACATGGACTGCGTCCTCGTCGTCGGCGATCCGACACCGAGCCCGGCGGGTGGTGACGCTGAGGTCGCCAGATCCGGGGACTCGGAAGACCGATCGCTTCCGACAAATCGATTGTGCGCCTCCCCCGGCTTCGAGTCAAGGGTTGTCCGAACCGGTGACACTCAAGGGGGCCCTGGCACCGTTAAGTGTCACCGGTGGTCTGCGGCGTCGCCGCCCCGGCCGGGGCCCCAACCCCGGCCTCCTCCCGAGCATGGGGCCCCTGCCCCATGCCGGGCCGTGTTGTCTGCGGCGTCCGCGCTCCGGGCGGTGGCTGTCACACGACGTCGCTAACCTCGATGTCGTGTTGATCGGTCTGGACCTCGACGGTGTGGTGTGCGACCTCGGCCCCGGGCTCGCGTCCCGCATCGCCGATCGCTTCGGAGTCGCCAGCCATCCCGACACCTGGCGCACCTACGACCTGCGCCTTCTGCGGCTGGGCTTGCCCGAGGCGCCGTTCCAGGCCTTCATCGAGGAGCTGTTCACCGATCCCGCCCTCTATGCCGGAGCGCCGGTCGCCGACGGCGCGGCATGGGGCGTGTCCCGCCTGCGGTCGACGGGCTGGCGGGTCGTCGGCATCACCGCCCGCCCCCAGCATTTGGCCGACTGCACCCGCGACTGGCTCGACCGGCATGGCCTGTCCCTGGAGGCGGTGCACCACACGCCCGTGGGCACCAAGGCGGAGGTGGCCGCCCGCCTCGGGGCGCTGGTGACGGTGGAGGACAACCCCCACGAGGCCGAGAAGCTCGCCGCAGTCTGTCAGTCCTGGCTGCTCGACCGGCCGTACAACCGCGACTACCCCGTGGCGCGCGCCCGCCGGCTGCAATCGTGGGACGACGCCGTGGGCCGGCTCTGCCAACTCCAGCTGTTCGCATGAGCGGCCCGGGAGGCCGCCGGCGCCGGCGCCCGTGCCCCACGTAGCCGTCACCGCCGTCGGCGGGGACAGGCCCGGCATCGTGGCCGCTGTCACTGGTGTCCTCGTCAGGCACGGCTGCAACCTGGAGGACACGTCGATGACCATCCTGCGGGGGCACTTCGCCATGATGCTGGTGGTCGACGCCCCGCCCGGAGTGCCGCCGGCCGAGCTGGAATCAGCCCTCGCTGGGGCGGCGGAGAGCTTCGAGCTGGTGGTCACCGTGCGCCCCATCGAGGAGGCGGTCACGGCGTCGCCTCCCGGTCAACCGTGGACGGTCTCGGTTTACGGAGCCGACCGCCCCGGCATCGTCCACGGGGTGGCCACCCTGCTGGCCGACCAGGGAGTCAACATCGTCGACCTGACGACCCGCGTCATCGGCGAGCCCTCCTCACCGGTGTACGCCATGCTGCTCGAGGTCAGCGTGCCGGCCACGGGAGATCCCGACGACCTCGAGCGCCGGCTCCGGATCCTGGCCGTCGACCTGGGCGTGGAGTGCAGCCTCCACCCGGCCGACGCCGACATCCTCTGACCGCCTGTGGCTGTCCTCCCCGTGGTCCTGCTTCCCGACCCGCGCCTCAACCAACGGTCACGGTCCGTGGGGGAGGTCGACGACGCCGCTCGGGCCCTGGCTGCCGATCTCATCGACACCATGCGTTCCCGGCCCGCGTGCGTGGGCCTGGCCGCGCCGCAGATCGGGGTGTCGGTGCGGGCCTTCGTCATCGACGTCACCGGCCACAGGAAGGCCAAGTCCTGCCACGGCGAGCTGGTCCTGTTCGACCCCGAGGTGCTGGTGGCGTCCGCTCCCGTTCTGGCCCGTGAGGGGTGCCTGAGCGTGCCCGACCTCACGGGCGACGTTCCCCGGGCCAGCACGGTCGTGGTGCGAGGACTCACGCCGGAGGGATCGGCCCGGGTGGTGGAGGCCGACGCCTTCGAGGCGCGCGCCCTGCTCCACGAGATCGACCATCTCGACGGCCGGCTGTTCCTCGACCGGGTCACGTCGGCCGATCGCCTGTTCCGCCGCAAGGTCTATCGCTGACGTCCGCCTCCACCTACCCTGACCACGGATGCCGTTCCCCCGGAAGTACCTGAATGAGGGCGAGGAGATCATCCTCGACCTGCGGCCCCACTGGTCCTTCTTCATCGGGCCGGCAGCCGCGCTGGTGGCCAGCATCGTTCTCGCGGTTGTGGCCGCCACCCAACTCGATGCCGACTGGGCCACGCTCCCGGCCCTGATCCTGGCCGCCGTCTGCCTCGTGTGGGTCGTGGCCCGCTATGCCCGGTGGGTGACCACCAACTTCACCGTCACCAGCGACCGCCTCATCCACCGCACTGGGGTGTTCTCCAAGCACGGCAAGGAGATTCCCTTGGAGCGCCTGAACGACATCAGCTTCCGCCGCACCCTCGTCGAGCGGATGGTGGGCGCCGGAGACCTCCTCATCGAGTCGGCGGGGGAGCAGGGCCAGCAGGAGTTCCACAACTTCTCGCATCCCGAGCAGCTGCAGAACGAGATCCATCGCCAGATCGAGCTGGCCCACGCCCGGGACGCCGACCGTATGGCCGGGCGACGGGAGCTGACTCCGTTGGAGCAACTGGAGAAGCTGGACGAGCTGCGCCAGCGCGGAGTGATCTCCCAAGCCGAGTTCGAAGCCAAGAAGGCCCAGCTCCTCGACCGGTTCTAGAGGTCGCTGTGCTTGTCTGCGGCCTCGCCGCCCCAGGCGGGGCTCCAACCCTGCCTTCCTCCCGAGCGTGGGGCCCCAACCCCACGCCGGGCCGTATCACCGAACGGCGACGGACCCCTCGCGCAGAGTCCGGGCCAGCTCGCGGTAGGTGCCGGCGGCGTCGCCTCCGAAGGAGTCGAGGGCGCTCCACCGGCCGGTGTCATGGTCCACGCCGTACAGGCCGAAGCGGTGCTCGTAGAAGCCCCACTCGTAGTTGTCGGCCAGCGTCCAGTGGAAGTAGCGGGTGATGGGCAGCCCCTCGTCCACCGCCTCAGCGACGGCAAGGAGGTTGGCCCCGAGGTACCGCACCCGGTCCCAGCCGTCGAGGCGCGGATACCCGTGCCCCGCCCTCACCCGGTTGCACAGGCCGTTCTCGGCCACCCACAGGTCGAGCCCGGGCTCGTGGTTGAGCCGGCAGTACAGCCCCAAGCCTTCGGGGTGGACGGCGTCCTCCCAGATCTGGCGGAACGGCGACCAGCTGCGCCCACCGACCGTGCGCCTCCCCGGCCAGCGGATCCGATGGGAAGCCACGGGGTCGTAGTAGTTGACCTGGACGACGTCGAGGGGGCGCTCGTACGGGCCCCGGTACACCTCGGACACCGCACGAGGGAAGGCCTGGTCGAGGGGCAGGATGCTCGCCGCGGCCGCCCGCATGGCCCGCTCCACCAGGCCCGCGGCCGGCAGCGCCGCGTGGTACGCCCGGCGGCGCTCGGTGAGCCAGGCGCCCATCTCGTGACGCTCGACCCCGCGGCTGTGGCCCAGCAGCACGTCGATCAGAAGCCGGTCCAGCTCGTAGACGGAAACGGCGTGGTTGTTGGTCGACACCACGGCCTCGGGCTGGCGCCAGTGGACGGCGGAGTAGGCGAGGACGTGACCGGCCACCAGGTGGCCGAGGGCGCGCACGACGTCGCCCGTGCGGCCCAGCCCGCCAGGCGGGAGCGCTCCCGTGAAGTAGGTGCCGAAGGCGAGGGCATTGATCTCGTTGATCGTCAACCACCGGTGGCACTCGTCGCCCAGGTGGTCGACGGCGGTGGCCGCCCACGCCGCGAAGCGATCGGGTGCGTCGAGCTGGAGCCACAGGTCTCGGCCGAGCCAGTCGGGATGGGTGAAGTGGTGGAGGGCGACGACGGGCTCGATGCCCCGCTGATGGCATGCTCGGAGGATGGCCCGGTAGCGGGCGAAGGCCTCCTTGTCGACATGTCCGGGTGACGGCTCGCAGCGCGCCCACTCCACCGAGAGTCGGAAGGTGTCGCATCCCACCTCTTGGGCCTTGTCGAGAATTTCCTCGTAGCGGTTCCAGAAGTCGAGAGCCCGCCCGGCCCCGGGCACGCGCCCGGCGAATTCCCAGTCGAGCCAGTTGTTCGCCGGCTCTCCCGGCCCGTTGAACCCCCCCTCGGTCTGGAAGGCAGACGTGGCTACGCCGAAACGGAACCCGGGGGGGAGGACCACAGCACCACCCTAAGGGTGCGGGACCGTAGGATCTGGGTGTGCGCTGCCGCGGCGGACCCACGGCCCTTTGCCTTCTCGCCGCCCTCCTGCTCGGCGCCTGCGGAGGCGACGACGGCGATTCGGCGGCCAGCTCCACGACGGTGGGGGCCGTCACCACCGTGCCCGCCCTCACCGTCCCCGCCCCGACCAGCACCGCGGCTCCCGGCACCACGAAGCCGGGTTGTGCCGATCCCGCCCCTGAACCCGGCGCCACCGACGTCACGTCGGGCCAGGCCGACGTCAACGGTGACGGGCGCACCGACACCGTCGAGGTGTACAGGACGGGACCACCGGACGAGATCGCCAGCTGGCACCTGCGGGCCGAGCTGGGGGGAGGGGGAGGGGCGGATCTGGTTCTGCAGGGGGATGAGCCGGGGCCGGCGGCCGTGGCCCTCGTCGGCCCCGCCAGGGTCAACGGCGACGCCAGCGACGAGATCTGGCTCCGCGTCGGGTCCGGGGCGTCCACCACGCTCCTCGGGCTGTTCGTCTTCCGGGCCTGTCAGCTGGAGGCGGCCACCCTGGGAGGGCTGCAGGCCGTCTTCGCCGTCGGCGGCGGGGTCCGGTTCCGCTCCGGCCTCGAGTGCACCGACGCCGGCCTCGCTGTCTACGAAGCCGAGGGTGAGGGCAGCCCGGCGTACACCGGCACCACCACGGTGCACCGGCTCAACGGCGCCACCCTCACCGCCGGCGATGGCGAGCCCCTCAGCTACAACGTCGCCGACCCCGCATCAGGCCGCTACGGCACCTTCACCTGCGGCGCCCTCACGCTCTGACGTATTCCTTGCCCTCCCACTAGGGTCCGCTTGATGCCCCGCCGGACGCTCGTCGTCTTCCACGCCCATCCCGACGACGAGGCCATCGCCACCGGGGGCGCCATGGCCAAGGCGGCGTCCGAGGGCCACCGGGTGGTGCTGGTCGTCGCCACGCGGGGTGAGCACGGCGAGGTGGAGGACGACTATCTCGAGGCCGGAGAAGAGCTCTGGCAGCGGCGGGTGCAGGAGACCCACGCCGCGGCCGAGATCCTCGGCGCGGCCCGTGTGGAGTTCCTGGGGTACGCCGACTCGGGAATGATGGGCCGGCCCACCAACGACGCGCCGGAGTCGTTCTGGCAGGCGGACGTGGAGGAAGCCGCGGCGCACCTGGCCGTGATCCTGCGAGAAGAGCGAGCCGACGTCCTGACCGTCTACGACGAGAACGGTGGTTACGGCCATCCCGACCACATCCAGGTCCACCGCGTGGGCGTCCGGGCGGCCGAGCTGGCAGGTACACCCAAGGTGTACCTCAGCACGATCGACCGCGACCGGATGATCAAGCTCATGAACGAGGCGATCGCCCTGGGAGACGGCCCTCCGGAGGACCCCGAGTTCGACATGGGGTCTCTCGGCGTGCCCGGGGAACGCATCACCATGCGCCTGGACGTGACCCGGTTCGTCGAGCGCAAGCGTCAGGCCATGATCGCCCACGGAAGCCAGATCTCGGACAGCTCCTGGTTCCTGACCATGGCGCCGGAGGCTTTCGCCGCCGCCTTCGGCGAGGAGGACTACGTGCTGTGGGGCGCCCCGGAGGGCACGGAGGAGAACGACCTCTTCGAGGGCCTTGGGTGACGGACGGGACCGTCTGCGCACCCGAGCGCACCGATCAGTCCTTCAGCCACGGATGACGGCATCGCTGCTCGCCATCCACGACGGCTGGTCGTGGATGATGATCATCGGCAACGGGATGGCCGGCCTGTGGGCCCTGGGCGCCCTACGGTGGCCCGGCCTCCGCTCGCGGGCCCTCTGGTGGTTCACGGCCTTCGCCGAGCTGGCCGTGTTCGTGCAGGTGGCGCTGGGGGTCGGTCTGGTCGCGGGCCAGGGCTACTCCGTCCCGCAGTTCCACATGTTCTACGGGTTCGTGGCCATCATCGCCGTCGGCATCATCTACTCGTACCGCCAGCAGCTCCAGCACCGGCTGTACCTGCTGTACGGGCTGGGCGGGTTCTTCGTGATGGGCCTGGGCATCCGGGCCATGCTCGTCGGGAAGGCGTGACCCGTGCCCCCGACCGCTGACCGGATTCAGCTGGTCGTGCTCTTCGGGGGACGGTCGGCCGAGCACGAGGTCTCGTGCGTGACGGCCGTGTCCGTGCTCAAGGCCCTCGACCCTTCCCGCTACGACGTGATTCCCATCGGCATCACGTCCGAAGGTGCATGGGTCCTGGCCGAAAAGGCCCAGGAGTTGATGGCGACGGGTGGGGCGGCCGCCCTCCCGGCGGCGCTCGAGGCGCGAGGGCGGGCTCTTCAGCCCTTCCAGGCGCTGGGGCCCGAGCGGCCCTCTGAGCGGAGTCGCGGGCCGGGACCCGCCGGGCCCCTCGTCGTCCTTCCCCTCCTCCACGGCCCCTTCGGTGAGGACGGCACGGTGCAGGGATTGTGCGAGCTGGCGGACGTGCCTTACGTGGGCGCCGGCGTCCTGGGGTCGGCCGTGGCCATGGACAAGCTCACGACCAAGCGCCTCCTGAGCGAGGCGGGCCTGCCCTCTCCCCGCTACTTCGGCCTCCGGGAGCACGAGGTGGACGAGACCGTGGCCCGTCGTGCCGCCGCCGAGCTGGGATGGCCGGTGTTCGTCAAGCCGTCCAACCTCGGCTCCTCGGTGGGTGTGACGAAGGCCGCCAACCCCGACGAGCTGCTTCTTTCCCTGCAGGAGGCCCTGCGCTACGACGAGTGGATCGTCATCGAGGAGGCGGTGGTGGGCCGGGAGATCGAGTGCGGGGTGCTGGGCGACCTCGAACCGGAAGCATCTCTGCCGGGGGAGGTCCGGCCCAGCCGGGACTTCTACGACTACGCCGACAAGTACCTGGAGGGGAAGGCCGACCTGTTGGTGCCGGCGCCGCTCCCGGAAGCCGTCACCGAGGAGGTCCGCCAACTCTCGCTGAGCGCCTTCGCTGCGGTCCGGGCCGAGGGCATGGCCCGGGTCGACTTCTTCTACGAGGAGGAGGGCCGGGGCCTGCTGATCAACGAGGTCAACACTATCCCCGGGTTCACGCCCATCTCCATGTACCCCCGGATGTGGGAGGCCTCGGGGGTGGCCTATCCCGCACTGCTCGACCGGCTGGTGCAGGTCGCCCTCGACCGCCACGCCCGGCGCCAGGGCCGGATGGGCAGGGCTAGAGGTGCACCACCGGGCAGGTGAGGGTCCGGGTGATCCCGTCGATGAGCTGGACCCGGCTCACGACCAGGCGGCCCAGGTCGTCCATGGTCTCGGCCTCGGCTCGGACGATGACGTCGTACGGCCCGGTCACGTCCTCAGCCGATACCACACCGTCGATCTTGGCGACTTCCTCGGCCACCTGGGCGGCCTTGCCGACCTCGGTCTGAATGAGCACGAACGCACTGACTGCCATGCAGCTTCCCTCCTGGCACACCGGCGAGCGGGGAGAGCGTAGTGGTCGGCGCCGAGCAAGGCTGTTCCCCCAGGGCGTCCCCGACGTGCCACCCTGTACGTAGTGACGGACAAGGAGTAGTGGCGATGCGCAGGACGTTGGCCCTGGTGACTCTTCTGGGCCTGGCCGTGGCGGCAAGCTCCCTTGGCGGGTTCCCCCCGGCGGCGGCAGTGGGCGAGGCGCAGGAGTACTTGGTGCTCTACCGCCCGGGCACCACCTCGGTGGCGGACGGGCGCCGGGCGATCAGCGAGGCGGGCGGCACCGTGGTCAAGGAGAACCCGGCGGTGGGTCTGGCCACGGTCACGGCCGCCAGCCCGACCTTCCTGGCCGACGTGGCCGGCAAGCCCGGCGTGCAGGGTGCGGCCCGCAACCGCCCCATCGGTTTCGCGCCGCCGGCCAACCGGCCGAAGGTCGATCCCGTGGAGAGCCCGGACGACGTGGCGGTGGAGAGTCAAGCCCGCCCCGTCACCGGGGGGGCGCTCACGGCGGCCGTTGCCGGGGCCGAGCCCCTGGCCCACCTGCAGTGGAACATGGCCATGGTCCGGGCCACGGCTACCGAGTCCCACGCCGTCGAGCGGGGTGACAAGCGCGTGCTCGTGGGCATCATGGACACCGGCATCGACGGGTCCCACCCCGACCTGGCCCCCAACTTCAGCCGCGAGCTCAGCCGGAACTTCACCACTGACGTTCCCGACGCCGACGGCCCGTGCGAGGAGGAGCCCGACCAGTCCTGCTCCGACCCTTCCGACGTGGACGAGAACGGCCATGGCACCCACGTGGCCGGTATCGTCGGCGCCGCCATCAACGGCCTCGGCATGGCCGGCGTGGCTCCCAACGTTACCCTGGTCAACCTTCGCGCCGGTCAGGACTCGAGCTTCTTCTTCCTCCAGTCCACCGTCGACGCCCTCACCTACGCGGCCGACTCCGGGATCGACGTGGTGAACATGAGCTTCTTCACAGATCCCTGGTTGTTCAACTGCCAGGCCCATCCCGACGACTCGCCCGCCGAGCAGCTGGAGCAGCGGACGATCATTTCCGCGACCCAGCGAGCGATCGACTACGCCCACGGCCGCAACGTCACCCTGGTGGCGGCGCTGGGCAACCAGCTCACCGACCTCGGTCACCCGACCCTCGACTTCATCAGCCCCGGCTACCCGCTGGACATGACAAAGACGCGGGAGGTCGACAACAGTTGCATCACCGTCCCGGCCGAGAGCAACCACGTGATCAGCGTGAGCGCTCTGGGCCCGACCATGGTCAAGGCCGACTACTCGAACTACGGGATCGAGCAGACCGACCTGTCAGCGCCCGGCGGCTACCTCCGCGACCGGCGGGACACGCCCGACTTCCGCTCGCCCGCCAACATGATCCTCTCCGCCTACCCGGCCTCCCTCGCGGCGGAAAACCGCGACATCGACGTCGACGGTGTGCCCACCAACACGAGCACCGTCCGTGACTGCCAGAACGGCGTCTGCGCCTACTACCGGTACATTCAGGGCACGTCCATGGCTGCGCCCCACGTCACCGGCACAGCGGGCCTCATCGTCAGCAAGTTCAAGGTCCCGGACCGCCGGCTGGGCGGCCTCATGTTCCCGCCCGTGAGCATGGAGACGGTGCTGAAGGCAACGGCGTGGGACCGCCCGTGCCCCGAGCCGCGGCTATTCCGCTACAACCCGGAGCGCCCGTCGATCGCTGACGCGTTGTGCGAAGGGACCCCGGCCTTCAACGGGTTCTACGGCCACGGCGTCGTGGACGCCCTGGCCGCGGTCACGATGCGCCCGCGGCGGTAGAAGGCTGTTGAATGAGCCTCTCTTGGCGGCTGACCGTCGCTCTCCCGGCGCAAGAGTTCGGGGTCAGCCGCCCGGCCGCGCAGCGGCCGACGCGATAATCAACGGCCTCCTAACGAGGCCGGCCTCGGACCGCCGAGCAGTGGGGCGCGCCTCACCGGTCGCTCCGAAATCCGGCGCGACTCGCAGCAAGCCTTCGTCCGCCGTCCCACTTCATGGGCCGCCCCCACCGAGCAGCATCGGGTGCCACAGAGGGTCATTAATCCCGATCGTGGCAGGTCACGACCCATGCCGATCATCCTCCGACGGGCGTTGTCGCGCAACAGGAACTTGCCTCGAATGTAAAGACGGCCATAACAGAGGAGCCCCATAACAGAGGAGCCCTAGGGGCTATTCAGCGCCAGCGGTTAGGCGCTTCTCGAGGGACGCCAGCTCGTCCCGAAGCTCGGGAGGCAGCCGCTCGCCCAGCTGCTCGTAGTGCTCCTCGATGGAGGGGACCTCCTGGCGCCACTCTTCGTCATCCACGCGGAGCAACTCGGCCAGGTCGGCGTCCCCGATGGAGAGGCCTTCGATGTCGACCGCGCCCGGGGCCGGCAGCACGCCGATGGAGGACTCGACGGCGTCGCCGCCCCCCGTCACCCGCTCGAAGACCCACTTGAGAACCCGGCTGTTCTCACCGAAGCCCGGCCACAGGAACTTGCCGTCGGGGCCCTTGCGGAACCAGTTGACGTAGTAGAGCCGGGGAAGGTTTTCCGGGGTGGTGGCCCGGCCCACGTCGAGCCAGTGACCGAGGTAGTCGGCCATGTTGTAGCCACAGAAGGGCAGCATGGCGAAGGGGTCGCGACGGAGCTTGCCCACGGCTCCTGCCTGCGCGGCCGTCGTTTCCGAGGCCATGATCGAGCCCAGGAACACGCCGTGCTGCCAGGAGAACGCCTCGTGGATGAGGGGCACCACCGACGAGCGGCGCCCGCCGAAGAGGATGGCCGAGATCGGCACGCCTGCGGGGTCCTCCCACTCGGGCGCGATCGAGGGGCACTGCGAGGCCGGGGCCGTGAAGCGGGCGTTGGGATGGGCGGCAGGCGTGCCCGACTCGGGCGTCCAGTCCTGGCGCTTCCAGTCGGTGAGGTGGGCCGGAGGCTCGTCCGTCATGCCGTCCCACCACACGTCGCCGTCGTCGGTGTGAGCGGTGTTGGTGAAGAAGCAGTTCCGGGTGAGGGTCTTCATGGCGTTGGGGTTGGTCTTGTCCGAGGTCCCTGGGGCCACGCCGAAGAACCCGGCCTCGGGGTTGATGGCGTAGAGGCGGCCGTCCTCCCCGAACTTCATCCAGCAGATGTCGTCGCCCACCGTCTCGACGACCCAGCCGGGCGTCGATGGAACCAGCATGGCCAGGTTCGTCTTCCCGCAGGCGGAGGGGAAGGCGGCGGCCACGTAACGGGACTCGCCTGCGGGGGAGGTGATCTTC
Source organism: Acidimicrobiales bacterium (assembly GCA_046262035.1). Classification (GTDB taxonomy): domain Bacteria; phylum Actinomycetota; class Acidimicrobiia; order Acidimicrobiales; family AC-14; genus JBHENM01. Next base: position 9,042 of record JBHENM010000123.1, on the reverse strand, counting down.
AGGATCAGCATGTGCTCGGCCAGCCAGCCCTGGTCGCGGGCCATGACCGAAGCGATGCGGAGGGCGAAGCACTTCTTGCCCAGGAGGGCGTTGCCGCCGTAGCCGGATCCGAACGACCAGATGGCCCGCTCTTCGGGGAAGTGGACGATGTACTTGTTGTCGGCGTTGCATGGCCAGGGCGAGTCGGGCTGGCCCGGCTCAAGCGGGGCTCCGACCGAGTGCAGACAGGGAACGAACTCGCCGTCGCCGAGAACGTGGAGCACGTCCTGGCCCATGCGGGTCATGATCCGCATGTTGGCGGCCACGTAGGGCGAGTCCGTGAGCTGGACGCCGATGTGGGCGATGGGCGAGCCCAGGGGGCCCATGCTGAAGGGCACCACGTACATGGTGCGTCCCCGCATCGAGCCCCGGAACAGGTCGGTGAGCGTGGCCTTCATCTCGTCGGGGTCGCGCCAGTTGTTGGTGGGGCCGGCGTCGATCTCCTCCTTGGAGCAGATGTACGTGCGGTCCTCCACCCGGGCGACGTCGGCGGGGTCCGAGGTGGCCCAGTAACTACCGGGGCGCTTGGCGTCGTTGAGGGGAGTCAGGGTGCCCTGCTCCACCATCAGGCGGCAGAGGCGGTCGAACTCCTCCTGGGTGCCGTCACACCACTCCACCCGGTCAGGTGTGCATAGAGCCGCCATCTCGTCGACCCATTCGACCAATCGCCCTCGCGTCTGCGTGCCCGTGTCGGTGACCGTCATCAACCGCCTTTCGTTCGAAGCCTGTCGTCGGTGGGATCGGCTACCCGGCGAGGGAACCCTGGAGTCCCCATGTCGACCTCCGAGCCCAGGTGCAGCCCAGTGGCCAGACCCTCGTCGTCGAGCTCGAAGATGACCCGCTGGCCCTGGCGGAGCATGCGGAAGACGGAGCCGGTGAGGGCGTCCCGTGAGAGGGAGTACTCGGAGCGGTCGGTATCGCGCACGACCGTTCCTTCACCCGTTCCCGGGTCGTACGACTTCACCACACCCTGCACTGTCTTCCTTTCCCGGACTCAGTGCGAGCCTGCCTAACCTCTTCCGGAACGTTATCGGAGGCGCCGATGGTGCGGGAGTTCAGCCTTATCGAGGGACTGCGCAGGCGCCTGCCCGCCATAGGAGACGACGCTGCGGTGGTGGACGGTCCCTCGGGCTCCCTGCTCCTGTGCGCCGACGCCGCCGTGGCCGGGGTCCACGCCGACCTCGCCCTGGTGGGGGTGGACGACCTCGGTTGGAAGGCCTTGGCGGCGGCGGTGAGCGACGTGGCCGCCATGGGCGGGCGGGCCCGCTACTGCCTGGTGACGGTCTCAGGCCCGCTGGGTGAGATCGATTTCGACCTGCTGTTCGACGGCCTCTTGGCCGCGTCGGAGGCCTGCGGTTGCCCGATCGTGGGAGGTGACTTGACCCACGCGCCGACCCTGGTGGTGAGCGTGGCCGTCGTGGGCGACGGGGACGAGGCCGCCTTCGGAGGCCGCCCGCCGGTTCTGCGGTCGGGGGCCGGGCCCGGCGACACCCTGTTCGTGACCGCTCCACTGGGCGCCGCCGCGGCGGGACTGGCGTTGCTCAGAGCGGGCCGGGCCGCCGAGGACGCCGATCTCGACCTGGCCCACAGGCGGCCCCGCCCTCGCTTGCACGAGGGGGAGGCGGCGCGCCGGGTGGGCGCCACGGCCATGATCGACCTCTCCGACGGCCTGGCCTCCGACCTGAACCACCTGGCCGACGCCTCGGGCGTGGGCGTGGTGCTCGACCGCGTTCCCGTGGCCCTCGGCGTGGCCCGTATCTCCGACGACCCCGAGGCCACCGCCCTCGGCGGAGGGGAGGACTACGAGCTCCTGTTCAGCGCCCCCGATCCTGATGGCGTGGAGGCTGCGTTCGCCGCCTCGGGGCTGCCCATCCCGCTTCGGATCGGACGCTGCACCGCCGACCCCGCCGAGCGACGCCTACGGGACGCCGAGCTACCCCTCCTGGGATGGGAGCACGCCTGGCCCGAGCGGCCGTCTGAGCGGGGAGCACGGCCCGAGCGGCCGTCTGAGCGGGGAGCACGGCCCGAGCGGCCGTCTGAGCGGGGAGCACGGCCCGAGCGGCCGTCTGAGCGCGGAGCACGGCCCGAGCCGCCATCTGAGCGCGGAGCACGGCCCGAGCCGCCATCTGAGCGGGAGGCCCAGTGAGCCCGTCCCGAAGGCCAGTGGCGCTCACCATTGCCGGGACCGATTCCGGCGGAGGGGCCGGGGTGACGGCCGACCTCAAGACCTTCGAGGCCCACGACGTCTGGGGCACAGCGGCCGTGGTCGCGGTGACCGCCCAGAACACCCTCGGGGTGCAGGCCTTCGAAGCAGTCAGCGCCGAGCTGGTCCGGACCCAGATCGCTTCGGTGATGAGCGATATCGGAGCAGAGGCAGCCAAGACAGGAATGCTGGCATCGCTGGAGCTGGTGGAAGCCGTATCCCAGGCGGTCCGGGACTACGGCGTCCAGCCCCTCGTCGTCGACCCCGTCATGGTGTCCAAGCACGGCAGCCGGCTGCTCGACGAGGGGGCCCTGGAGACCATGTGGCTGTCGCTCCTCCCTATGGCCACGGTCGTGACGCCGAACATGGAGGAAGCGGGTGCCCTCGCCGGGTTTCCCGTCGTCAACCGGGAGACCATGGAGGAGGCGGGGAGAGTGCTGGCCGGGGTGGGACCACAGGTGGTGATGATCACGGGCGGTCATCTGGACGACGGCGAGCAGTCGCCCGACCTCCTGGTGGCGGACGGGGAGATGAGGTGGCTCGAGGGGGCGCGGGTCGCCGGACGGCACACCCACGGGACGGGGTGCGTCCTCTCGGCCGCCATCTGCGCGGAGATGGCCCGGGGCATGGAGCCGGCCGACGCCTGTGTAGCGGCCAAGGCCTTCGTGACGAGAGCCATCGCCGCCGGCGTGGACTTGGGCGCCGGCATCGGCCCCGTGAATCCGGCCTGGGCCCGAGCGGCCCTCTGAGCGGGTAGGCCTGGGCCCGAGCGGCCCTCTGAGCGGGTAGGCCTGGGCCCGAGCGGCCCTCTGAGCGGGGCACCCTGGCCCGAGCGGACGGGTATGAGATGGAGCGATGTGGGAAAAGGAGGACCATGGCCGAGCACGAGGACGACCAAGAAGAGAAGACCGGAGACCAGAAGGCCGGGAAGCCGATTAACGACCCCTTGACCCAGGGCGACGCCGAGGCTCCTCAGGTGCCGTGGCAGGGCGCTCCAGGCGAATCCGAGACGTCCTGATCGTGGGCTTGTTCGACAAGGCGAAGAAGCTGGCCGAGGACCACGCCGACACGGTGAGCGACGCCCTCGACAAGGTGGCTGACGTGGTCGACGAAAAGACGGGCGGCAAGCACACGGACAAGATCGCTTCCGGCACGGAGAAGGTGAAGGAGTTCCTCGGCGGGGATGAGGCGGCGGGGCAGCCGCCGCCGGCCCAGCCCTAGGGCCGGCGTCCGAGGAAGGCGAGGAGCTGGGTCTGTTCGTCGGCACCGGCGGGCGGCTCGAGCGCAGGGCCGAACGCATTCGGGCCACGCAGGGCGTCCCCCATTTCCTCCATGTACCGCCGTACCCGAGTCACGTCGGCCGGGTCCATGCGTTCGTCCAAGCCCGCGGTCCGGGCGACGTCCCACCCGTGCACGACGAGGTCGGTGCAGAGAAACCGGTCGGCAGCGGCCCCGAAGGTCGTGGGACCCGAGAAGCCCTGGAACTCGGCCCCGGCCCGTTCGGGGTCGTCCAGCTCGCGCTGGACGACGGAGCGGGCGGTTTCCCAGGCGGCGACGGGGTCGTCCTCGGCCGATGGCACCGGGCCGATCTCCCGACCGACGAAGCCGAGGAACATGCCCTGGGTGGTGACGACATGAGCCACGAGATCCCGGATCGTCCAGTCCTCACACGGCGACGGGCTCGACCACTTGTCCTCGGGCACCGCCGCGAGCCTGGCCGCGAAGGCGTCGGCCAGCCTCCGGTAGCGCTCGGAGACCTCGCTCATCCGTCACTCATCCCTCACCCTTGAGATCCAGGTAGTCCTGAAGCGCCCGCCGGTGGCCGTGGGCACCCGATCCGATCACCCCTCCGGTGCGGGCCTCCTGGACGCGGTCCTCGAGCTTGCCCAGCAGACCGTAGAGGTCGTCTTCCGGGCCGGCCTGCTCCACGCCGTGCACCGCATCCCGGACGCGGTCAAGATGACGTCTGACCTGCCCGTACTCGTCCTCCAACCGGCGGCGGGCCTCGTCGAGATCGTCGGCCGCCACGAATCAGCCCGAATGGCTAACTGACGGCCTTGACGATCTTGCCCGCCTTGAGACAGCCGGTGCACACGTTCACGCGTTTCGGAGTCCCGGCCACGATGGCCCGCATGCGCTGGATGTTCGGGTTCCACCGCCGGCGGTTACGCCGGTGGGAGTGGCTGACGCTCATGCCGAACGACGGCTTCTTCCCGCACACATCGCAAACCGAGGCCATGACTCGTTCACGTTAGCAGTGGCGGAGGCGCCGCTACGCTGGAGCGCCCATGGTCAACGATGTCCGGCTTCCGGCTGCCGGCCTGCTCCGTTAGACCGCTCTCGCCGTGACTTCGCTCGACCAACTGGAGCCCAAGGACCTCAAGGCGGTCCTCGTCGGCTATCGGGACGCGCTCCGTGCCCACCAGGAGCGGTTGAACCGCCTGAATGTCTACCCCGTGCCCGACGGCGACACCGGTACCAACATGGCCCTCACCCTCGAGTCGGTCGTCACCGACCTGGGCCCGGTCGACGTCGACGGCAAGGAGGCCATGGCCGACGTGTGCCGGGCCATAGGCCACGCCTCCCTGATGGGTGCACGCGGCAACTCGGGCGTGATCCTGTCCCAGATCCTCAGGGGCTTCACCGACACGCTGAAGGGATGCCCGACGGCCGATGGCCGGGCCGTGGCCGAGGCCCTGGCGGCAGCCTCGACGGCCGCCTACCAGGCGGTGATGCGACCCGTCGAGGGCACGATCCTCACGGTGGTGCGAGAAGCGGCGGAAGCGGCCCAGGCCGTCTCCGAGCCGGACGTCACCCTCGTCCGGATCCTCGATGCCGCCGCCTCTGCCGGTCGCGGCGCCCTGGAGCGCACACCCGACCTCCTCCCGGTCCTGGCCGAGGCGGGGGTGGTGGATGCCGGAGGCGCCGGCTTCCTCCTCCTGCTCGACGTCCTTCTGTTCGTGGCCGACGAGCGCCCCGTGCCCGCTCCCGACCCCAGCACCCCGCTCAGAGGGCCGCTCGGGCCCTCGGAGATGGAGGGCCCACCGGTGGCGCAGAAGGTTTCCAAAGACGCCGCAGAGGACGCTCTGCGCTACGAGGTCATGTTCCTGCTGGAGGCCCCCGACGAGGCCGTTGCTGCCTTCAAGCAGGCCTGGGCGGCGCTGGGCGATTCCATCGTGGTGGTGGGCGGCGACGGGCTGTGGAACTGCCACATCCACACCGACGACATCGGGGCCTCCATCGACGCCGCCGTCGACATGGGGCGCCCTCGCCAGATCCGGGTCACCGACCTGGCCGAGCAGGTGGCGGAGGAGCGGTGGGTCCGCGAGGGCGCCGGCGGTGACGGGTCGACGCCTCCCCAGGGCGACGCTCCGCCACCGCCGGCCCGACCCTCGGAGGCCACCGCCGTGGTGGCCGTGGGCGCAGGGGAGGGTGCCCTCACCATCCTTCATTCACTGGGCGTGGAGACGGTCGTCTCCGGCGGTCAGTCCATGAACCCGTCGACGGCCGAGCTCCTGGAGGCCATCGAAGCCAGCGGGGCTCGAGGGGTGGTCCTGCTGCCCAACAACAAGAACGTCGTGCCCGTGGCGCAGAGAGCGGCGGAGATGGCCGGGAAGCCGGTCCTGGTGGTGCCCACGCAGAGCCTGGCCGAAGGGTTCGCCGCCCTCATGGGCTTCGATCCGAAGGCCGACGCCGAGACCAACGCCGAGACGATGGCCGAGGCCGCCGACCAGGTGCGCTGGGGCGAGGTCACGTGGGCCGTCCGGGACGCGACCACTGCCGCCGGCCCGGTGCGGGAAGGCGACCACCTGGGCGTCCTGGGCCATGAGATCGTCACCGTCGCTGCCGGCTTGGCCGACGCCGCCTGCGCCCTGCTCGAGCGGCTCGTGGAGGACGGGGACGAGCTGGTGACGGTGGTCGAGGGGGAGGCCGCCACCTCCGAGGCCACGGGAAGGGTGACGGAGTGGTTGGCGGCGAAACGCCCGAAGGCGGCGGTCGAGGTCCACCGGGGGGACCAGCCCCTTTCCGCCTACCTCTTCAGCGCGGAGTAGGCCCTGCCCCGGCGGCTGGCCCAGCTCGCACTCCTCCCCGTCACCCAGCTGGCGGGGGTGGGCCCCAAGAAGGCCGAGGCCCTCGAGGCCAAGGAGATCCGCACCGTCCTCGACCTGCTCACTCACTACCCGCGGCGCTATGTCGACCGTACCCACCAGGCCGCCATCCGGGATCTCAAGGTGGGCGAGGAGGCCCTGGCCCTGGCCACGGTGAAGCGGGTCCAGAGCCGGCGGACACGCCAGCGGCGGACCATCGTGGAGGTCGACGTCTTCGACGGGTCCAGCTACCTGCGCTGCGTGTTCTTCAACCAGCCGTGGCGCGCCCGCCAGCTCCACGACGGGATCGAGGGTGTCTTCTTCGGGAAGGTCGAGACCTACAAGGGCCGGAAGCAGATGACCAACCCCGTGGTCGATCTGGTGGGAAACCGCACCGGCCGCATCGTTCCCGTCTATCCCCAGTCGGAGAAGGCCGGCCTGACCACGTGGGAGCTGGGGGAGTGGATCGAGGAGGCGTTGGGACGGGCCGGCGAGTTCGCCGAGCCGCTCCCGCTCGAGTGGCGCGACCGGCTCGACCTGGTTGACCGTACGTGGGCCTTCAACCACATCCACAATCCGGAGTCGATGGCGGCGGCGGGTGCGGCCCGCAAGCGCCTGGTCCTGGACGAGCTCCTCCGACTGCAGCTGGCGCTGGTGATGCGCAAGCGGGCGTTCGAGCACGAGGCCAAGGGCCTCCGCCATCGGGTGGAGGGCGAGCTGGTCAGGCGCTTCCACGGAGCGCTCCCGTTCCCCCCGACCGGCGCCCAGGAGCGGGCCATCGCCGAGATCGCGGCGGACCTGGCCGGCCCCCACCCGATGCACCGGCTTCTCCAGGGCGACGTGGGCAGTGGCAAGACGGTCGTCGCCCTGACGGCCCTGCTCATGGGCGTGCAGGGCGGTTACCAGGGGGCGTTCATGGCCCCTACCGAAGTGCTGGCCGAGCAACACGGTCTGGCCATGGGCGACCTCCTGGGCGACCTCACGGTTCCCGACGAGGCCACCCTGACCGGTGATCGTCCGCTCCGGGTCGCACTGCTCACCAACCGGACGCCGGCGGCCGAGCGCACCCGCATCCTGGCCGGCCTGTCCGACGGATCGGTCGACCTCCTGGTCGGCACCCACGCCCTGCTGGAGGAAAAGGTCGCCTTCCATGCCCTGGGCGTCGTCGTCATCGACGAGCAGCACCGGTTCGGCGTCGAGCAACGGGCCGCCTTGCGGGGTAAGGGGGACGACCCCGACGTGCTCGTCATGACGGCCACGCCCATCCCCCGTACCGCGGCCATGACCGTCTACGGCGACCTGGACGTGACCACCCTCGACGAGCTCCCGCCCGGGCGCCGGCCGGTGACCACCGTCTGGCTACAGGGTCCCATCGAGCGGTCCGAAGCCGAGCGTCGCGTCTCGGAGGAGGTCGTCGCTGGCCGCCAGGCGTACGTGGTCTGCCCCCTGGTCGAGGAGTCGGAGAAGATCCAGGCCCGCTCGGCCGTGGCCGAGCACGAACGGCTGGCCCGGGAGGTGTGGCCCGAGCTGCGGCTGGGCCTGCTCCACGGCCAGATGCCCTCCAAGGACAAGGAGGCGGTCATGACCGACTTCCGGAGGGGCGACCTCGACGTCCTGGTGGCGACCACCGTGATCGAGGTGGGGGTCGACGTCCCCAACGCCACCGTGATGGTCATCCAGGACGCCGACCGGTTCGGGATCGCCCAGCTCCACCAGCTACGGGGGCGCGTGGGAAGGGGGGCGGACGAGTCGTACTGCTACCTGATGGCCGAGGCCAGCACCCCCGACTCAGCCGAGCGTCTGGCTGCTCTCGTGCGTACCACCGACGGCTTCGAGCTGGCCGAGGTGGACCTCGACATCCGCGGGGAGGGAACCGTCCTGGGGACTCGCCAGAAGGGCCACAGCGACCTCAAGCTGGCGTCGCTGCGGCGTGACCGCGAGTGGGTGGGCCGTGCTCGCGAGGTGGCGTTCGCCATCGTGGACGAGGATCGGACGCTGGCCCGCCACCAGCTGCTCCGCGAGGAGGTCGGCCTCCTCATCGATCCCGAGGAGGCCGACTTCCTGTTCAAGAGCTGACTGGGCGGAAACGGGCAGGTCAGACGGCGTGCCGGCCCACGTTGTCCGCGGATTGTCCGCAGCAGGTGCTAGCGCGCGGCGTCGACCGGCAGCGGTTCGGGCTAGAGCTTCTTGCTGGCGGCGCTCCGGGCCGCGTCGATGTGGCCGAAGACCGCACCGAGCCTGGCGAGGCTCCCCGGGCTCGGGTCCTTCGACTCGTCCGGTCCAGAGCGGACGAAGAAGATGGACTCACGCTTCAGGAACTTGTCCACCTCCCTGAGCGCTGCCGTTGCCGCATCGACGAGTCGGTCACGTTCTCGTTTCGCATCCGACAGCGACTCGTCGTAGGCCTCCTGCCCTCCTCCTCCTTCTCGCCGGCACGCCGAACTGCTCGTGCCCGACTGTGTCCGACGCGCTGAAGGCCGCTTTCTGAAGGAGGCCGACACCTTGATGGGCACCGGCGAGCTGATGAGGCCGCCCCAGATGTCCATCGCCTGCTGGAAGGCGTCCGCGGCAGCGGTTGGGAACCCGATCAGGATCGGACTGAAGGTGGCGGTGGCTGCAGTCGCCTCCGACGTCGCCAGGGCGGTGGCGGTCTCCAGCGGAGGGGACGAACGTGTTGGCGTCAGTGGGATCGGCCCTGAGGACCACCTCGGG
>JBHENM010000122.1:0-43167 GCA_046262035.1 Acidimicrobiales bacterium | reverse complement strand
TCCATCCCGAAGGTGTTGGACTCCTCGACCGTGACCACCCCGTCCTTGCCGACCCGCTCCATGGCGTCGGCGATGACATCGCCGATCTGGGCGTCGCCGGCGGAGATGGTGGCGACCTGCGCCGTCTCGGCCCGGCTCTTGACCGGGGTGGCCTGGGCCTTGATGCTCTCCACGGCGGCGGCCACGGCGTCCTCGATGCCCTTCTTGAGAGCGAGGGGGTTGGCGCCGGCGGCCACGTTGCGGAGGCCTTCCTGCACCAGGGCCTGAGCCAGGACGCTGGCCGTGGTGGTGCCGTCGCCGGCGACGTCGTTGGTCTTGATCGCCACCTCCCGCACCATCATGGCGCCCATGTTCTGGAACGGGTTCTCGAGCGGAGTCACCTCTCGGGCGATGGTGACGCCGTCGTTGGTGATGGTGGGGACGCCGTACTTCTTCTCGAGCACGACATTCCGGCCGCGCGGGCCCAAGGTGACTTTGACCGCGTCAGCGAGTTTGTTGGCGCCCCGCTCCAGGCTCCGACGAGCGTTCTCGTCGAACTTCAGGATTTTGGGCATGGTTACGTCGCGATTGCGAGGACGTCCCGGCCGTTCAGGATGAGGAGGTCCTCACCGTCCACGGTAATCTCCGTGCCGCCGTACTTGCTGTAGACGACCACGTCGCCCACCTTGACGTCGATCGGGATCACGTCACCGGTCTGGTCGGAGCGGCGGCCGGGGCCCACGGCGAGGACTTCACCCTGCTGGGGCTTCTCCTTGGCCGTGTCGGGGATGACAATCCCACTGACCGTCATCTCTTCCGCCTCTTTGGGGCGGACGACAATGCGGTCCTCGAGGGGCTTGAGGTTCATGCGGGGTTGACCTCCGTAGTAGTGCGTTGCGTCGTTAGCACTCTCACCTGTTGAGTGCTAACGATAGCCGTGAATCCGCCACCCTTCAACCGGGCCCCGCGACCCGTGGGTTCAGGCCAGGCGCAGGTTCGGAGCAGCGCCCGCGTCCAGCGATGTGGGCCCGTCCGACCGGTAGCGCCACCAGGCCGCCGCCGCGACCATGGCCGCGTTGTCCGTGCAGTACTCCCGGCTGGGGACGAACCCGGCGATCCCGTCCTCCTCGCAGGCGGCCAGGATGCGGGCCCGGAGGAGCGAGTTGGCCGCCACCCCGCCGCCCAGGCAGATCCCCCGGGCCCCCGTGTCGGCCGCCGCCCGCCTGGCCTTGGTCACGAGCACGTCGACCGCCGCGGCCTGGAAGGAAGCGGCGATGTCGGGGACGGCGGTGTCGGGATGGGCTCTCACGTAGTTGACCACCGCCGTCTTCAGGCCGCTGAGGGAGAAGTCGTAACCGTCCCTGATCATGGGCCGGGGAAAGGCGATCGCCTCCGGGTCTCCCTGCGGGGCGATCAGGTCGATCACGGGGCCGCCGGGATAGCCGAGACCCAGGAACCTCGCCACCTTGTCGTAGGCCTCGCCCACGGCGTCGTCCATGGTGGTGCCCAGGAGCCGGTACTTACCGTGGTCCTCGATGAGCACGAGCATGGTGTGGCCCCCGGAAACGAGCAGGAGCACGACCGGCAGCTCAAGGTCCGGCTTCTCCAGGAAGCAGGCGTAGAGGTGGGCCTCCAGGTGGTTGATGCCCACGAAGGGGACGTCCCAGACGAGGGCCAGAGCCTTGGCCGCGCTGATCCCCACCAGGAGGGCGCCCACCAGGCCGGGCCCGACCGTCGCGGCCACGACGTCGACCCCGTCACCTTCCAGGCCCCCCTCCACCAGCACCTGGGCCACCACGGGGGTGACCAGCTCCACGTGGGCCCGGCTGGCGATCTCGGGGACGACCCCGCCGTAGCGGGCGTGGAGGTCGACCTGGCTGGACACGACGGACGAGATCACCGACGAGCCGTTGGCCACGAGGGCGGCCGCCGTCTCGTCGCACGAGGTCTCGATGCCGAGGATGACGAACGGGTCCTCTCTGTCGCTCATGGGCGGGGCGGAGTTCCATTCCGCTCAGAGGGCCGCTCGGGCCCAGCACCCCGCTCAGGCTCGACGACGGTTTCGCCCGGCACCGCGGCCTCGATGGCTTCGAGGCGAAGCCGGTAGTCGGGGACGTCGACGTCCTCGGCCCACATCACCAGGGCATCCTCGTTGGACTCGACGTAGTAGTTCTTGCGCACTCCCGCGGGTCGGAAGCCGAAGGCCCGGTACAGCTCCTGAGCCGCCCGGTTGCTCATGCGCACCTCGAGGGTGAGGGCCCGTCCGCCCCGCCGGATGGCCTCGTTGACGGCGACAAGGAGAAGGCGTGTGGCGATCCGGCGTCGCTGCCAGTTGGGGTCGACGGCGATGGTGGTGATGTGGCCCTCGTCGGCGCTCATCATGAGCCCGACGTAGCCGACCACCAGCCCGTCCACCCGGGCGACGTAGTACGCCCGGCTGGTGCGGAGGGCCAGCTCGCTCATGAACAGGCTGAGGGACCACGGACGGGGGTGGGTCTCTGCCTCGATCCGCAGGACCGACCGGAGGTGGCGCCGGCGCATGGGGACGATGTGAACCATCAGCGCCGGAGGGCCGGAGGCTGCTCGACGGTCGTCGCGGGCCCGCACCATCAGCTGGCCCGCCGCTCGGGCCCGTTACCCCGCTCAGAGGGCCGCTCGGGCCCGTTACCCCGCTCAGAGGGCCGCTCGGGCCCGCGACCCAGACCGCCGCTCAAGTCCCAGTTGATCTCGGCGTCCGTCTTGCGGAGGTACATCGGCTCCAGCTCGGAGGGCGAGACGAACTCCTCTCGGAGGGCCCGGGGATGGGCCAGCTCGACCACGGCCGAGGCCGACGGGTAGGCCGTGGCCGGCCCTCCCATCTCCCCCCAGGCCACGTCGGACAGCTCGTCGGCGTAGCGCACGGGGCCGTCGCCCACCATCAGGACGTCCTCGCCTCGCGCCAGCAGCTCGGAGGCGAGGTCGCTGGGCTTGCCGAGGTGATAGCCGGAGAGGCACTGCACGCCGCCCGGAACCTGCCGGTAGAAGGCGTAGTACAGCTCACCCCGCCGGGCGTCGATCGAGGGCACGATCAACCGGCTGCTGTGACGGACGGGGAAGGCCAGCAGGTCGAGGCTGGTGATGCCGATGACCGGAAGCCGCAGGGCCTGGGCCATCGTCTTGGCCGTCACCACCCCCACCCGCAGGCCGCTGAACAGCCCGGGGCCGACGTCGACGGCGACCGCGCCGAGCTCGGACAGCTCCACCCCCGCCTGCTCACAGGTGAACCGGATGGCGGGCACGAGCGTCTCCACGTGCCTACGTCTGCGGGCGGCGTGGAAGGAGGCGAGGACCCCCTCGTGGCCCCCAATGGCGCAGCCCACCTGGAGGGTGGACGTCTCGATGCCGAGGATCAACACGCCGGTGCCACTCCGATCACGCGGCGGGGATCCAACGAGCGGCAGCCCGGCGGAGGGCGGAGAGGCGGGCGGGCCAGACCGGGCCCACGGCCCGCACGGTCACCACCCGCTCGTCGTCGGACTCGCCCGGCTCCAGCCGCACCTCCAGGAAGTCGGCGGGAAGGGCGGGGGCCACGACGTCGCCCCACTCGATGAGGGTGACCGAGTCCCCATCCAGGAGCTCGGCGATGCCGAGGTCGACCAGCTCCTGGAGGTGGTCCAACCGGTAGACGTCGAGGTGGATGATGGGGATTCGGCCCTCGTAGGACCGGACGAGCACGAAGGCGGGGCTGGTCACCGGCTCCTCGACCCCGAGCTTGCGGGCGAAACCCTGCACGAACGCGGTCTTGCCCGTGCCCAGGTCGCCGGCCAGGAGGATGAGGTCCCCGGGGCGAGCCAGCCCGGCGATCTCGCCGGCCAGGGCCCGCGTGTCGTCGACCGACTTGGTGCGAGCGACGATCATGCCGACTGCCCCATGGGCGCCGGCGAGGGGAGCAGCTGCTTGGCCCGCACCAGGTCGGCCCGCATCTGGGCCATGGAGTCGCCCGCCCCCCGGAGGACGGCGGCTGGGTGGTACGTCGGCACCAGTACGCGGCCCTCGAGGGGATAGACACGGCCCCGCAGCCGGGTGATCCCCTCGGTGGTGCCCAGCAGCAGCTTGGTGGCGAAGTTCCCCAGCGTCACCACCACTTTCGGGTCGATGAGCTCGATCTGGGCCTGCAGGTACGGGCGGCACGACGCGATCTCGTCGGGCAGCGGATCGCGGTTCCTCGGGGGCCGGCACTTCACCACGTTGGCGATGTAGCAGTGCTGACGGGTGATGCCGATCTCCTCGAACATCAGGCGGTCGAGCAGCCGGCCGGAACGCCCCACGAACGGCTCCCCGGCCAGGTCCTCCAGCTCACCCGGGCCCTCCCCCACGAACATGAGATCGGCGTCCGGGGACCCGACCCCGAAAACCACCTTCGTCCGCCCGGCAGCCAGCGGGCAGCGGGTGCAACCCACAGCCTCTTGCTCGACATCGGCCAGGGTCGGCACCATTCGATGCTATCCCTGCCCCGGAATCCCACAGCCCACTTCGGGCCGCAGATCACACATAGACCTTCTGCACCCGGGGCCCGAGGCCGCACAGGATCTCGTAGGCGATGGTGCCCACCCGCTCGGCCCACTCCCACACGCCGATGCCCTCCGAGCCCTGTTCGCCGAGAAGGACAACCTCGTCGCCGGGTGCCACCGTCGACCCCGGCCCGCAGTCCACCAGGATCAGGTCCATGGTGACCCGGCCGGCGATCGGTCGCCGCCGCCCGCCGATGAGGACCTCCCCCCCGGTCACGCCGAGCCGCCACGGGACGCCGTCGGCGTAGCCGATGGGGACGGTGGACACCACCGACCGGCGATCCAGCCGGTACTCCAGGCCGTAGGAGATCCCCTCCCCGGCCTCCAGCTCCTTGACGTACGAGACGCGCGCCCGGAGGGAGAGCGCCGGTCGGAGGTCGGCGGCGCCCTCGAGGGCGGGACTGGGGGCGACGCCGTACAGGGCGATCCCGCACCGGACGAAGTGCTGATGCCACTGAGGGTGGGCCAGCGCACCCGCTGAGTTGCTGACATGCAGAAGGGGAGGGCGGACGCCAGCCGCGGCCAGCTCCTCGACCGCGGCCCGGAACCGCCGTCCCTGGACGTCGGTGAAGGGGTCGCCGGGGACGTCAGCCACCGCGAAGTGGCTCCAAAGACCGTCGAGCCGGAGCTGCGGACGTTCCGCCACGGCCACCGCCAGCCGAACCGCTTCCGACTGCGACGCCCCGACCCGGTGCATCCCCGTGTCCACCTTCACGTGCACGGGCAGCGGCTCAGCGACGTCCTGCCTCTGCGCCGCCGCCGCCAGCGCCCCCATCCCCTCGAAGGTGTACAGCGTCGGCACCAGCCCCAGGGCCACCACGTCGGCCATGGCCCCGGGCGACGGTTCGGAGAGGAGGAGCACGGGCGCCGCCACCCCGGCCTCGCGCAGGGTGGCTCCCTCCTCCACGAGGGCGACCGCAACCCATGTAGCACCGCCGTCGAGGGCTGCTCGCGCCACCTCCACGGCCCCGTGGCCGTATCCCCCCGCCTTCACCACGGCGCACAGCTGCGCCGGCGCGACGCGGGAGAGAAGAGCGGCGGCGTTGTGACGTATGGCGCCCAGGTCGATCTCGGCCCAGGCCGGGCGCCGGCTGGTCGAGCCCAACGCCGCGCCGGCGGTTGCCGTCACTCTTCCCCGGGCAACCGGTTGAGCACGGCCGGCAGCAGGTCGAGGAGGTCGCCGGCCACCAGGCCCCGGCGCCACCCCAGCCGCGCCGCCATTCCGTGGACGTAGGCCGCCGCCCCTGCCGCCTCCAGGGGTTCGAGGCCCTGGGCGAGGAAGGCGCCGATCACGCCCGAGAGGACGTCGCCCGTTCCCGCCGTCGCCAGGCGGGCGTCGCCGGCAGTGCTGATGAGGGCCCGGCCACCGGGCTCGGCCACGATGGTCGTGGAGCCCTTGAGCAGGACGGTCGCTCCCGTGCGGCGAGCCAGGTCGCGGGTGGCCTCCAGGCGGTCCGGTCCCGGCTTGCTGCCCACCATCCGGGAGAACTCGCCGTCGTGAGGGGTGAGGACCGTGCCCTTGTCCCGGCCGCTCAGCACGGCTCGGGCGTCGTCGACCGACCCCAGAGCAAACAGCCCGTCGGCATCCACGAGGGTGGGCACGGGGGCCTCGGCCACCAACCGGCGGACGGCCTCCCCGGTGCCTTTTCCCCGGGCCAGGCCGGGACCGACGACGAGAGCCTTCATCCGGTCGAGCTCCTCCAGCACGGTTGCGTCCCATCCGGTAGCGGGGACCGTGCGCCCCACCACCTCCAGGGAGTCGGGCGCCGGGGGCACTCCAGGAATGCCGAGCCGCACCGTGCTGCCTCCGCTGCGCAGGGCGGCCCGGGCGCAGAGGTTGGCCGCCCCTGTCATCCCCCCAGAGCCGGCCAGCACCCACAGTCCCGCCTTCCACTTGTGCGACTCGGCCCCCGGAGACGGGAGCCAAGCCTGCACGTCCTCCTCCTCGACGACCCAGGCCGTCGCCCCCGACGTGTCCAGGCCAATGTCGGCCACGGTTACCTCGCCCGCCAGGTCGGCGCCGGGCTGGAACACCAGGCCGGGCTTGTAGGCCGCGAAGGTGACCGTGCGGGCGGCCCGCGCCGGTTGGCCCCCCGTCTCGCCCGTGAGCCCGTTCACTCCCGACGGGATGTCGACGGCCAGAACCGGGCTGCCCGCCGGGTCGGGAGCGTCGTACTCGCCGTAGAAGCCGGTGCCGTACGCGGCGTCGATCACGAGATCCACGGGCGCCAGTCGCGGTGGCCGGTCGGCGGCCTCGATGACCTCGATGCGGACCCCGCGACGGGCAAGCCGGACCGCAGCCGCCCGGCCGTCGGCTCCGTTGTTTCCCTTTCCCGCGATCACCACCGCTCGCCGCCCGTACCCCCCACCCAGGAGTTGGAGCGCGGCCCGGGCGACAGCCGCCCCCGCCCGCTCGACCAGGACGGCGACCGGCTCCGGCGAAGCCCGGTCGATCGCCTTCATCTCCTCGGGGGTGACGACGGGTCGCATGGCGCTAGAGGGCCACGGCGACGGCCTGAGCCAGGGCCTGGGTGTGGGTGAGCGAGAGCTGCCACTCCTCGACGCCGAGTCGCCGGGACAGGGCCTCGGCTTGGCGCCGTAGGACGAGGGTGGGCGCGCCCGATGGGAGGGAGACGACCTCGACGTCGTGGAAGGCGAAAGCCCCCAAGCCCACGCCCAGGGCCTTCATCACCGCCTCCTTGGCCGCGAACCGGGCGGCGAGACGGGGAGCGGGGTCGCGCCAGCGCTTCCCGTAGGCCAGCTCCAGGGGGGTGAACAGGCGTCCGGCGATACGTGGCTGCCGTTCCAGCAGGCCGCGGAACCGCTCGACCTCCACTGCGTCGATGCCGATACCACGCATCCGATCAGGCTAACTGCGCTCCGTCGCCTCACCCAACGAGCGGACCACGGCCGCGCACAGGATGGTGCACGCCTCCTCGGCGGCCTCTGCCGTGGGGGCTTCCACCATGACCCGGACCACGGCCTCGGTCCCGCTCGGGCGGATGAGCACCCGTCCCCCCCGCCCCAGGCGGTCCTGGACGGCCCGCACTTCGGCCCACAGGGGCTCGGCCCCGTCCAGGCCGCGACGGGCGACCCGCACGTTCCGGAGGACCTGCGGCCGCCGGGTCATCACCGAGGCCAGGTCGGCCAGCGAGCGACCCGAGCGGCGCACGACGTCCAGCACCTGGAGGCCGGTGAGGATGCCGTCGCCGGTGGTGGCCAGGTCCCGGAAGATGATGTGACCGGACTGCTCCCCCCCCAGGGACCAGCCGCCCTTCTCGAGCGCCTCGAGCACGTAGCGGTCGCCGACCGCCGTCTCGGCGATCTCGATGCCGTGGCGCTCCATGGCCTCCCGGAACCCGAGGTTGGCCATGACCGTCACCACGACGGTGCCCCCCCGCAGGGCTCCCCGCTGCTGGGCGTCGACCGCGCACAGGGCCAGGAGCTGGTCGCCGTCGACCAACCGGCCGGCGTGATCGACGGCCAGCACGCGGTCGGCGTCACCGTCGAAAGCCAGTCCCAGGTCGGCGCCCGACTCCATCACCGCCCGTTGAAGGTCCTGGGGATAGGTCGACCCCGACGACTGGTTGATGTTCAGGCCGTCGGGCTCGGCGTGGAGCACCTCGATCTGAGCGCCCAGCCGCCGGAAGACGTCGGGAGCGATACCAGAGGCCGCGCCGTTGGCGCAGTCGAGCACCACTCCTAACCCACCGAAGTCTCCCGGCTCCACCGTGGCCAGCAGGGACTGGACGTAAGGCTCGGCGTCGGACCTGACGGCCACCCGTCCCACGCCGGGACCGGTCGGAACCGGCCGCGACCCCCGTCCCACCAGCAGGTCGTCGAGCTCGGATTCGAGCCGAGCCTCGATCTCGTCCGTGAGCTTCCGCCCCCCGGCGGCGAAGAACTTCACCCCGTTGTCGGAGTAGGAGTTGTGGGAAGCCGAGATCACCGCCCCTGGACGGTTCTCGGCCACCGAGAACCAGGCCACTCCCGGAGTGGGCAGCACGCCCAGGTC
Organism: Acidimicrobiales bacterium; assembly: GCA_046262035.1. Lineage (GTDB taxonomy): Bacteria > Actinomycetota > Acidimicrobiia > Acidimicrobiales > AC-14 > JBHENM01. Next base: position 34,623 of record JBHENM010000122.1, on the reverse strand, counting down.
GACGACGTCCGCGCCCTCGGCCGTGAGGCCCGCGGTCAGGGCCGCCTGGAGCAGGGGCCCGGAGATGCGCGTGTCCCGCCCGACGAAGAACGTGCCCCCTTCGAGAACCCGGGCCGCAGCTCGTCCCAGGGCCAGGGTCAACTCGGGTGTCAGCTCGGCATTGGCGACGCCGCGGACACCGTCGGTTCCGAACCGAAGGGACAGGGCTGCCCGCTAGCGCTTCGAGTACTGCGGGGCCTTGCGCGCCTTCTTCAGCCCGTACTTCTTGCTTTCCTTCTCGCGGGCGTCGCGCGTGAGGAAGCCGTTCTTCTTGAGCAACGCCCTCAGCTCACCGTCGAGGTCGACCAGCCCGCGGGCGATCCCCAGGCGCAGAGCGCCGGCCTGGCCCGACACTCCGCCGCCGTCGATGGTGGCGTCGATGTCGTACGTCTCCGCCAGGGACGTGATCCGCAGGGGCTCGGTGACGATCATGCGGTGGGTCTCCGTCGGGAAGTAGGCCTGGATCGGCCGCTTGTTAACGGTGATGTTCCCCGAGCCGGGGCGCAGCCGGACGCGGGCGACTGCCTGCTTCCGGCGTCCCGTGGATTGGATCAAAGGCTTGGGCATCGTCGCCTCTCCTTAGAAGGCCGCTGATTGTCGCGTCGGCCGCTTCGCGGCCGGGCGGCTGATCAGAACTCTGGTTCCCGGACAAGAAGGGTTCAGCCGCCAAGAGAGGCTCATTCAGCGGCTTTCATCCCGCGCCCGAGCCCCGGTCAGCACCAGCGGTTGGGGCAGCTGGGCTTCGTGGGGATGGGCCGGGCCGGCATAGATCTTGAGCTTCTTGAGCTGGCGGCGGCCGAGGGGGCCGCGGGGGAGCATGCCCCGAACGGCCCGGCGAATCGCCTCCTGGGGCTGATTGGCGAGAATCTCCACGTAGCCACGACGCTTGAGTCCCCCGGGGTAGCCGGAGTGCCGGATGGCTTCCTTCTTCTCGTCCTTGCCCGCAGTCAGCACGATCTTGGCCGCGTTGACCACGATCACGTGGTCACCGGTATCGAGGTGGGGAGCGAACATGGGCTTGTGCTTCCCCCGCAGGACCCGTGCCACCTCGGTGGCGAGGCGGCCGAGGACCAGGCCATCGGCGTCCACGACATGCCAGGCGCGCTGGATGTCGGAAGGTTTTGGGGAGTAAGTACGCACGAGCGCTCCTCTGTCAGCGGCATGCCGACGGAGGCAGTCTACCGTGGCTCTCGAAGCCGGCAAAACGACGACTGGACTCCATGATCACCGTCGACGACATCCGCCAGGCGAGCGAGCGGGTGGCGTCCGTCATCCGGCCCACTCCGGTCGACCGGTCGGCGAACCTGAGCCGGCTGGCGGGACGACCGATCGTGCTCAAGCCCGAGTACCGGCAACGAACGGGCTCGTTCAAGATCCGGGGGGCGACCAACCTCATCTCACGCCTCCCGCCCGGCACCGAGGTCATCGCCGCGTCGGCCGGAAATCACGCCCAGGGCGTAGCCCTGGCCGCGGCCACGTCCGGTCTGCGCGCCACCATATTCATGCCGAGGAACGCCGCCCTGCCCAAGGTGCAGGCCACCCGCGACTACGGGGCGGCCGTCCAACTCGTCAGCGACACGGTGGACGACGCCATCGTGGCCGCCCGGGCCTACGCCGAGGAACGCCACGCCACGTTCGTGCCCCCCTTCGACGACCCCCTGATCATCGCCGGACAGGGGACCATCGGCCTCGAGCTGGCGAGTGAGGTCCCCGAAGCCGAGGTCGTCGTGGTTCCCGTCGGTGGCGGCGGGCTCATCTCGGGCATCGCCACCGCCCTCGCCTCGGCCCGGCCGCGGCCCCGCGTGGTCGGGGTGCAGGCCGCGGGGGCCGCGTGCATGCAGGCGTCCTTGCGGGCCGGACGATGCGTCAGCTTGCCCACCGTCGTGACCATGGCCGACGGGATCGCGATCAAGGGCCCGTCGCCCCTGACCCTGGCCCACGTCGACGCCTATGTCGACGAGATCGTCACCGTGGAGGAGGACGACATCAGCCGCGCCGTGCTTCTGCTCCTGGAGCGGGCGAAGGCTGTGGTCGAGCCGGCCGGCGCCTCGTCCCTGGCCGCCCTGCTCGCAGGCAAGGTCGCTGGAGATGGCCCGGCCGTGGCTGTCCTGTCCGGAGGCAACGTCGACCCGCTCCTGCTCATGAAGCTGATCGACCACGGCCTGTCGGCCGCAGGGCGCTTTCTCATCCTCCGGATCCTGCTCGACGACCGCCCCGGGTCGCTGGCCGCCCTGACGGCAGCGGTGGCGGCCAAGGGCCTGAACGTCCTGGCCGTCGAACACCACCGGTCCGGCCTCGCCCTCCACATGGACCAAGTCGAGGTCGTCCTGACCCTGGAGACCCGCGACCCGGAGCACAGGGACGCGGTGGTCGACGACCTACGCGGCACCGGCTACCGCGTCGAGCTCGTGGGCGAGAGGTCGGCGTCGCCCGTCCATCCGATCGAGGGATAGCGGACAGCCCACAGGCAGAGCCCGTGAGGAGGGGCCACCCGGTCGGCCGTCCCCCGTTTCCTGGCTCGCAGGATGGACGCCATCTCCCCCGCCCGCCGGCGACCGCTTCCCATGGGCACCATGGTGCCGACGAGGGCCCGCACCATCTGCTGGCAGAAGGAGCCGGCCTCGATCTCGAACCGGAGGAGACCCGGGCCCGCCGGCACCCAGCGGGCGTCGTGAACGCGCCTGACCAGGCTGTAGTCGACGCTTCCCTTGGGAGCCCGGCAGAAGGAGGTGAAGTCGTGCTGCCCGATGATCGGGTCGCAGGCGAGGCGCAGGGCGGCCAGGTCGAGGGGCTCGGCCACGTGCCAGGTGGTGCCGGCCAGGAAGGGGTCGGGGACCTCTCGGTTGAGGACCGTGTAGCGGTAGCGACGGGCCAGGGCGGACCGGCGGGCGTCGAAGTCCGGCGGGGCCGTCGCCACCTCACGGGCCACGATGTCGGGCGCGAGCTGGGTGTTCACCGAGCGCTGAATCAGCTCGAGGTCGAGACCGTCGGCGGGAGCGTCGAAGCTGACGACCTGGCCCCAGGCATGAACGCCGGTGTCCGTGCGGCCCGCGATCCTCATGGTCACGGGCGCCTGCAGCACCCGCGCCAGGGCGTCGACCAGCGTGCCGCCGACGGTGACGATTCCGGGTTGGGCCGCGAAACCGTGGAAGCGGCGGCCGTTGTAGGCCACCGTCATCCGGATCCGAACCGTCGGCGGGGGGACCGGGCTCGTCAGATCAGGGAGGGGCTCAGACCAGCTCGATGCGAGCCATCGGCGCATTGTCCCCGTGGCGCGGGCCCAGTTTCAGGATGCGGGTGTATCCGCCCGGACGATCCTCGTACCGGGGCGCGATCTCCTCGAACAGCTTGTGAGCCATGTCCTTGTCCCTGATGAACGAGACGACGAGCCGGTGCTGGTGGACGCCGCCCTTCTTGGCCTTGGTGATCACCCGCTCGGCGATCGGGCGGAGAGCCTTGGCCTTGGCCTCGGTCGTGGTCAGCGCCTCGGCCGCGATGAGAGAGGCGACGAGGTTGCCCATCATCGCCTTCTGATGGGCGGCGCTCCCGCCGAAACGGCGGCCCTTCTTCGGGGTGCCCCGCATGACTAGGCCTTCGAACGGAGGGCCAGCCCCCGCTCGTCCAGCTTCTGCAGGACCTCGTCGAGCGACTTCTGACCGAAGTTGGTGATGGCCAGCAGGTCGTCCGGGCTCTTCTGCACCAACTCGCCCACGGTGTTCACCTGCGCGCGGCGGAGGCAGTTGCGGGGACGCTCGGACAGGTCGAGGTCTTCGATGGGAAGGTCCAGGTCGGGGGACCCGCTTCCGAGGGTTCCCACCTCGCCCAGCTCCAGCGCCCGGGGCGCGTCGCTCATCTCCGCCACCAGCGAGACCAGCGCCCGGAGGGTTCCTCCGGCCGACGCCAAGGCCTCGCGAGGCGAGATGGAGCCGTCGGTCTCAATGTCCAGCGTGAGCCGGTCGTAGTTGGTGGCCTGCTCGACCCGGGTCGGCTCCACGTTGAACGCCACCCGGCGGACGGGCGAGAAGATCGAGTCCAGGGGGATGACGCCGATCACCGAGGAACGCTTGTTGCGCTCGGCCGACACGTAGCCCCGCCCGCTCTCGACGGTGATGTCGAACGCCAGCCGGCCCTTGGCCGTCAGGTTGGCGATGTGCAGCTCGGGATTCAGGATCTCGACGTCGGCCGTGACCTGGATGTCACGGGCGGTGACCTCGCCCGGCCCCCGGGCGTCGAGGCGCAGGGTGATGGCCTCGCCGTCCTCGACCCGCAGAACCAGGTCCTTGAGGTTCAGGATGATGTCGGTGACGTCCTCCTTCACCCCGGGGATGGTGGTGAACTCGTGGAGCACGTCGTCGAAGCGAATCTGGGTGACGGCCGCGCCGGGGATGGACGACAGGAGCGTCCGGCGGAGCGAGTTTCCGAGGGTGTGGCCGAAGCCGGGCTCGAGAGGCGAGACGACGAACCGCTGACGGTTCTCCTCCGCTTCTCCGAGGGGTTCGACGGTGGGGCGCTGGATGATGAGCATGCTGGAAGCTTCCTGGTCTGAGATCCGACGGGCTCCGTTGGGAAGCCCCATGGGCGACTACTTCGAGTACAACTCGACGATCAACGACTCCCGCACAGGCACGTCTATGTGCTCGCGCAGCGGGAGATCCCGCACCGTGACCGAGAACCGGTCGCCGCCCCCTTCGAGCCAGGGCGGCATGGCCCGGTCGATGGTGTCCAGGTTGTGGCGCATCACGATGAGCGTCCGTGACTTCTCGCGCAACTCGACGACGTCTCCCCGGCGAACCGAGAAGCTGGGAATGGTGACCCGCTTGCCGTTGACGTTGACGTGGCCGTGGCGGACCCACTGCCGGGCCTGGGCCCGGCTGGAACCCCAGCCGGCGCGGTAGGCGACGTTGTCCAGCCGCTGCTCCAGCATGCGGAGCAAGTTCTCGCCGGTGATTCCGCCCTGGCGGCTGGCCTCCTGGTACATGTTGCGGAACTGCTTCTCGAGGACCCCGTAGATCCGGCGGGCCTTCTGCTTCTCACGGAGCTGGAGCAGGTACTCGGACTCCCGGATCCGGCCGCGACCATGCTCGCCCGGCGGGTACGGGCGCCGCTCGATCGGGCACTTCATCGAGTCGCACTTGGGGCCCTTGAGGAAGAGCTTCATCTTCTCCCGCCGGCAGAGCCGGCAAACCGGCCCGGTATATCTAGCCATCAGCAGCCTTCCTGGCGAGGACGGATGAACCGAGCAAGCTCCGCTTGGGAGGTGAAAACCATCAGACCCTCCGCCGCTTGGGGGGGCGGCAACCGTTGTGGGGGATGGGAGTCAGGTCCTTGATGCCGGCGACCTCGATGCCCGCCGTCTGCAGGGAGCGGATGGCCGTCTCCCGGCCCGATCCCGGGCCCTTGACCAGAACCTCGACGCGCCGCACTCCGTGCTCCATGGCGCGCTTGGCGCAGGCCTCGGCCGCCAGTTGGGCGGCGAACGGAGTGGACTTGCGGGAGCCCTTGAAGCCCACGTTCCCGGCGGACGCCCACGCGAGGACGTTCCCCTCCGGGTCGGAGATGGAGATGATGGTGTTGTTGAAGGAGCTCTTGATGTGCGCCACCCCATAGGCGACGTTCTTGCGCTCCTTCTTACGGGGGCGCCGCCCTCCGGGCTTCGGCTTAGCCATTGGCTGCGTTCTTCATCAATGCTTCTTGACCTTCTTCTTTCCGGCCACAGTCTTCTTCGGTCCCTTGCGGGTACGAGCGTTCGTGTGGGTGCGTTGGCCTCTGACGGGTAGCCCCCGGCGGTGGCGGATGCCCTGGTAGCACCCGATCTCGATCTTGCGCTTGATGTCCTGGGCGACGTCCCGGCGCAGGTCTCCCTCGACCTTGAGGTTCTGGTCGATGAAGGTCCGGAGCCGGACGACCTCCTCGTCGGTGAGATCCCGCACGCGGGTGGAAGGGTCGATCTCCGTCTCCGCGCACACCTCGGACGCCCGGGTACGGCCCACTCCGAAGATGTAGGTCAGGGAGATCTCGAGACGCTTCTCCCGGGGGATGTCGACGCCAGCTATACGAGCCATGCCTGCGCCCTCACCCCTGCCGCTGCTTGTGACGAGGGTTGGCGCAGATGACCATCACCGCGCCGTGGCGGCGGATCACCTTGCACTTCTCGCAAATTCTCTTCACGCTTGGACGTACCTTCACTCTGCGCGACTCCGACTCTCGGACGATCTGTACCGGGACGGGTTCCCGGACGACTACTTGTAGCGGTAGGTGATCCGACCTCGACTGAGGTCGTAGGGGGTCAGCTCCACCTGCACGCGGTCACCGGGAAGGATGCGGATGTAGTGCATGCGCATCTTGCCTGAGATGTGCGCCAGGACCTTGTGCTTGTTCTCCAGCTCCACGCGGAACATGGCATTGGGGAGCGACTCGGTGACCGTGCCCTCCAGGACGATCGTGTCTTCTTTGGGTTTGGGCAGATGTACCTCCTGAAAGAACTGCACAACAGGGACTGCACTCTCCGAGCGCGGTGGATGCGCGCTCAAGAGACGCGGAGCGTATTAGTGTACCGCAGCTCCGAGAAGGCCCCGCCCACGCCGCCGGGGCGACCGACGCCGGCGGCGCTACGTGCCCGCGCCGGCACTGACGGGCGGGGTCCGTAGGACCCGGGTGCCCGTCAGGCAAGAATCGTGAGCACCTCGGGTCCGTTGTCGGTGACGGCGATGGTGTCCTCGAAATGGGCCGACAGGCTTCCGTCGGCCGTCACCACCGTCCACCCGTCGTCGTAGAGATTGGTGTCGGGCCGGCCTGCGTTAACCATCGGCTCCACGGCCAGCACGTGACCGACCTTGAGCTTGATTCCCCGACCGGGACGCCCGTAGTTCGGCACCTTGGGCTCCTCGTGGAGGGCGGTGCCGATCCCGTGGCCGACGTACTCTCGCACCACCGAGAACCCCGCGTCCTCGGCCACTGTCTGCACCGCGTGCCCGATGTCGGACAGCCGGCTGCCGTCACGGACGTGCTCGACGGCCGCGGCCAGGCTCTCCCGGGTTGCGTCGATCAGCCGCTTGGCGTCCTCGTCGATCTCCCCCACCGCGAAGGTCCGGGCCGCGTCGGCGTGGTAGCCCTCGATGATGGCGCCGCAGTCCACCGACAGGATGTCGCCTTCCTGCAGCCGGTAGGAACCGGGGATGCCGTGCACGATCACGTGGTTGGGTGAGGTGCAGATCACGGCCGGGAAGCCGTGGTAGTTGAGGAAGTTGGAGCGGGCGCCCCTCTTCTCGATCACCTTCCGGGCCACCTGGTCGAGATCGCTGGTGGTCATGCCCGGCTCGGCCGCCCGCTCGCACTCCTCCAGCATCTCGGCCACCACGCGGCCGGCCCGCCGCATCTTGGCCACCTCTTCCTTGGTCTTGCGCACCTGATCCCTCGTCGTCGTTTCCCTCATCGAAACTACCGCGGCTTCATGGTCAAAGCATCCGCGTACCTCGGTCACGTCCGGCCCAGCCGCTTCTCGATCCCCCGCAGGATCCGAGACGTCACCTTGTTCGAGTCACCCGTGCCGTCGATCGTCGCCAGCTTGTCCTGAGCCATGTAGTAGGCCACGAGGGGCTCGGTGCGCTGGGTGTACAGATCCAGCCGGCGCTTGATGGCCGCTTCCGTGTCGTCGTCGCGCTGAATGACCTTTCCTCCGCACACGTCGCAGATCCAGTCTTCCTTGGGGCGGTTGGCCGGGCTGTAGGGCAGCCCGCAGTTGTCGCACACCCGGCGCTCGGCCAGGCGCCCGAGCACGATGTCCGTGGGCACCTGGAGCTCCAGCACCAGATCGACCGCGGGGCGGGTCAGGACGTCGTCCAGGGCCTTGGCCTGCTCGGCGGTACGGGGAAAGCCGTCGAGAACGAAACCGTGGGCCGCGTCCGGCTCCGAGAGCCTGTCCTCGACGATGCCGATGACGATGTCGTCGGGAACCAGCTCGCCCGAGTCCATGTAGCGCTCGGCCTCCACGCCCGCCTCGGTCCCCGCCCGGATGGCGCGCCGGAACATGTCTCCCGTCGAGATGCGGGGGATCGAGAAGTGACGCGCCAGGCGCTCGGCCTGCGTCCCTTTCCCCGCTCCCTGCTTGCCGAGGATCACCAATCTCGGTCCGGACATCAGCGGCCCTCGCGCCACGAGCCCCGCCAGGGGCACACCGCCCGTTCGATCAGGTCAAGAACCCCTCGTAGTTCCGCATCATCAGCTGGCTGTCGATCTGCTTCATGGTCTCGAGGGCCACGCCCACGGCGATGAGGATCGTCGTTCCGCCGAACGGGAAGCTCTGGACGCCGTACAAGGCCAGCGCGATCTGAGGGACCAGGGCGATGGCGGCGAGGAATAGCGAGCCGGGAAGGGTGATGCGGTTCAGGATCGTCCCCAGGTAGCGCTCGGTGGGCGGCCCCGGGCGGATTCCCGGGATGAACCCGCCCTGCTTGCGGATGATGTCGGCCTGTTGCTGGGGATTGAAGGTGATGGCCGTGTAGAAGTACGTGAAGAAGATGATGAGCAGCCCGTAGATCGTGATGTAGAAAAAGTTGTCGGGCTGCACCAGGTTCCGGTTGATGAAGTCGACGATGCCCTTCCACTGGATCACGTTCGACAGCAGCACGGGGAAGTACAGCACGGAGCTGGCAAAGATGATGGGGATGATGCCGGCCTGGTTGACCTTGAGCGGGATGTAGGTGCTCTGCCCTCCGTACATCCGCCGCCCGACGACGCGCTTGGCGAACTGCACTGGGATCCGCCGTTGACCCTGCTCCACGAACACGATGGCGAGGATCATCAGCAGGCCGACGAAAATGACGACGGTGAAGATCACGTTGCCGCCCTCGGCTCGGACGTTGCCGATCTGGGCCGGGAGCCGGCTCACGACGTTGGCGAAGATCAGCAGGGACATGCCGTTGCCGATCCCCCGCTGGGTGATCAGCTCACCCATCCACATGACCACGGCCGTGCCTGCGGTGATGGTGAGCACGATGAGGGCCACGTGGGGCACGTCGAAGTTGGTGACCAGCTTCAGGTTGCTTCCGGTGCCGCTGCCCAGCAGCCCGTTGTTGAACTGGTAGGTGATGCCCGTGGCCTGCAGGATGGCCAGGCCGACCGTCATGTAGCGGGTCCACTGGGTGATCTTCTTCTGACCGACCGCACCCTGCTTCTGCCACTGCTCGATCTTGGGGATCACCACAGCCAGGAGCTGCATGATGATCGAGCTGGTGATGTAGGGCATGATCCCGAGAGCGAAGATCGCCATCTGGGTCAGGGCACCGCCGGAGAAAAGGTTGAGGAACCCGAGGACGCCGCCCCGCTCTGCCTGGCGCTGCAGGTCCTGGACCGCGCTGAAGTCGATGCCGGGGACGGTGATGTTCGAGCCGAGGCGGTAGAGGAGGATCACCAGCAGCGTGAACACGATCTTGTTCCGCAGATCCGGGATCCGGAAAATGTTCTTCAGACTGCCGAACATCGAGCCGCCTCCCTAGCGGTTGGTGAGGGCACTGCCCTTGGCCGGTGGCCGGCGATCCCCGTACGGGGAGGGAAGCACGTCAACGGTACCGCCTGCCGCCTTGATCGCGGCTTCGGCGGACTTGGAGAACGCATGGGCTGAGACCTGTACGGCTCGGGAGAGTTCCCCCCGACCGAGAACCTTCACCAGCCCCTGCTTGTGAACCAGGCCCTTGGCCCGGAGCGTGTCAGGGTTGACCTGATCGCCGTCGAAGGCCTGGAGGGCATCGAGGTTCACCACGGTGTACTCCACGCGGAACGGGTTCTTGAACCCCTTCAGCTTGGGGACCCGACGCATGAGGGGCATCTGCCCACCCTCGAAACCGGGCCTGGGGTTGTGCCTCGCCCCTTGGCCCTTGGTGCCGCGACCTGCGGTCTTGCCGCCCTTCCCGCCGATGCCGCGGCCGACGCGCCGGCGCTCGCGGGTGGAGCCCGGCGCTGGCTTCAGATCGTGAACCTTCATCCGTCCTCCTCGACAGTGACAACTTCGACGAGGTGCGGCACCTTGGCGACCATGCCCCGGATCTCGGGCCGGTCGGGCAGGACGTTGCTCTTGCCGATCCGGCCCAGCCCGAGAGCACGGAGCGTGCCCCGGTGCTTCGGCTTGGAGCCGATGGCGGACCGTACCTGGGAAACGCGGAGCTGGGCCATCAGGCCACCTCGACCGGCGTGTGCGGACCACGGGCCGTCTCCCGGTAGGCCTTGAGCAGGCCGGCGGGGGTGACTTCCTCCATCGACTTGCCCCGGGCCTTTGCCACCTCGTCGGGACGCTTCAGCGAGCGGAGGCCCTGGATGGTGGCGTGGGCCACGTTGATGGCGTTCGACGAGCCGAGGGACTTGGCCAGGATGTCGCGGATTCCCGCCGCTTCCAGAATGGCCCGGGCCGCGCCGCCGGCGATGACACCGGTACCGGGGGCGGCGGGCTTGAGCAGCACGCGCCCCGCGCCCCGCGCCCCGAGGATGGGGTGGGTGATGGTCGTGCCCGCCAGGGGGACATCGAACAGGTTCTTGCGAGCTTCCTCGATGCCCTTCTGAATGGCGGCCGGCACCTCCTTGGCCTTGCCGTAGCCCAGGCCGACCTTGCCGCTTCCGTCGCCCACGACCACGAGCGCGGTGAAGGAGAACCGGCGGCCACCCTTCACCACTTTGGCCACGCGGTTGATGGTGATCACTCGCTCTTCGTACTGGTTGTCTGCCATGTGCTCCCTCGTAACGGGCGGCGACTCGGCACGCCCGTCTGCTGCATCAGTGTGAAACAGGGATCAGAAGTCGAGACCTGCCTTGCGGGCGGCATCGGCCACCGCCGCCACCCGCCCGTGGTACATGAACCCCCCGCGGTCGAAGACGACCTTGGTAACGCCGGCGGCCTTGGCCCTTTCGGCCACCCGCTGCCCGACCGCAGTGGCGGCGTCCTTGTTGCCGGTGCCGGTGCCGCCGGACCGCGCGCCGGCCTCGACGGTGCTGGCAGCCGCCAGCGTCCGCCCGGCCACATCGTCGATGACCTGGGCGATGATGTGACGGTTCGAGCGGTGGACGGCCAGACGCGGCCGCTCGCTGGTGCCACGCACGAGCTTGCGCACGCGCCGGTGACGGCGTTGCCGCGCTTCTTGCTTCTGCTGGGCCGATACGGTCATGGCTACTTCGCTGCCTTCCCGGCCTTGCGCCTGACGACTTCCCCTGCATACCTCACGCCCTTGCCCTTGTAGGGCTCCGGCTTCCGCAGCTTGCGGATGTTCGCCGCGACCTGGCCCACCATCTCTTTATCGTTGCCGCGCACCGTGATCCGTGTGGGCGCGGGAACTTCGAACGTGACGCCCTCCGGGGCCTCGACCTTGACCGGGTGGCTGAACCCCAGGGCCAGCTCGAGCGTCGTGGGGGCGGGGGCGGCGGCACGGTACCCGACGCCCACGATCTCGAGGTCCTTCTGAAAGCCCTGCGTCACACCGACCACCATGTTGTTGACAAGGGTGCGGGTGAGCCCGTGAAGGGCGCGATGGGTGCGCTCGTCGTCGGGACGCTCGACCTGGAGCACCCCGTCGTCCTGGCGGACGGTGATGTCGGGCGGCAGCTCGCGCGCCAGCGTGCCGCGGGGTCCCTCCACGGTGACCCTGCGACCCTCCACGCGGACTTCCACCCCCGACGGAACGGCGATCGGCGCTCGACCAATTCGGGACACGGTTAGCTCCTCACCACACGTAACACAGGATCTCGCCGCCGACGCGCTTCTCACGGGCCTCGCGGTCCGTCATAAGGCCCTGGCTGGTGCTCAGCACGGCCACTCCCAGCCCCCCGAGGACGCGGGGCAGCCGGTCGGCCTTGGTGTACACCCGCATCCCGGGCTTGGACACCCGGCGGATGCCGGTGATCGTGGGCACCCGGTCGGGGCTGTACTTCATCGTGATCTCGAGCATGCGGCCCGGACGGGTCGGCTCCTCGCCGACCCGGAAGTCGCCGATGTAACCCTCCTGGCGCAGGATGGCGGCAAGAGCCTCCTTCAGCTTGGAGGAAGGCATTCGCACGGTCTCCTGCGCAGCCACACTCCCGTTACGGATGCGAGTGAGCATGTCCGCGATCGGATCGGTCATCGTCATACAGCCATCCCTCCCCTCACCAGCTCGACTTGGTCACGCCGGGAACCTCGCCCGCGTGAACCATCTCCCGAAGACAAATACGGCAAAGCCCGAACTGCCGCAGGACGGCGCGGGGGCGCCCGCACCGCCGGCACCGGGTGTAGGCCCGGACCTTGAAACGCGGCTTGTCCTTCTGCTTGTTGATCAGCGCCTTCTTAGCCACTAAAAGGTTCCCTCCCGACGGAAGGGGAACCCGAAGGCGTCGAGCAGGGCCCGGCCTCCGGCGTTGTCCTTCGCCGTCGTCACGATGGTGATGTCCAGGCCGCGCACGTTGTCGACCTTGTCGTAGTCGATCTCAGGGAAGATCAGCTGCTCGTCCACGCCGAAGGTGTAGTTGCCCCGCCCGTCGAAGGCGTTCGGCGGCAGGCCCCTGAAGTCGCGGACACGCGGGATGGCGACGCTGATGAGCCGGTCGAGGAACTCCCACATGCGGTCACCCCGGAGGGTGACCTTTGCGCCGATGGCATTGCCCTCGCGCAGCTTGAAGGCGGCGATCGAGCGCCGGGCCTTGGTGACCAGCGGCTTCTGACCGGATATCTGGGTCAGGTCGGCCACTGCGCCCTCGAGCAGCGAGGCCTGCTGGGTGGCCTTGCCCACGCCCATGTTCAGCACGATCTTCTCGAGGCGCGGAACCTGCATGACGTTGGCCAGGCCCAGCTCCTCCTGCAGCTTCTGCTGAAGCTCCGACCGGTAGCGAACCTTGAGGCGCGGCGGCTCCCGCGGCGGCGCCGGCTCCCGAGGCTTAGACGCGTCCTCGCGGTCGCCTCCCTTGGCCCGGTCACCTTTGCCCCCGCCCTTGCGGGTGTCCTGCTTGGTGGGGCTGGCCATCAGACCTCGCCTCCGCACTTACGGCAGACGCGGGCCTTGCGGCCGTCGTCGATGCGGTAGCCGATGCGGGTGGGCCCGCACGACGAGCAGATGAGGGCCACGTTGGACGCGGGCATGGGCATGTCCTTGTCGATGATCCCGGCTTGCATCGTCGCCCGGAGCGCTCGTTGGTGCTTCTTGGCCACGTTCACGCCTTCGACGATCACCTTGCCCTCGCGCGGGAGGACGCGCATGACTTCACCCTCGTCGCCCCGGTCCTTGCCCGCGAGCACCCTGACCCGGTCGCCCTTCTTCAGCTTCATCAGAGCACCTCCGGCGCCAAAGAAACGATGCGCATGAACCGCTTGTCCCGCAGCTCGCGGCCGACGGGCCCGAAGATGCGGGTGCCGCGGGGCTGCAGCTGGTCGTTGATGAGCACGGCCGCGTTCTCGTCGAACCGGATGTACGACCCGTCGGGGCGCCGGTTCTCCTTCTTCGTGCGGACGACGACGCACTTGACCACGTCGCCCTTCTTGACCGCGGCGCCCGGGATGGCGTCCTTCACCGTGCCGACGATGACGTCGCCGATGGACGCGTAGCGCCGCTTGGAGCCCCCGAGCACCTTGATGCAGAGGACCTCCTTGGCGCCGGAGTTGTCGGCCACCCTGAGGCGCGTTTCCTGTTGGATCATCGGCCTGCCCTCGTCACTTGGCCCGCTCGAGAACCTGGACCACTCGCCAGTGCTTCAGCTTCGATAGCGGGCGCGTCTCCATCAGACGGACCCGGTCGCCGACGTTCAGGTCGTTGGCCTCGTCGTGGGCGTGGATCCGCTTGGTGCGCTGGACCGTCTTGGCGTAACGCGGATGCCGCACGCGCTCGACCACGGCGACCACGGCGGTCTTGTCCATGGCGTTGGACACGACCACGCCTTCGCGGACCTTCCGCCGGTTGGGCCGCGACTCTGCGTCACCACCGGTTGTGGCGCCTCCGGGCACTTCAGTCTCTTCGCTCACCCTGCATCCTCTCGACTCGAGGCCTCCCGGCCCACGCCGGCGATGACCCCTCGGCGGCCCGCCTGAAGGCGGCTCCGCCGTTCTTCGTCATCCCGCTGACGTCGGGACTGAACCTCGGCCTCCTCGGCTTCTGCGGCCGCGATCTCCCGCTCCCGTAGGAGGGTGGTGATCCGGGCCACGTCCTTGCGAACCTGACCCAGGCGGGCGTAGTTGTCGAGCTGGCCGGTCACGTGCTGGAACCGGAGGTTGAAAAGCTCGTGCTTCGCCTCCGTCAGGCGCGTCGTCAGCTCGTCCTCGTCCATCTCTCGCAGCTCTGCCAGCTTCGCCATCACATGTCTCCCGAGCGCACGATGACCTTGGCCCTGATGGGCAGCTTCTGGATGGCCCGCTCCATGGCCTCACGAGCCAAGGCTTCGGGCACGCCGGCCAGCTCGAACATCACGCGGCCCGGCTTCACCACCGCGACCCAGCGCTCGGGGTTGCCCTTGCCCGAGCCCATGCGGGTCTCGGCGGGTTTTTGAGTCACCGGCTTGTGGGGGAAGATGTTGATCCAGACCTTGCCCCCGCGCTTGATGTGGCGGGTCATGGCGATACGGGCAGCCTCGATCTGCCGGGCGGTGATCCACCCCGGCTCGAGAGCCTGGATACCGAAGTCGCCGAAGCTGATCTCGGTCCCTCCGGTGGCCATTCCCGTCCTCCGGCCGCGGTGCTGCTTGCGGTGCTTCACCCTCTTGGGCATCAACATGACTTCTTCTCCATCGCCACAGCGGCGCGCCCGCCAGCATGGGCCCCGGCGCCGGACGCGCCCGGGTGGCCCGTAGGGAGGGCCCCGGTCGGGGCGGGGCCCCCGAAGGGGGAGGGACCGCGATCGGGAGGGACCCTGAGGGACAGGACCCGGGCGGAGATCACTCGTCCCCTGTGCGGAAGTGAGGGGTCTCGTGGTGCTCGCGGGTGCGACGCTCGATCTCTTCCTCTTCGGCCAGCAGGCGCTCGAGCTCGGGATCGGCCTCCTTGACCACGGGCGTCACGTCAGCGGCCACATCGTCGGGGGGCGCGGCCGCATCTTCGCCCTCGGGCTTCCGCTTCCCGCCGCCAGCGGAGATGATTCGGCGGGGACGAGCGGGGCCGGACGTCTCCCCCACGGCCATTCCCGCCTCGCGCGAGATCTTGTCCTCGGTCGAGGTCTTGTAGGGGAGGATGTCGCCCTTGTAGATCCAGACCTTCACGCCGATGCGGCCGAACGTGGTGCGGGCCTCGCGGAACCCGTAGTCGATGTCGGAGCGGAGCGTGTGCAGCGGCACCCGGCCCTCGCGGTACCACTCACTGCGGGCCATCTCCGAGCCGCCCAGCCGTCCCGAGCACTGCACGCGGATGCCTTGAGCACCCGCCTTCTGGGCGGTCTGCACGGCGCGTTTCATGGCCCGGCGGAAGCTCACCCGGCCTGCGAGCTGGTCAGCCACGCCCTGGGCGATCAGCGCCGCGTCGAGCTCGGGCTGGCGGATCTCCTGGATGTTGAGCTGGATCTTGACGTTGCTCGTCATCTTGGCCAGGTCGGCCCGAAGGCGGTCGGCCTCGGCACCCCGGCGGCCGATGACGATCCCGGGGCGGGCCGTGTGCACGTCGACCCGCAAGCGGTCGCGGGTGCGCTCGACCTCGATCCGGCTTATCGCTGCGTGAGGCAGCTGCTTCATGAGGTAGTCGCGGATATTCCAGTCCTCGATGAGGTAGTCGGTGTAGTCGCGATCGCTGAACCACCGCGACTTCCAGTCGGTGGTGACTCCCAAGCGGAACCCGTAGGGGTTGACCTTCTGGCCCATGAGCTACTCCGCTTCCTTGTTCTCGCCGGTGTCCGGGTTGTCGTCTGTCTGCGCTGCGTCAGCCGGCGGCGGAGCCTCGGGGGACGTCTCCGCCTGCTGGGACCTCCGGCTGGCACGAACCCTCCGCTCGCGCTCGGGCGAGGGGGCCGCGGCGCGGCGACGGCGCCGCTCGGTCGCCGCGGGAGCCTTCGCCGCCCGCCGCTTGCGCAACTCGGTTTCGGGCAGGCGGCTCACGATCACCGTCAGGTGACACGTCCGCTTGCGGATGCGCGTGGCCCGGCCGCGGGCACGGGGCCGCCAGCGCTTGAGGGTCGGGCCTTCGTCGGCGAAGCACGCCGACAGGAAGAGCTCCTCGGGCGCGATCTGCTGGTTGTGCTCGGCGTTGGCGATGGCCGAGTTGAGAACCTTGGCCACGAGGAGGGCGGCATCCCTCTCGCAGAACCGCAGGATCTCCTGGGCCCGCTCGACGTCGTGGCCGCGAACCAGGTCGAGCACCTCGCGGACCTTGTACGGGGACATCCGCACGTAGCGGGCCACGGCCCTGGTCGTGGTGCCGGAGGGCTCGACGGCGCGGGCCGGGCCTTGAGGCCGGAGGCGGAGGACGGGCTGCTCGTTGAGCTTGGGGCCGGTCATCAGCGCCTCCCGGACCGTTCCTGGCCCGCGTGGAAGCGGAAGGTGCGGGTGAGGGCGAACTCGCCCAGCTTGTGCCCGACCATGGCTTCGGTGACGTAGACCGGCACGTGCTTGCGCCCGTCGTGGACGGCGATGGTGTGCCCGACCATGTCGGGGATGACCGTCGAGCGGCGGGACCAGGTCTTCACGACCCGCTTCTCGCCCCTCGAGTTGAGGTCGTCGATCTTCCTCAGCAGGTGGTCGTCTACGAACGGGCCCTTCTTTACGCTTCGGCTCACATCTACCTCCGTGCCCCGCGCGTCCGGCGACGGCGCACGATCAGTTGCTGGGACGGCTTGCGGGTGTTCCGGGTTCGTCCCTCGGTCTTGCCCCACGGAGAGACGGGATGACGTCCGCCGGAGGACTTGCCCTCGCCACCGCCCAAGGGGTGGTCGACGGGGTTCATGGCCACACCCCGGGTCTGGGGGCGGACACCGCGCCAGCGGTTGCGGCCGGCCTTGCCCTGCGAGATCAGCTCGGCTTCGGCGTTGCCCACCTCGCCCACCGTGGCCCGACAGTCGATGGGAACCCGTCGCATCTCGGTGCTGGGAAGGCGCAGGGTGGCGAAGTCGCCCTCCTTGGCCACGAGCTGGATGGCCGTGCCCGCGCCGCGACCCATCTTGCCCCCGCCGCCGGGCTTGAGTTCGACGTTGTGCACCGTCGTCCCGACCGGGACGTAGCGAAGAGGGAGGGCGTTCCCGGGCTTGATGTCGGCCTTCTGGCCGCTCTGCACCATGTCGCCCACCCGCAGCTTGGCCGGGGCGATGATGTAGCGCTTCTCGCCGTCGAGGTAGTGAAGGAGGGCGATGCGGGCGTTGCGGTTGGGGTCGTGCTCGATGGCGGCGACCTTGGCGGGGATGTCGTCCTTGTTCCGGCGGAAGTCGATGATGCGGTAGCGCTGCTTGTGGCCGCCACCGCGGTGGCGCGCCGTCTTCCGCCCGTAGCTGTTCCGCCCGCCGCTGCCCGGCTTGGGCGCGAGCAAGGACTTCTCCGGCTTCGACTTGGTGATCTCGGAGAAGTCGGCGACGGTCTGGAACCGACGACCGGCGCTGGTGGGGTTGCGTTTGCGAAGTGCCATGGCTCTTCCCCCCTCAGGTCTCGAACAGGTCGATGCGGCTGTCGGGGGCCAGGGTGACGATGGCCCGCTTGGTATCGGCTCGCTTGCCGAAGGTCGCCAGGCGCCGGTTGCGCTTCCGCTTGCCCTTGCGATTCAGGGTGTTCACCTTCGTGACCCGAACGTTGAAGATCTGCTCCACCGCGTCCCGGATCTCGACCTTGGTCGCCTTCGGGTGGACGACGAATGTGTACACATTGTTGTCGAGCAGGCCGTACGACTTCTCGCTGACCACGGGCCGGAGCACTACGTCTCGGGGGTCGTTCATCGTTCCCCTCCCTCGGTGCCAGTGGCGGAACCGGTGTCGGTGGTGACCCCGGGGAGCGTGGCCCGGGTGAAGACCACCCAGTCCGAGCACAGGACGTCGTAGGCGTTCAACTCCGAGGAGAGCAGGAGGCTGACGTCGGGGAGGTTGCGGAAGGACTTCTGCACCAGGTGCTCGTCCCGCTCCATGACGATCAGGACCTTGCCCTCCAGGGCCAGCGCCTTCAGCGCGGCCTGGGCGCCCTTGGTGCTCGGGCTGTCGAAGGCCCACGAGTCGATGACGGCGATCCGACCCTCGGAGGCGCGATCGGAGAGGGCGGAGTGGAGGGCCAGCTGCACCATCTTCTTGGGCGTCCGCTGCTTGTAGCTGCGGGGCTTGGGCCCGAGGGCCACGCCGCCACCGCGCCAGTGGGGAGCCCGGGTCGAGCCTTGACGGGCCCGGCCGGAGCCCTTCTGCCGCCACGGCTTCCGCCCACCACCACGGACCTCGGCCCTGGTCTTGGTGCTCTGGGTCCCGCTCCGGGCCGCGGCCAGCTGCGCGGTGACCACCTGGTGCATCACCGGCACGTTGGGCTCGACACCGAACACGGCGTCGTCCAGCCGGATGGTGCTCGTGGAAGAACCCGCGACGGGGCGGACCTCGACGGTCGGCATCTCAGACACCCCCCGCGGTCTTGCCGTTCTTCACGGCGTCACGGATGAGGACCAGGCCCCCGCGCGGGCCGGGGACGGCTCCGCGAAGGAGGATCAGGTCGCGATCGGCATCGGCCTCGACCACCTCGAGGTTGAGGATGGTGACTTTCTGGTGCCCCACCCGACCGGCCATCTTCGTTCCCTTGAACACCCGGGCCGGGGTGGCGCACGCGCCGATCGCTCCGGGCGCCCGGTGAACCTTGTGGGCACCGTGGGATGCGCCCATGCCGCTGAAGTTGTGACGCTTCATGACTCCGGTGAAGCCCTTGCCCCTACTGACGGCCGTGACGTCCACCCGTTCGCCGGCCGTGAGGATGTCGGCCTTGATCTCCTGACCCACCTGGTAGCCAGCGGCGTCGTCCACCCGCAGCTCCACCAGCTTGGATCCCGGCTCCACGCCCGCCTTGGCGAAGTGACCCAACTCCGGCTTGTTGAGCCGGGAAGGCTTCACCGAGCCGAACGTGACCTGCAAGGCGCTGTAGCCGTCGCTGTCGGGGGTCTTCACCTGGACGACGCGGCACGGGGCGACGCGAACCAAGGTGACCGGAATGGCCCGGTTCTGGTCATCCCAGACCTGGGTCATCCCGACCTTTTCTCCGACGATCGCCTTAGCTGCCATGGCTCTGCCTGTAGGTTGTTGGTTGGTCACGCGGACGCTCCGCACAGGCGGACCTGGCGGAGCGTGGATGGGTTGTGCCTCGGGGTACCGAGTATGTCGGCGACCGAGGACGTCGACTAATGGCGGAGCAATAGCTCCCGGATCGGTCAGTATAGCCGCGCCTCGCGAGGCCCGCCCCAGGGGCCCGAGCGGCCCCCTGAGCGGAGTACTTGGCCCCGAGCGGTCGGGACGAGGGCCAGGCTCACCTACCCTGCTCCGATGCACGTGGAGTGGGGCGCAGCCGGGCTCAGAGAGGTCTTGCGGGTGACTGAGATCGCCGTCGTCGTCGATGTGCTGACGTTCTCGACGGCCGTCGCCCTGGCCAGCGAGCGCGGGGTCAGGGTCCATCCCCACCGGGCGGCCGACGCCTACGCGGCCAAGGTGGCCATCCGCTTGGGGGCGCACCTGGCAGGGCCCGAGCGGCCCTCTGAGCGGGGGACCGGGCCCGAGCGGCCCTCTGAGCGGGGTACCGGGCCCGAGCGGCCCTCTGAGCGGGAAACCGGGCCCGAGCTGCAATCACTCGCCTCGCTGGCCGGCCTGGGGGAGGACGACCGGGTGGTGCTCCCGTCGGCGACGGGCGGTGCCCTGTGCCTCGAAGCCGCCTCGCGAGGGGTCACGGTCGTCGTCGCATCCCTGCGCAACGCCACCGCCGTCGGCGACTGGCTCCTTCGCCAGCAACGCCGGGTCGTGCTGATCGCGACCGGCGACCGGTGGCACGACGGCTCGTTCCGGATGACGGTCGAGGATCTCCTGGGCGCCGGAGCGGTGCTCGCCCGGCTTCCCCGATCGATGCTGTCGGCGGAAGCCAAGGTGGCCGTCGACGCCTTTCGCGCCAGCCAGGCGGACCTGCCGGCCGTGCTCCGTGACTGCATCTCGGGTCGGGAGCTGACGACTACGGGCTTCGGCGACGACGTGGGCTGGGCGGCCGAGAGCGATGTCTCATCGGTGGTTCCGGTCCTGGACCAGGGCTCGTTCCGCCCGGCGCGGGACGCTTAAAAGGAGAGGAACGAGGGAGGCGGCGGTGCCGTCCCCGCAGGGGGCGGTCCCACCAGGACCCGACCCTTGGCGACCTTGACCGGGAAGACGGTGGCGTCGGTCTCCGCCGGTCCGTCGAGGCGCTCTCCCGTGGTTATCCGGAACATGCTGGTGTGCCAGGGGCAGACGACCACGTCGTCCTTCACGTAGCCGTCGTCCAGAGGGCCGCCGGCGTGCGGGCACCGGGACCACAGGGCGCTGAACTTCCGCCCCACCCGGAACAGGGCGATGGGATACCCGTGGGCCTCGACGCTCAGAGGGTCGCGGTCGGGAACCTCATCGACGCCGGCCACGTCGACGAAGCCGTCCATGCCGCTCAGGCCTGCTGGATCTTGATCTCGATGTCGACACCGGCGGGAAGGTCGAGTCGCTGGAGCGAGTCGACCGTCTTGGGGCTGGGCTCGAGGATGTCCAGCAGACGCTTGTGAATCCGCATCTCGAAGTGCTCGCGCGAGTCCTTGTCCTTGTGCGGCGACCGGATCACCGTCCAACGGTGGGTCTCCGTGGGCAGGGGCACAGGACCTCGCACCTTGGCCTGGGTGCGTACGACCGTCTCCACGATCTTCTTGGTGGACTGGTCGACGATCTCGTGGTCGTACGCCTTGAGCCGGATGCGGATCTTTTGGGCCATGTCTCCTACTGAAGGATCTTGACGACTCGGCCGGCCCCGACGGTGCGACCACCCTCACGGATGGCGAAGCGCAAACCCTCGTCCATGGCGATGGGCTGGATGAGCTCCACCTTCATCTGGGTGTTGTCGCCAGGCATGATCATCTCGGTGCCCTCGGGCAGCGTGATCTGGCCGGTGACGTCGGTGGTGCGGAAGTAGAACTGCGGCCGGTAGTTCTGGAAGAAGGGGGTGTGACGGCCCCCCTCCTCCTTCTTCAGGACGTAGACCTGAGCCTCGAAGGTGGTGTGGGGGGTGATCGAGTTGGGCTTGCACACGACCTGCCCGCGCTCGACTTCCTCCTTCTTGGTCCCTCGGAGGAGAACGCCGATGTTGTCTCCGGCGCGGCCCTCGTCGAGCAGCTTGCGGAACATCTCGACACCGGTGCAGACCGTGGTCTGGGTCGGGCGAAGCCCGACCAGCGCCACCTGGTCCTGGATCCGGACGATGCCCTGCTCCACCCGGCCGGTGACGACTGTGCCACGCCCGGTGATGCTGAATACGTCCTCGATGGGCATCAGGAACGGCTTGTCGATGTCGCGAACCGGCTCGGGGATGTACTCGTCCACCGCTTCCATGAGCTCGTTGATGCCCGAGAGGTACTCGGGGTCGCCCTCGAGAGCCTTCAGGGCCGAGACCCGGATGACAGGGGTGTCGTCGCCGGGGAACTCGTACTCGGTGAGCAGCTCCCGAACCTCGAGCTCGACGAGGTCGAGGAGCTCGGGGTCGTCCATGGCGTCGGCCTTGTTGAGGGCGACGACGATGTAGGGCACGCCCACCTGGCGGGCCAGGAGCACGTGCTCCCGTGTCTGGGGCATGGGACCGTCGGGCGCCGAGACCACGAGGATGGCGCCGTCCACCTGGGCGGCACCGGTGATCATGTTCTTGATGTAGTCGGCGTGGCCGGGCATGTCGACGTGGGCGTAGTGCCGCTTGGCCGTCTCGTACTCGACGTGGGCGATCTGGATGGTGATGCCCCGCGCCTTCTCCTCAGGTGCCTTGTCGATCTGGTCGAAGGGCGTATACGCCACCGACGAGTTCTGATCGTGCAGCACCTTGGTGATGGCGGCCGTCAGCGTGGTCTTGCCATGGTCGATGTGACCCATGGTTCCGATGTTGACGTGAGGCTTCGAGCGGTCGAACTTCTGCTTGGCCATGTTCTCCTCCCGGCGGGTCCCTGAACCCGCCTCCTCGCCGGAGATGGGGCCCCTGCCCCATCCGGCGCCGTTTGTTGGTTTCCTCCCGGTGGGGTCTCTACCCCGCCTCTTTCGGAAGCTCGCCGTGCGGGGCCCTTACCCCATCCCGGCGCCGTGCGGATCACGGCTCCCAAGCTGCACTTGTCGATCTTCGGTCCGCCTACTCCCCCCGCACCCGGGCGATGATCTCGCGGGAGATCGACTCGGGTACTTCCTGGTAGGAGTGGAACTGCATGGTGTACGTGGCGCGACCTTGGGTACGCGAACGTAGGTCCGTAGCGTAGCCGAACATGTCGGCCAGCGGAACCTGAGCCCGGATGACGTGGCTCGATCCGCGCTGCTCCATTCCCTCGACCCGGCCTCTGCGGCTGGACAGGTCGCCGATCACGTCGCCCATGTAGTCCTCGGGCGTTACCACCTCGACAGCCATGATGGGCTCGAGGAGCACGGGCTTGGCCAACCGGGCCGCCTTCTTGAAGGCCATGGATCCTGCGATCCGGAAGGCGATCTCCGACGAGTCGACGTCGTGATACGAGCCGTGGACCAGCCTGGCCCGGACGTCGACCATCTGGTAGCCGGCCAGCACGCCGTTCTGCATGGCCTCCTGCATTCCGGCGTCGACGGCCGGGATGTACTCCTTGGGGATCACCCCGCCCACGATCTTGTCCACGAACTCGTAACCGCCGCCGGGGCCGGTCGGCTCCAGGTCGATGACCACGTGGCCATACTGGCCGCGGCCACCCGACTGGCGGACGTAGCGCTCCTCGACCTTGGTCACCGCGTTGCGGATCGTCTCGCGGTACGCGACCTGGGGCTTGCCCACGTGGGCGTCGACCCGGAACTCCCGCAGCATGCGGTCGACCAGCACCTCGAGGTGGAGCTCGCCCATGCCGGCGATGATCGTCTGCCCCGTCTCGTCGTCGGTGTGGCGCTGGAAGGTCGGATCCTCGTCCGACAGGCGCATCAGCGCCTCGGTCAGCTTGTCCTGGTCGGCCTTGGTCTTGGGCTCGATGGCGACGTGGATGACGGGCTCGGGGAACTCAAGGGCCTCGAGGATGATAGGGGTGTCGGGGTCGCAGAGGGTGTCGCCGGTGGTGGTCTGCTTGAGCCCCACGGTGGCCACGATGTCCCCCGTGAACACGGCGTCCTTGTCCTCGCGGTGGTTGGCGTGCATCTGGAGGATGCGGCCCACCCGCTCCTTGCGGTCCCGCGTGGAGTTGAGCACCGCCTGCCCCTTGCGGAGAGTGCCCGAGTAGACGCGGAAGTAAGTGAGCTTGCCCACGTGGGGGTCGCTCATGATCTTGAAGGCGAGCGCCGAGAACGGAGCCCGGTCGTCGGGCGGCCGCTCCAGCTCCTCGATCCGCTTCAGGTCGAGCCCGATCACGGGAGGAAGGTCGAGAGGGCTCGGAAGGAAGTCGACGACCGCGTCGAGCAGGGGCTGAACTCCCTTGTTGCGGAACGCCGACCCGCACAACACGGGGACCACGGCGCTGGCCAGGGTGGCGGTGCGGATCGAGCGGCGGAGATCATCGGCGGTGACGTCCTCGTCCACCATGAACTTCTCCATGAGGTCGTCGTCGTGATGGGAGAGGACGTCGATCAGCCGGCCCCGCCACGTGACCGCGTCGTCGGCCAACTCCTCCGGGATGTCGGTGACCTGCCACTGCTCGCCCATGTCCTCGGCCCAGACAAGGGCCTTCATCCCGATCAGGTCGATCATGCCCCGGAAGTGACCCTCGGCCCCGATGGGGATCTGAAGCACCGCGGTGTGGGCGTCGAGCCGGTCACGGATCTGGTCGAGCGCGTGGAAGAAGTCGGCGCCGATCCGGTCCATCTTGTTGATGAAGCAGATGCGGGGGACGCCGTACTTGTTGGCCTGACGCCAAACCGTCTCCGTCTGAGGCTCGACCCCGGCGACGGCATCGAACACGGCCACCGCCCCGTCGAGGACCCGCAGCGACCGCTCCACCTCGATGGTGAAGTCGACGTGCCCGGGCGTGTCGATGATGTTGATCCAGGTGTCCTTCCACCGGCAGGTGGTGGCGGCCGACGTGATGGTGATGCCCCGCTCCTGCTCCTGAACCATCCAGTCCATGACCGCGGCGCCCTCGTGGACCTCGCCGATCTTGTACGTCTTGCCCGTGTAATAGAGGATCCGCTCCGTCGTCGTGGTCTTGCCCGCGTCGATGTGGGCCATGATCCCGATGTTCCGGGTACGGGCCAGGGGGAACTCTCGAATTACAGGTGCTTCAGCCATGGATCTCTCTGTTCGGGGTGTTGTGGTGTGCGGTTGCGCCGGACGCCGGACACCGCCCCTAGGGCGGTCCCGCCGGCTGGCGCCCCCCGCCGAAGCGAAGCGAGGCCCCGATGGGGGGAGCTAGAGGGGGGAAGGTTCCCTTCCCCCCTCTACCAGCGGTAGTGGGCGAACGCCTTGTTCGACTCGGCCATCTTGTGCACGTCGTCCCGGCGCTTGACCGTGTTGCCCGTGGCGTTCATCGCATCCATCAACTCGCCGGCCAGACGCTCGGCCATGCTCCGCTCTCGACGCTGGCGCGAGTAACCCACCAGCCAACGGATGGCCAAGGTGGTGGCGCGCCGGGGGCGGACCTCCACCGGAACCTGGTACGTGGCCCCACCGACCCGGCGGCTCTTGACCTCGAGCTGGGGCTTGACGTTCTCGACCGCCCGCTTGAGGCTGGCCAGCGGCTCCTGGCCGGTGCGCTCCTGAACGATCTCGAGGGCCTTGTAGACGGTGCGCTCGGCCACGCTCCGCTTTCCTCGCTGCAAGATCTTGTTCACGACCTGGGTGACGAGGACCGACCGGTAGATGGGGTCGGGCATGAGCTCGCGTCGGGGCGGCGGACCTTTCCGGGGCATGTCAGTCCTCCATCCGGACGGCTGCGCTCTGCTTGCGAGGCGACATTCTCAGCCTTCCTTCTTCGCGCCGTAGCGGCTGCGGGCCTGCTTGCGGTCGCGGACGCCGGAAGCGTCGAGGACGCCTCGGATGATCTTGTACCGCACGCCCGGCAGGTCCTTCACCCGGCCACCACGCACGAGCACGATGGAGTGCTCCTGCAGGTTGTGGCCGACGCCCGGAATGTAGGCGGTGACCTCCTGGCCGGTGGTGAGCCGGACCCGGGCCACCTTGCGGAGGGCCGAGTTCGGCTTCTTGGGTGTGTGGGTGTAGACGCGCGTGCATACGCCTCGGCGCTGAGGAGCGCCTTTGAGGGCCGGAGTCTTGGTCTTGGTGACCTTGGACTGGCGGCCTTTACGGACAAGCTGAGCAATGGTGGGCAAAACGAGGACCTCTTCGTTGGCGCGGACGCGCAACATTCATCCTAGCTGCTGATCCGGAGTGGACTGACTGGGCGGTAACGACTAGCCGGCGGCGTCCTCGGGGTTGGGCGCGAAATAGGTCGGCTCCAGGCCCGTGCTTCCGTTTCCGGCCCCGTCCCCAGCCTGGTCCGAGCCGAGGTTGGCCAGCCATGCGGCCAGGTCCTGGTCGGTGCCCTCGTCGGACGAGTAGTACGAGAGGGGCTCGTACTCGGGGGCCTGGATGTCGAGCTCCCGGTAACGGTTCATCCCGGTGCCCGCCGGGATGAGCTTGCCGATGATGATGTTCTCCTTGAGGCCGAGGAGCTGGTCGCGCTTCCCCTCGATGGCGGCCTCGGTGAGCACCCGAGTGGTCTCCTGGAAGGACGCGGCCGACAGCCACGAATCCGTGGCCAGCGAGGCCTTGGTGATCCCCATCAGCTCGGGCCGGCCCTCGGCCGGCGTCTTGTCCTCCTGCACCAGCTGGCGGTTGACCTCGGCGTAGAGCCGCGAGTCGACCCGCTCGCCCGGCAGGAAGCCGGAGTCGCCGGCCTCGGCCACCGACACCCGCCTCAGCATCTGACGGACGATCAGCTCAATGTGCTTGTCGTGGATCGACACGCCCTGCTCCCGGTACACCTGCTGGACCTGATCCACCAGGTACGTCTGGGTCTCGCGGATGCCCTTGATCTCGAGCAGCTCCTTGGGGTCCTTGGGCCCCTCAACGAGGGCGTCGCCGGCGCCGACCTCCTGGCCGTCCTTCACCAGGAGTCGGGCCATGTCCCGCTGGGAGATGGGGTAGCTCTCCTCGTTCCCGTCGTCGCCGACGATGGTGATCGTGCGGCCCTTGAGGTCGTCGTCCGCCATCCGGACCACACCCGACGTGCGGGAGAGCACGGCCTTGCCCTTGGGCGTGCGAGCCTCGAACAGCTCGACCACACGCGGGAGGCCGTGGGTGATGTCCGTCTCGGCGATGCCTCCGGTGTGGAACGTCCGCATGGTGAGCTGGGTCCCGGGCTCGCCGATGGACTGGGCGGCGATGACGCCGACCGCCTCGCCCATCTCGATGATCCGGCCGGTGGCCATGGAACGGCCGTAGCAGAGGGCACAGACCCCGTGCGACGCCTCGCAGTTGAGGACGGTCCGGACCCGAAGCCGGTCGACGGTGGGATCGTCCCGCAGCAAGCGCACCTCGGCCTCGCCCACCTGCGTGCCCGCAGGCAACTCGTCGCCCGTGGAAAGGGTGACGGGCTCGACCAGCGCCCGGCCGAAGAGCCGGGTGTCGAGGTTGAAACGGCGACCGGGCTCGTCGGCCCGGATGTTGTCGAGCCACATGCCCCGGGCCGTGCCGCAGTCCGGCTCGCGGATGATGAGCTCCTGGGCCACGTCCACCAAGCGCCGGGTGAGGTACCCGGAGTCGGCGGTACGCAGGGCCGTGTCGGCCAGGCCCTTCCTGGCGCCGTGGGTGGAGATGAAGTACTCCAGCACGGACAGGCCCTCACGGAAGTTGCTCTTGATGGGGCGGGGGATGATCTCGCCTCGGGGGTTGGCCACCAGACCTCGCATACCGGCGATTTGGGTCACCTGCATGACGTTGCCTCGCGCCCCTGATCCCACCATCATGTCGATGGGGTTGAAGCTGATCGCACCCAGCGTGCGCTCCATGGCCCGCCGCACCTCTTGCGTGGCGTTCGTCCAGATCTCGACTTCCTTCTGGCGTCGCTCGTCGTCGGTGATGATGCCGCGGCGGAACTGGTTCTCGACCTTCTCCGCCTCCTTCTCCGTGCGATCCAGGATCGGCTGCTTCTCGGCCGGCGTCTTCACGTCGTCCATGGAGATGGTGAGGCCCGATTGGCTGGCGAACCGGAAGCCGAGGTCCTTTATGGCGTCGAGGCTCTTGGCCACCGCCGCCTTGGGGTATTCGTCGACCAGCTTCTCGACGATGTCGGTGATGTTCCGCTTCTTGGCCGAGGCCGTGATGTACCCGTAGTTGGCACAGAAGTCGTCGGGCAGAGCCGCTTCCAGGAAGAGCCGTCCGGCCGTGGTGGCGCGGTACTGGGGCTTCCCCTCCTCGTCCTCCTCGCCCGTCTGAACCTCGATCCGGGCGTGGAGGGACAAGTCGCCGGCGTCGTAGGCCTGCTCGACCTCCCAGTCGTGACGGAACTTCCGGCCCTCGCCCGGGGCGCCCTCGACCTGTTCGGTGAGGTAGTAGATGCCGATGACCATGTCCTGGCTGGGGACCGTGAGCGGACGGCCGTGAGCAGGCGACAGGACGTTGTTGGCCGAGAGCATGAGGATGCGGGCCTCGGCCTGGGCCTCGGCCGACAGGGGCAGGTGGACGGCCATCTGGTCGCCGTCGAAGTCGGCGTTGAAGGCGGAGCACACCAGAGGGTGGATCTGGATGGCCTTGCCCTCCACCAGGATCGGCTCGAAAGCCTGGATGCCGAGGCGGTGCAAGGTGGGGGCCCGGTTGAGGAACACCGGGTGCTCCTTGATGACCTCCTCCAGCACGTCCCACACCTGGGGGCGCCGGCGCTCGACCATCCGCTTGGCCGACTTGATGTTCTGGGCCATCTCGGTGTCCACCAGCCGCTTCATCACGAAGGGCTTGAACAGCTCGAGAGCCATCAGCTTGGGCAGCCCGCACTGGTGGAGCTTCAGCGTGGGCCCGGCCACGATGACGGAACGGCCGGAGTAGTCGACGCGCTTGCCCAGGAGGTTCTGGCGGAACCGGCCCTGCTTACCCTTGAGCATGTCGGACAGGGACTTCAGGGGGCGGTTGCCGGGGCCCGTGACCGGGCGGCCGCGGCGGCCGTTGTCGAACAGGGCGTCGACGGCCTCCTGGAGCATGCGCTTCTCGTTGTTGACGATGATCTCGGGGGCGCCGAGGTCGAGAAGGCGCTTCAGCCGGTTGTTGCGGTTGATGACCCGCCGGTAGAGGTCGTTCAGGTCGGAGGTGGCGAAGCGACCGCCGTCCAGCTGCACCATGGGGCGCAGGTCGGGGGGGATGACCGGGACCGCGTCCAGGATCATGGCCGAGGGGTCGTTGACCCGCCGTCCGTTGGCCTCGTCGCGCCGGTTGAAGGCGGTGACGATCTTCAGCCGCTTGATGGCCTTCTGCTTGCGCTGGGCCGACAGCGGGCGACGGCCGTCGTTGGCGTCGATCGCCTCCCGGAGCTTGATCTCCTCGGAGTCGAAGTCGATCTCGGCGATGAGCTGGGCGATGGCGTCGGCGCCCATGCCACCGCGGAAGTAGTCGGCGTAGCGGTCGCGGAGCTGGCGCCACACCAGCTCGTCCTCGATGATCTTGCGGGCGAACAGGTCGCGGAACTCGTCGAACGAGCGACGGGCCAGGTCGAGCTCGGCCTGGGCCCGCTCGCGGATCTGAGCGACTTCCTTCTCGGCAATGCGCTGGCGGCCCTTGATCTCCGAGTCCTTGGCGCCGGACCCCTCCAGCTCGGCCACTTCCGTCTCGAGCTGCTTGAACCGGCGGTCGATGTCGATGTCGCGCGACCGCTCGATCTCGGCCAGCTCCTCCGTCGCCTCGCTCTCCAGCTCAGGCAGGTCTGTGTGGCGGCGCTCCTCGTCCACCCATGTCACCAGGTTGGCGGCGAAGTAGATGACCTTCTCGAGCTGCTTGGCCTTCAGCTCCTCCTTGGGCTCCGTGCCCATGAGCAGGTAGGCCAGCCACGAGCGGGTGCCACGGAGGTACCAGATGTGCACCACGGGAGCGGCCAGCTCGATGTGGCCCATGCGCTCGCGCCGGACCTTCGAACGGGTGACCTCCACCCCACAGCGCTCACAGATGATCCCCTTGAACCGGACGCGCTTGTACTTGCCGCAGTAGCACTCCCAGTCCTTGGTGGGGCCGAAGATCTTCTCGCAGAAGAGGCCGTCCTTCTCCGGCTTCAGCGTGCGGTAGTTGATCGTCTCGGGCTTCTTGACCTCACCGTTCGACCACGTACGAATCGAGTCCGCCGTGGCCAGCGCAATCCGAAGCTGATCGAAGTTATTGACGTCTAACACCCTTACCTCTTCTCACTAACAGGGGGACGGCAGACCAAGCGGGCAATCAAAAGACGCCGCGCTCGGCACGCCGGCGCTCGTCCTCTTCATCGGATCCACGTTCCGGCCGGCTCAGGTCGATGCCCAGCTCCTCTGCCGTACGGAACACGTCTTCGTCCAGCTCCCGCATCTCGATCTCTTCACCCGTGGTGGACAGCACCTCCACGTTGAGACACAGGGACTGCATCTCCTTGATGAGCACCTTGAACGACTCGGGAATGCCGGGCTCGGGAATGTTCTCGCCCTTGACGATGGCCTCGTAGACCTTGACCCGGCCGAGGACGTCGTCGGACTTGATAGTCAGCAGCTCCTGGAGGGCGTACGCCGACCCGTAGGCCTCGAGGGCCCACACCTCCATCTCTCCGAACCGCTGGCCACCGAACTGGGCCTTACCGCCCAGGGGCTGCTGCGTGATCATCGAGTAGGGGCCGGTGGAGCGGGCGTGGATCTTGTCGTCCACCAGGTGGAGCAGCTTCATGATGTAGACGTAGCCGACGGTGATGGGCTGGTCGTAGGTCTCGCCCGTGCGGCCGTTGTAGAGGGTGGTCTTGCCGTCGGGCTGGATCAGCCGCTCGCCGTCGGGACCTTCGGGGGAGATGGTCTCGAGCAGGTGACGGATGGTCGGGTTCCGACCGGACTTGTCCTCTTCGTCCCAGTGGGCGCCGTCGAAGACGGGCGAGGCGACCCAGACCGACGGGTCGGTGATGGGCCGGGTCTTGGTGGCAACAGCCGACTGGGGCGTCTTGGCGCCTACCGCACCCTCCCAGCCCCAGCGGGCTGCGTAGCCCAGGTGAGCCTCGAGCACCTGCCCGACGTTCATCCGGCTGGGCACGCCGAGGGGGTTGAGGATGATGTCGACGGGGGTTCCGTCGGCCAGATGGGGCATGTCCTCGACCGGAAGGATCTTGGAGATGACGCCCTTGTTGCCGTGACGTCCGGCCAGCTTGTCGCCCTCGGAGATCTTGCGCTTCTGGGCGACGTACACCCGCACCAACTGGTTGACGCCGGGAGCCAGCTCGTGCTGCTCCTCGCGGGAGAACACCTTGACGTCGATCACCTTCCCCGTCTCCCCGTGGGGAACCTTGAGGCTGGTGTCGCGGACCTCACGGGCCTTCTCACCGAAGATGGCCCGCAGGAGGCGCTCCTCGGGGGTGAGCTCGGTCTCGCCCTTGGGGGTGACCTTGCCCACCAGCACGTCGCCGGGGCCCACTTCGGCCCCGATGCGGATGATCCCCCGCTCGTCGAGGTCCTTGAGGATCTCCTCCGAGAGGTTGGGGATGTCCCGGGTGATCTCCTCGGCGCCGAGCTTGGTGTCCCGGGCGTCGACTTCGTGGGCCTCGATGTGGATCGACGTGAGCACGTCGTCCCGCACCAGGCGCTCCGAGAGGATGATGGCGTCCTCGAAGTTGTAGCCCTCCCACGGCATGAACGCGACCAGCAGGTTCTTGCCGAGGGCGAGGTCGCCCTCCTGGGTGGAGGGACCGTCGGCGAGGACCTCGCCGGGCGTGATCCGCTGCCCCTCGTCGACGAGGGGCTTCTGGTTGATGCACGTGCCCTGGTTGGAGCGGCGGAACTTGGCCAGCCGGTAGAACTTGCGGGTCAGGGGCTCGGTGGTGATGCGTTCCGCCACCGAGGTGGACGTGCCCGTCTGGCCCTCGTCGTAGTCGACGATGATGTGGTCGCCGGTGACCTCGGTCACGATGCCGTGCCCCTCCGACAGGAGCACGTCGCCCGCGTCGCGGGCCGCTCGGGGCTCGATGCCGGTGCCGATGTAGGGAGCCTCCGCCCGGACGAGGGAGACGGCCTGACGCTGCATGTTGGCCCCCATGAGGGCCCGGTTGGCGTCGTCGTGCTCGAGGAACGGGATCATGGCCGTGGCCACGGAGACGATCTGCTTCGGGGAGACGTCCATCAGGTCGACCTCGGCCGCGGGGACGTAGTCGATCTCGCTGGTGGTGCCGTAGGACGTTCCCGCAGCTCCGACCCGCACCCCTGCGCCCTGGGGCCCTCGCCGGACCAGCACCCGCTCACCGATGAAGTGGCCGTTGTCGTCCAGAGGCGCGTTGGCCTGGGCGATGACGTACTCCTCCTCCTCGTCGGCGGCGAAGTACACGATCTCGGCGGTGACCTGGCCGTCGATGACCTTGCGGTAGGGAGTCTCGATGAACCCGAAGTCGTTGACCCGGGCGTAGCTGGCCAGGGAGCCGATCAGGCCGATGTTCGGCCCCTCCGGGGTCTCGATCGGGCACATCCGCCCGTAGTGGCTGGTGTGGACGTCCCGCACCTCGAAGCCGGCCCGCTCCCGGGAGAGACCGCCGGGGCCGAGGGCCGACAGGCGGCGCTTGTGGGTCAGGCCGTCCAGGGGGTTCGTCTGCCCCATGAACTGGGACAGCTGGCTGGTACCGAAGAACTCCTTGATGGCGGCTACGACGGGCCGGATGTTGATCAGGGTCTGCGGGGTTATGGCCTCGACGTCCTGGGTGGTCATGCGCTCGCGGACCACCCGCTCCATCCGGGACAGGCCGATGCGGACCTGGTTCTGGATCAGCTCGCCGACCGACCGGACCCTGCGGTTGGCGAAGTGGTCCTGGTCGTCCAGCCGGTAGCCGGGCTCGCCGTTGGCCAGGTGGAGGAGGTACGTAGTGGCGGCCAGGATCTCCGACGGGCTCAGGACGTACTGCTTGTCCCCGGGCGCCTCGAGATCGGCCTGGAACAGCTGGCGGATCTTGTCGATCTCGGGTCCCAGCTTGCGGTTGAGCTTGTACCGGCCCACCCGCGTCAGGTCGTAGCGCTTGGGGTTGAAGAAGGCGTTCTCGAAGTAGGCGCGGCCGGCGTCCACCGAGGGGGGCTCGCCGGGGCGGGCCCGCTTGTAGATCTCGACCAGGGCGTCGTCGCGCGTGGGGACGAGCTCCCGCTCCTTCTCCCACTGGCCCTCGAGGAAGTCGAAGTGGCGGACGAACCGGTCGAGGAAGCCGGGGTGGCCCTCCTCGTCGTAGCCGAGGGCCCGCAGCAGCACGAATAGGCTCAGGCGGCGCTTGCGGGCCACCCGGGTGCCGGCGCTGACGTCCTTGCCCGGCTTCTGCTCGATGTCGAACTCGATCCACTCGCCCCGGTAGGGGTGGATGGTGCCGGTGACGATCGTCTTGGCGTCGCGGCCGGGCTGGAAGATGACTCCGGGCGACCGTACGAGCTGGGAGACGACGACCCGCTCCGTGCCGTTGATGATGAAGGTGCCCTTGTCGGTCATCACCGGGAAGTCCCCCATGAAGACCGTCTGTTCCTTGATCTCACCCGTGGTGGCGTTCATGAACCGGGCCCGCACGAAGATCGGTGCGGAGTAGGTCATGTCCTTCTCCTTGCACTCCTCCACCGTGAACTTGGGCGGCGGGCGGAGGTCGGGATCGGCCGCGTCGAATTCCAGCTCCAGACGGAGCTGGCCCGTGAAGTCCTCGATGGGACTGATGTCCCGGAAGGTCTCGGCCAGGCCCTGGTCGAGGAACCACCGGAAGGAGTCCCGCTGGACCGCGATCAGATCGGGAAGCGGGAGCACCTCATCGAGGTTGGCGAAGGAAACACGTTCCCGAATAGCGGGACGAGTGGCCAAGGGACCCTCACTCCTTCACAAAAGCGGCGGCACGGGCCGGAGGGGCCCACCGCGAAGAGACCTCGACAGGACTAGCCGAGGGAAAACCTGACATAGGGGCGCGTTCGGTCCACAGGGTGCTGCGGAAGAGCGGAACGCGAGGGGGCACGACAGAGAGAAGGTTAGCCCCGGCGACGCGAATGGTCAAGCCGGACTGGACCTGAGGCGAAGCATAGGACAAACCGGTCCAGCGGTCAATGGTTGCCGCTGGGGGCCCTGTTCAGGGCGCTTCGAGGCGGAAGGTGACGTCGATGGTGGCGGCGACCTCTTGCTCGCCGGGCTGGATGTCCAGGTTCTCTGTGGCCGCGCCGCCGGCCGCCGCCATCCGGAAGACGGCACCGTCACCGGCGGACACCGTCGGCTCGCTGGCGCCGAGGACAGCCCCGAGCCGGACACCGAGGCCCTCCACGTACGCCTCCGCCTTGCGGCGGGCGTTGGCGGCCGCCTCACGGCAGGCGTCGAGCCGGGCGGGGTTGCCGGGTCCGATTCGCCACCAGGGCCCCGCCACCTCGGCTTCGGCCTGCTCCACCGCATCGTGCATGAGCCGGCCGACCAGGTTCCCGTCGCTCAGCCGCACCGTGACCCGGTAGGCGCTCCGGTAACCGCGATGGACCTGGCGCTGGCCGTCCCACTGGAGCTCCTGAGAGACGGTGGCCCCAGAGGTCGACCACTGGTCCGTGCCGATGTGCAGGGCGTCGAGGACGCTGGTCAGCCGCTCGGCGCGCCGGGCGACTTCCTCCAAGGCGGCGGCCGGCGACTGCTCGAGGACGGTAAGGCTGAGGGACATCTCCACCCGATCCGGGCGTCCAGGGACCGCGGCCGCCCCACGAACCGTCACCCGTCCGGGTTTCATCCTCGGCTCGGCCCGCCTACTTGAGCTCGGCGGTGGCGCCGGCCCCTTCCAGCTGGGCCCTTGCCTTCTCCCCGTCCTCCTTGGACACCTTCTCGAGGACGGCCTTGGGGGCGCTGTCGACGAGGTCCTTGGCCTCCTTGAGGCCCAGGTTGGTCAACGCCCGCACCTCCTTGATGACCTGGATCTTCTTGTCGCCCACGGCGGTGAGGACGACGTCGAACTCGTCCTGCTCCTCCTCCTGGGGTGCAGCCTCGCCCCCGCCTGCGCCGCCACCGGCGGGCATGGCCGCCATGGGAGCGGCGGCGGTGACGCCGAACTTCTCCTCGAAGGCCTTGAGCAGTTCGGACAGGTCGAGCACGGTCATGCCGGCGATGCTGTCGAGGATCTCTTCCTTGGTAGCCATGTTCGCTCCTTACGCTTCAGATTCGGGGGTGTTCGGGGTTTCGTAGGTACCAGCGGGGGCCGGCTCGGGGGCGGCCGGGGTCTCGGCCACGGGGGCCGGCTCGGGCTCGGGGGCGGCCGGGGCCTCGGCCACGGGGGCCGGCTCGGGCTCGGGCTCGGGGGCGGCCGGGGCCTCGGCCACGGGGGCCGGCTCGGGCTCGGGCTCGGGGGCGGCCGGGGCCTCGGCC
>JBHENM010000121.1:0-1808 GCA_046262035.1 Acidimicrobiales bacterium | reverse complement strand
GGCTCTACCCAATGAAGTGGGGACCGGCGTCGGTCCGTCCCTCTTGAGATAGGAAGCGGAACGAGGCCAGGGGCCTCGTCGTTCTTGCGGTTTGCGACAACTGCGAGAACGGAGACCGCTGGTGGAGATCGAAGGTAGCGGAGCGGTGGCGGTGCTGGGGCTCGAAGGCTTCCTCCTGCGGGCAGCCATCGAGGAGGGCGGTGAGCTGTGGGAGCTGGTGGAGACGACGGCCGACTTCGTCGGTTGCCCCGGCTGCGGGACGAGAGCGCGTTCGAAGGGCCGGCCCACGACCGAGGTGCGGGACATGGCGTGCGGTGGCCGGCCGGTGCGCCTGGCGTGGCGCAAGCGGCGCTGGCGCTGCCCCGACGCCGACTGCGACGTCAAGACCTGGACCGAGACGACGCAGGCCATCGGCCCCCGGGCGGCGCTGACGGAGCGGGCCAGGGCCGACATCTGCACCCGGGTCGGCCGGGACGCCGCCTCGGTGTCGTCGTTGGCCCGGGAGTACGGCGTGGCCTGGTCGACGGCCATGGCCGCGGTGGTCTCGGTCGGGACGCCGCTCATCGACGACCCCGGCCGCATCGGCGAGGTGCGGGCGCTGGGGATGGACGAGACGTCGTTCCTGGCCGCCAACGCCGCCCACCACACCACCTACGTCACCGGGCTGGTGGACCTCGACCGCCGCCGCCTGGTGGACGTGGTGGAGGGCAACCGGGCCGCCGACGTCTCCCGATGGCTGGCCGGACGGCCCCAGGAGTGGCTCGACGCGGTGGCGGTGGCGTGCTGTGACCCCCACGAGGGCTACCGCAAGGCGGCACTGGCCCAGCTCGGGGGGGCCACGCTGGTCGCCGACCCGTTCCACATCGTGGCCCTGGCCAACCGGGCCCTCGACAACACCCGCCGGCGGGTCCAGCA
Source organism: Acidimicrobiales bacterium (assembly GCA_046262035.1). GTDB lineage: Bacteria > Actinomycetota > Acidimicrobiia > Acidimicrobiales > AC-14 > JBHENM01. The sequence goes on along the minus strand of JBHENM010000121.1, from coordinate 893 downwards.
GCGCGTCCTCGGCCACCGGGGCCGAAAGGCCGACCCGCTCTACCGGGTGCGGCGGGTGATGCTCACCGGCGGCGAGCGCCTCAGCGAGCGGGGATGGGAACGCCTGGAGGCGGGCCTGGTGGCCGGTGACCCCGACGACGAGGTGCTCGACGCCTGGCTGGCCAAGGAGGCCCTTCGCCACATGTACTCAGCCGACACCATGGTCGATGCGGCCCGGCGCTTCGACGCCTTCATCCGGGAGGCGAAGTCGTCCTCCGTATCCGAGCTGCACCGCTTGGCCAAGACCATGTCCCGGTGGCGCACTGAGGTCCTCGCCCATCACCGCACTGGCGCCTCGAACGGCCCTACCGAGGCCGTCAATCACCTCATCAAGAAGGTGCTCCGGGTGGCCCATGCGTTCCGCAATCGCGACAACTACAGGCTGCGGCTCCTTCTCCACTGTGGCGTCGAGTGGCAGACTCCGCCTGCGACGAGAATCGCAGGCCGGTCTCGAACTCGGACCCGACCCGGATGATCGCCGTCTTAGAGGCCGGTCTCCCCGGTTGGCCGCGTAGAGACCCCCAAAAGACCCGTCGCCGAGGCGGCCTGAGGACCGCCAAGTCCCTCACGGCAAGGTCCCGGCGGAGGTCGGCTAGGGCTCGCGACGCGCCCGTGTGGACGCCATCTCGCGCCAATTGGCTCTTGTGCGCAGGTGAAGGATGTGCCAGAACACAATCCCAAGAGTGGGCGGCGAGCGCATCGGTCTCGCACCACGTGCTGGGGAGGAAATTGATGAAGCGACCGGCGCTCGTAGCGTTCCAGGCGCTGAGCATGATTCTGGCGGGCGCATTTGTATCGGTGTTCGTGCCATCTCGTGCTCCAACAGCTCCATTCGAGCTGGAACGCCCCTCCTC
>JBHENM010000120.1:0-1396 GCA_046262035.1 Acidimicrobiales bacterium | reverse complement strand
CCAGGATCGCCTCGTGACTGATCCGCATGGACCCATCATCGGGGAAGTCGACCCGGAGACGATTCGCGATCTGCTCCGGGCTCCATCCCTGCACCCACCGACGATCCCCTCGGTGCGGCTTGTTGCGGCCCTTCCACGCCGGGCCCTCCGGCCCGATAAAGCGCCCATCGGATAATCGAACACCACCTGACAGCCAGTCCTGGACGTAGTCGCGGAGCTGCGCGTTGGTGACCAGCTTTGCCACCTTCGGCCTCCGGGCCCGGCGCTCCGCGTGCCACTGCGCGATTGACGCCTTGTACTCGAGGCGCCACGTCCGCGTCGACGCGTTGCGGCGAAGCTCCCGGGAGATCGTCGACGGATCCCGCCCCAGCCGGCGAGCGATGGTGCGCACGCCCAGTCCTTGAGCCCGGAGCATGGCGAGGTCCTCGCGCTCGGAGAACGACAGGTAGCGGCCCGACACCGTCGGGGACAGACAGGGGTTCACGCCGCCAGCGTGGCGGAACCACCGGAACGCAACGGGGGATGACACGCCGGCCTCCATCGCCGCGTCCTCGGTCGTCACCCCGTTGGCGATCGCCGCCCAGAACCTGACCCGATCTGCGCGCCACGCCACCGTAGGCCGCCCCGGCGACGGGACCTGCCCCCGATAGAGCTGAAACTCCCGCTGGCGCTCCCGCATCGTCGCCATCCGCTGACACCTCCACTTCGAGGTGTTGCGACGACCGGCTGAGTTCACCCTCCGATCCCCTGTCGGAGTGGAAGATCACGCCCCTGACGTCGCCCCCGCGCACTGCGGCGGCCATCTTGAGGGCGCCGGCGGCGAGGCGGGTGTCGTGGTGCTCGTCGATGGCGAAGCCGGCCAGCCGGCGACTGGCCAGGTCCTCGACGGCGGCCAGGTACAGCTTGCCCTCCTCGGTCGGGATCTCGGTCAGGTCTCCGCACCACTTCTCGTTGATGGCCGGCGCGGAGAACTCTCGCCCCACCAGGTCAGGGGCGGGCGGGGCGGCCTTGTCGGGGCGGGTGAGCGAGCGGCGCCGGCGCTTCGGCCGGGCCACCAGGCCCTGGCGGGCCATGGACGCCTCGACGCTCTTCTTCGACACCTTCCAGCCCCACTCCCGCAGGTCTGCGAGCACCCGGGGCGAGCCGTAGTCGCCGGCGGAGTCCCCGAAGGAGCGCCTGACGGCGGCGTCGAGGTCGGCCTGGCGCTCGTGGCGAGGCGTCGGGGGCCGGTCCCGCCACTTGTAGAACCACGACTGGAGACCTCGAGGGCTCGACAGGAGATCACGTGGGGCACGTCGTGTTCGGTCCTCTGGGCGGCGACGAACGACGCCACGCTCATCGCGTCGCCTCCTTTACCCACAGGACCACGGATCGCTTGAGGACATCACGCTCCATC
>JBHENM010000119.1:0-6040 GCA_046262035.1 Acidimicrobiales bacterium | reverse complement strand
CGGCCCTTGAGGAACATCGGAACGAAAAGTCACGCTAAGGACCAGGCGGCCCGGATCGCGGTGGTGAAGGACGCCTTCTCTGTGAGGGGCTGAGTCCGTCAGTGGGTCCGTTTGGGCGGGTTGAGCAGCTCGGTGACCTCGGCAACGGCGGCTGGCCCGGGGTTGACGTAGCGCATCGCCGTGCGGGGCGACTTGTGGTTAATACACGGGTCTTGGCCATGATCAGCTGCAGCGGGACGCCCTTGTCGCCAAGATGGGTCGCCGCTGAGTGGCGGAGCTGGTGGAGGTTCCATCCCGCTGATGCCTGGAGCATGATGCGGGCACGGTCGTAGCCCAGCCGCGCCCGCCCGGTGTGCGGGCAGATGTCGCCAGGGCCAGGGCGCTCCCCATCGTTGCGGTGCCGTCCATTCTGAGTTGCCACCAGGCTCGCTGGCTTCACGCGAACTGCTCCTCACCATCGTCGGACTCGGAGTCTCCCAACGGCCGCAGCCCGCCCGGCAGCTCGGGAAGCAGGAACGAGTACTTGCCGTGGACGTTGATGTGGTGGCGCACGAACGGCGACAGCCGGGCGACGTCCTCGTCGAGGACCGACTGGCCCTGCGCTCGTAGCTGGCCCAGGGCGGCGTCGATGTAGAAGGTGTTCCACAGCACGACGCAGTTCAGGACCAGGCCGAGGGCGCCGAGCTGGTCCTCCATGCCCTTGTGGTAGCGCTGGTACAGCTCGCCCTTCTTGCCGTGGAAGATCGCGGCGGCGAGGGAGTGGCGGCCCTCCTGGAGGTTGCGGATGCCCTTGATGTCGCGCCGGTAGGTCTCGTCGTCGACGTAGGCCAGGATGTGCAGGCTCTTGAAGACACGACCGTAGGAGGCGATCGCCTCCCCGAGCGGAGTCGGGTGGCCGTCGCGCTGGAGCATCCGCACGACGTCGTAGGCCCGCACCGCCCCGGTGAAGATGGAGCCCACCACCCGGAGGATGTCGGGCCAGTGCCGCCGCACCCGGTCCAGGTCGATCCGGCCCCGGGCGAGGGTGTCGAGCGGCCCGTAGTCGGCGTGGGCATCGGTGCGCCACCCCCGCTGGTCGGGCAGGTCGGCCAGTGCCGGGCGGTACTCGATGTCCAGCAGCTGCGCCAAGCCGAACACCAGGTCCGGGTACGACCCGGTATCCGCCACGATGACGTCGGGGCGCTGGCCGCCGTCCTGGCTGAAGATGACGTCGATCATGTGGAGGGAGTCGCGTGGCGTCCCCGACACGACCTTGGCCCCCAGGCCAGCGCCCTGGTCGTTGAGCATGTTGAGCCAGGTGACGCCCCGCTTGGGGCCGAAGTACTTGCGGTTGGGGCGGGCGTAGATGCTGGGCACGGGGACCACGAAGCGCATGCCGTCGATGGCGGCCACCAGCCCACCTCCCAGCGCCTGGGCGAAGGCGATGTCGGCCTGGGCCTCGATCAGCCATCGGTTGGCCGGCGAGTAGGTCTCGGTGCCCAGGTAGGTCTGGCTGACGTGGCTGATCCGGTCCCGCTCCAGGGCCTCGACGCCCTTCTTGACGATCGGGCTGTAGCCGATGTTGAGGGCATGGGCGGTCAGGCAGGCGGCGATGCTCACGTGGAGGTCGCCGAGGCGGGTCTGGCCGCCCGAGGCGGCAGTGAAGGCGGCCACGAACCTCGGCTCCCACGCCATCACCTCCAGGATCACCTCGGGCAGGTCGACCCGGGGCAGCATGGCGTTGACCTGGCGGCGCAGCTCTACCAGGCTGGGCGGCTCGGGGATGGCTTGGAGGCGCTCCACGTGGAGCCGGCCGTCGTCGTCGACGCTGAGTGCATCGTTGTCCAGCCGGCTGCCCACGTCCCGGTAGGCCGCGTCGAGGACACGGGCGTGCTCGGTGAGCAGGTCGTCGGGGTTCTCTGGGAGCGACAGCGCGGTGAGCACGGCGCCCTTGGCGTTGGCCCACGCCTCGCCGTCGAGCAGTTGGGCCCGGGGATCGCGCCAGCAGGCCGACGCCTCGGCGTAGATGTCACGCCGGCGAAGGTGGCGGTGGAACTGCGTCAGCACGCAGAACACGTAGGCGTTCCTGTCGATGGCGCCGTCGGCCGGCGGTGGGCTGCCGAACACGAGGCGCTTCCACGACCCCTGCACCAACGCGTCGTCGATGTCGGCGATGGTGGGCTTGCGCCGGCTCCGGAGCAGCGCCGGCATGCGCCTCATGGCCGCCAGCACCGGGGCCGCCTCGGCGCTGGCCCCGAACTCGATCACCTCGGTCAGGGTCTTGAGGAACCCGCTGACCATCAGGATGCGGCTCGCCAGTCCCGCCCGCATCTCCCCGTCGTTATCGGGGTCGTCCGGCGGGACCATCTCGGTGATCGCGGCGATGGCCGCCGCCAGCTCGGTGCGGGGCACGACCGCCTCGATCAGCTCCCAGAGGTCGTCGAGGGCCATCGCCTCGCCCCGGGTCGTGGCTTCGAGCAGGACTTCGACCGCAGCGGCGAGCTTGGCGGAGGCCCGGGCGAGCCTCGGGTGCTGGCGGACCTTCTCCTTCTTTGCCTCCCGGTCTGCCTTGCCGACCAGCTCGGTGACCATCAGGAGGTCGAACAGCTCCAGACAGTCGTCGATGGACCGGGCCTCCAGGTACACCACGGTGGCCAGCAGCGTGGCCAGCCGTCGAGAGGGCGCGTGTCGGCGGAGCTGGGGCGCCTTGGCCACCATCCCGTAGCGGGCCAGGTCGACCAGCCGCCGGCGGGGAACGACGACGTCCAGATCCAGCTTGCCCAGCCCGACCGCCGTGATCTCGGCGACCCGGGTGAGAGCCTTCGCCAGGTTCCTGCCCGACGGCTGCGCCGGCCCCTTGCGCCAGCGCTCCAGATCCGAGAAGCGAGCCCCTTCGGGAACGTCCAGCAGGCGTTCGAGCATCGCCCGCTGCTTGGCCGTGAGCAGCTCGTAAAGCGCGTCCCAGAGGCGTTGCGTCGCGTCGTCGCGGACCTGGGCCACCAGCCGGGCCAGGGTCGTGACCCCGGGCAGCAGCACCCTGCGGTCGAGCAGCCACGCGATTGCGTCGGTGAAGATGGCCTTGGGGCCGTCGCCCGTCGTCCACGATCGGGCATCTACCCACGCCGTGAGCTCCTGCTCGGCGTCGGCGAACTCCCGCAGCCCGAGGACCCCCCGGATCTCCTCGGCGTGCTCGAAGCGGGTCGATCGGCGTTCGGTGTAGCGCTTGACGCACGACGGGTCCGTGACGGCCAGCTGCTCGGCCAGGTACTCCAGCACCGCGTTCGGGACGTCCAGCGGATCGGCCAGGAACAAGCCCAAGGAGCGCACCGTGGTCAGCTGCAAGGCGAACCCGAGCCGGTTGTGGTCCCCGCGTCGTCGGGCGATCAGCGCTTTGTCGGCGTCGTCGAGGAAGAAGGCCCTCTCCAGCTCCGTTCTCGGCGGCGGTCCATTGTACCGACCGTAGGAGGCCGCCTCCACGTCGGTGAGGAACTCAACGGGCACGGCCCAACACGGTAGGACCGATCAGCGTCGCTGCGCCGAGGCGTCCTTAGCGTGACTTTTCGTTCCGATGTTCCTCAAGGGCCGCGCCCACCTGCTGCTGCAGGTCCGCACCCGGGTGCTCAACGACGAGCTCGCCGACGTCTTCCACCGTTGGTACCCCGGGTTCTCGCACACGAGCGAGCGCCAGGATCTCGCCGCGTAACCCCCCCGGTTTGTTCCGCTCTCCCTCTCCCATGGTCCACGCCCGCGCCTCCAGCCACTGAGCGAACTGGCCGTGGGCGGGCTCGTCGCCGAAGTCCCGGTAGCCGTACGCCCGGCGGATCTCCGCCGCATGGTCCCAGCGTGTCTCTCCGTCCCCGTAGCCCTTGAGGACCGAGAGGTCGGCGATGCCGAGCTGGCGGGCCACGTAGTCGATCACCACTCTCGGCACGTCGGTGGGATCGGACAGGAACGTCCCGAGGAACCGCACCGTGCCCAGTTGCAGCGCGAACCCCAGGCGTGCCCGCTCCCTCGCACGACGGTCAACGAGGGCTCGGTCCGCCTCGTCGAGATGGAAATAGCGAGCGAGCTGCTCGCCGGTCGGCTCATCACTGAAGCGACCGAGGCGCTCCCGTCGCTCCTGGGACAGGAATTCGACCGGCATGGCTTCCCCTCTGCCAACAGATCTGACCGGGGAAGCGTTTCCGACCGTACTCCTGGAGTCCGCCTCGGAGGTGGACCCTCCGCACGGACGTCAAACCCGGTTTTCTGTTCCGTTGCTACTCACAGTACCTGTGGGGAGCGGTGTGGTGCTTCTTCGCCGAGGGCGACGCCGCCGCCGAGCATTGGGTACGGGACCGGGCCGTGGCCGTGCTCGAGGGCAAGGCCCGCGATGTCGCCGCCGGCATCCGCCGCCGGGCCACCACCGCTGGGCTGAGCAAGCCGAAGCGCAAGAAGGCCGACGAGTGCGCCAGGTACCTGGTCAACAAAGCCGGCTACCTGGACTACCCGGCGGCCCTGGTTGCCGGCTGGCCCGTCGCCACCGGCGTGATCGAAGGGACCTGTCGGTACTTGGTGGCCGACCGCATGGACATCACCGGGGCTCGCTGGAGCGTCAGGGCGCCGAAGCGGTCCTGAAGCTACGAGCGGTGCGGTGCAACGGCGACTTCGAGACGTACTGGCGATGGCACCTCGACCAAGAACGACGTCGCGTCCACGAATCCGCTACGCGGACGGGGTCATCCCACTCGCCGCGTAGTCACTCCTGCGGAGCCGCACCCAAATGGGCTTGTGGGAGTACCAGCTTCATCCTCTGACGGTTTGAGACCTGAGGCAGAATCTGAGCACCTGCCGGACGGCGTCCCTGTTCAGGTCGAGTTCTAATGCCCTCTATGCGTCGGGCTCAGCGAAACGGAGCGCGCCGGCAGGGGTCCCGATGCCCACCATGCGAGGCACGGCGAGGTTCGGCCAGCTGATGAGCGCATGATCGGAAAAGTGCCGAACCGTCTCGGGTCCGCAGGTGCCGGTCCCGATGGGTATCAGAGCCCCAGGAGTTACTGCCCTCGCGGTGGCCGGTACGATCAAGATCACGACAGACAAGCGCGAACCGGACGAGCTTTCTGCCGCTGAGGTCACCGTCAAGGACGCCCTCGCGAAGCTGGCCGAAATCTTCACTCGGGAGGAGTGGTTGGCGGGCGGCACCGCCGGCCCTGAAGCTGACCTACAAGGAATCCATATCCAAGGTCTTCGGGAACCCCGATGCACCCGAGGCGGCCATGGTGTTCGAGGGCGACTTCGTGGCCAGCGGGGTGGCCGGCACCGATTCGAGGATCGGCGTCGACGCGAGGTTCTTCCCCTTTCCGTCGATCGGTCCGTACGACCTCACTTTCGTCGGCACCGGCGGGCCGTCATCTCCGGGGGAGGCGGGCGGGGACGTAGCCGTCTTGATGACGGACACCGACGCTGGCCGGCGGCTGCTCCGCTACCTGGCCAGCCCCGCGGCGGCCGAGCCCTGGGTGAAGCTTGGCGGGTTCGTCTCACCAAACAAGGGAGTCGGTGTCGACCATTATCCCGATCCGCTCATTCGACAGGCTGCGGAACAGCTCGTACAGGCGGAGTCCCTCCGCTTCGATCTTTCGGACCTCTCGACCCCGAGTTCGGCAGCCAACCGGATCAGGGGATGTGGAAGGTCATGCAGGAGTTCCTGGCCACTCCCGGCAACATCGATGGCACCGCACAGCGGTTGCAGGAGGAGTACCAGGCCAGTCAGAGGTCACCGGTCCGGAGTTCTGTCGGCGTACGGAAGGGAATTCGATGAGACGAGTCATCTCACTCAGCTCGGTCGTGGCACTTCTGGTCGCGGGCCTGGCCCTTGCCCAGGTGGCGGAGGGAGCGTTTCCCGGCACGAACGGGAAGATCGCCTTCATCTCGGACAGGGACGGTGACAACGAGGTGTTCACCATGAACGCCGACGGGACTGACCAGGTGAACCTGACGAACAACACGTCCATCGAGTTCGAGCCTGCCTGGTCGGCTGACGGCAGCAAGATGGTCTTCGTGAGCAACCGTGACGGCAACAACG
>JBHENM010000118.1:0-2655 GCA_046262035.1 Acidimicrobiales bacterium | reverse complement strand
GTTGCCGTGCCAGAGGAACCACTTGAGCCGTTCGAGCTGCTTCGCGACCTCGGCTGCTGGGTCGATCGGAGGTGACGGCGGCGGGTCGGGGTCTGGCGCTGCGGGCCGGAGGCTTTTGGCCATGTTGGCCATGACGGTGATGCGCATGGTGACGTGGAACCAGTCGAGGAGATGCTCGGACTGCGGGTTGAGGTAGAGGGGCAGGCTTCGGATGTCATCGCCGCCGTCGGTGACGAAGGTGACGGCCTGGTTGGCTTGCATCCCCTGGCTCTTGAGGACCTCGAAGAGGCGCCGCTTCGGTTTGGTGTCGTAGGTCTGCACGAACCCGAAGGACTTGGCCGTCCCGTCGGCGGCCATGGTTTTGCCGGCGATCACCTCGAACCAGCCGTCGCGCCGCGAGCGCTGGTGGGCCGAGTGGACATAGCCGCCGTCCAGGCCGACGACGAGGGGTAGGTCGGGGCGGGGCAGCTTGCGCCATTGTGCCGGGCAGCCGTCGATGAAGACTGCCTGCTCGGCGCCGAGCTCGTCTTCGAGGCGCTGCGCCACGGCCTGGGTGTGATCGCGGACGGCGGTGGCGTGCAGGGGGCGGCCAAGGGGGAGGACCTCGGCCAGAAGCTTGGCCGACAGCCCGTAGGAGGCCAGCCCGGCGAACTTGGCCTCCAGATACTGAAGCTCGGGAGTGGCCCGCTCGGGGAGTGTCTCGGCCAGCGGGCTGAACGTCTTGGTCTCATGGGAGGAACAACCGCAGTGCCGCCAGCGGGGACTGGCGAGGCGCAGGGTGCCGAACAGGGTTCGCACCACGATGTCCCGGCTGTCTTTGTGGCGCCGGGGCGTGCCACAGCCCGGGCAGGCCACCAGGGCGGCCAACGACGCCTTGACCTGCTCGTTGACCACCGTGTCCTGGACGGCGGCCAGCAGGTCCTTGGCCTCGTCGAGGCGCAGGCCCACCGTGTCAACGCGGAGCCCTGCGCGCTCCAGGGTGAATGCCTCGTGGACCACCGTCGGGGTGTCGTCGTCGGCTTCGACCACGACCTGAACGCTGACCTTCATACCGCGTTCCTTTCCGTCTGGGCGAGCCCGGCCAGGGCCCGGTTGACCACCCGGCGGTCGAAGCGGTCCAGGTCCAGCCACGGTCGCAGCTCTTCGAGCTGGTCGCGGTAGTCACCGAGTAGCGCATCTGGGTGTCCGAGCATGTCGGCCAGAAGGGAGGCCACGGCGAAGATGTCGTGGCGTTGACGGCCCTGAAGATAGGCCCACGGCCCACCGCACTCCTCCGGTGGCCCGGCCCGGCGACCGCCAATGCAACGGGGATAGCGCTGGGCGGGTTCGGCGGCTATGAGCTGCTCGACGCGGATGTCATGGCGCCACAAGACACCGAGGTCGTAGTCGTAGACGAAGCGCTCGGTCTGCCGCAGCCCCAGATCACCCAGCCGCACGGCTGCGAGGTCGCCGCCGGCGTAGGCGACGCCGTGGACCACGAATCGGTGGAGGTGCTCGTCGTCCCACCCGAAGCCGATCTGGAGGATGTCGTGGAGGCCGGCGAAGCTGGTGTCGCCAGGAACGAGGAGACGGCGCCAGATGAGGGGGCTGATCTCTCGCAGGACCACGCGCAGCTGGTACACGGCCGGGATGTCGGGCTCGGGCATGCCTCCATGCTCATCTCACCAAGGCCCGATCCTCGCAGCCCCAGCTGCCTCCCACGGTTTTTCCCGCTCTCCGAAATGGCGAGCCTCGAGGCGCCCGGCGATGCGCATCCCACCGTCGACGCCCTCGACCCGCCACCGGGCTGCAGCATATTGAGCGCCTCGGCCAGGCGCTCGAGGTTGTCCCGCTCCATTGCCTCCGTCGCCCGTCGTCACGACGCCGCCATCCTCACGCAAGACGTCGACCTCACCCGAGTCGCTCACGTCATGGGCATCGATCTCGACGAAGCCTCGGTCGGCGCGTGACTCGCCGCTCGCTGCCCGCAGCCTCCGGCGGGTGCAGCCAAAGACGCTCCGTCGCGATTACGCGTCCACGATGCCTTCGACCGGCACGACACCCCCCGCTCTGCTGTGGCGGTCGCACTGAGTTGACCGGCGGCGGGCGAACGATGTCCAGTGGCCCGGCCGCGCCACTCGACCGCGCTCCTGCCGGCGCACCTGCACTTTCGGGCCGCGATGTCTACCTCAAAGTCGGCCTCCCCGATAGCGACACGAGCCAGTTGCAACAGCAGAATCACGGCGTGCACGAACACAAACGCCTTTGCGACAACGTCGATGTCACCAGGACAGGAGGGGCGGCGCGACCCGGAGCTTCGCCGGCGTGCCCAGGTGCATTGCTCAGTCTTCAACGGCTCGCCGGCAACAAGGCCGTGAGCCGTCTCATCGTTGATTACCCCTCCCTCCAACGCTCACCCGCAGGTCAAGCGGTCATCGACCGCTTCATGAATTGGGGAGGAATGAACCTCCGAGAGGAGGCACTGGGAGCCGAGCTCGCGGGCATGTTGCCCGCCAACCCAACGCTGGTCAATGACGTTCTCTGGACCCTACCGAATCATGACCGTGATGACGTGAGCGTGGCGCTTGCCGAGGCCGTCCCGAACCAGGCCGATCTTGCCGTCAAAGCCAGAGGGTGTGAATGGTTGTTCCGGCAGATGGTCATCTTCCTGCAAGA
>JBHENM010000117.1:0-9672 GCA_046262035.1 Acidimicrobiales bacterium | reverse complement strand
GATGGTGTCATCACCGGTGGTCCCGGTCACGGTCGTGGCCGTCTGTGTCACTCCGGCGCTGACCACGCAGTTCGTGCTCGGGCCGACCGTGGTGGTCGTGGTCGGCGGGACGATCGTGGTCGGCGGGACGATCGTGGTCGGCGGGACGATCGTGGTCGTCGTCGGGATGGGCCCGCCACCCGGAAGCACGCAGGCGTGGACAAGGCTGCCCACGGCGACGAAGAGGACGCCGCCCTGCTGTTCGCACAGACGCGCCGCCTGGCGGAGCTCGTTCTCCCTTGCCGCCGTGGGCAGGAGACACACGTAGGCCAGTCCGTCGAGGTCGATGAACGTACCGTCGTTTCTCTCGCAGAGCCTCTCCGCCTGCGCCCTCGCCACATGATCCGGCGGACCATCGTCGTGGCCGGCATTGTGGTGGGCCGTAGCCGGACCTGCGATACCAAGCATCAGTCCGGCCACCCCAAGGATGGCGAGCCGTCGTCTGCGCATTCGGCTTTCTCCTTCTACCTGCCCTCCCCAACGATGGGGTCGAGGTGGGAGAGGGCGTTGCTTGCCCCCCACATGACAACCGTCTGGCCTGCGCGTTCAGAAACGGCCTCCTGAAAGATTTCTTGCGACGCCGGCCCTGGACTCCTTTGTGCGAGCGAGTCGGCGTTCTCCCGTCGTCGGAGTGCGGGTGTGGAGTCGTCCGACGAACGCTTCCTGTGCACCTCCTGCTTTTGGACGGTCTTAAGCGTTCTTGAAGGCGGGGGCATCATGATCATCCCGTCCCACGCCGCCACCGCTGGCAGGAGGAGAGCATGCCGACGAGTGGCGGTCATGGGTTGCTGAGCGTCACGACGAGTCACTGGGGCACGACGCGCCGCGTGGCGTGGGAGTCGGCGAATCGCCTGGAGGCGCTGCCCGAGTGGCACTCGTGGACGATGACATTCCGTCCCGGACGTTCCGGAATGTGGGCCACGGTTCGCCGCCCATCCCCAGCGTCACGCCCAGCCGCGCCGGAAGCCTGCGAAGCAGTCGCTCCACGACCTCGCCCTGTGTAGCGCTGCCTCCGGCCCGATGTGCAACCGACGCCTGCGTGAATCTCCCCGACATTTTCATCATCGTGGCTGACGCCCTCGACGACCGGCCCCGGGGATTCGATTCACGAGCTCGTCACTCGCGTGCCAGCCCTCGTGCTGCGGCCCCCCACACGCTTGCCCTGCGTCTCATGCCGCTGGTGTGGGTCGGGGCGCTCCCGCTGACCGCCGGCGGACGCGACAACGACCCATGGCCGGAGCTCCGAGCAACGACAGGGGGAGCCCCCGTCCCGGGGAGCCTGCCACCCGGCCTGGCGTTCGAGAAGGTTCTTGCCGCGGCCCAGGAAGGAGCGGGATGGGCACGAACCCGTCTCTACGAGTGGTTGGCGCCCGCGGTCGCCGGCTACCTGAAAGCACGGGGCGCGGGCGACCCGGAGGACCTGACGAGTGAAGCCTTCGTGAGCGTCTTCTCAGGATGCGAGTCGTTCTCCGGCGACGCGGCGCACTTCCGCAGCTGGGTCCTCCGGATCGCCCATTGCCGTCTCGTCGACGCCCGGCGCGCCCAAAACAGACGCCAGGCCAGCGAGACCCTCGACAGCGAGCGCCGCACGCTCGAGGACGAGCCGGCGATGGCCCCGGCCGAGGACGAGGCACTGCGGAGCCTGGACACAGAACGGATGATGAGGGTCCTCGACGCCTTGACTCCCGATCAGCGGAACGTGCTCGCCCTTCGGGTGATCGCCGGCCTGTCGGTGAAGGAGGTGGCCGCCTCGCTCGACAAGCAGCCGGGCGCCGTCAAGACGCTCCAGCGCCGAGCGCTCGGCGCACTCCGGCGCAAGCTGGCGGACGAGGCGTTCGGACCATGTGCACCCATGATCCACTGAGTCGGTCAGCCCGCCGTGTTCGGGCACGGCGACACCGGCGGGGAAACCAGTCGTCGGTCGGTGCCACCCCGAGCACCCGCGCCAGGCCAGGAACCGAGTCGGCACCGATGGCCACGACCGGCTCACCTCGCGCACTGAGACCGGCGCACACCAGCCCGGCGAGGTTCACGTGCCCGATCCCCCCTGCCCAGCAGCACGACGCGCACGAACGTCAACGTCCGGTCATCCTAACGACGCCCCCCTTACGATCCGAGCGTCGTGCGCACCAGCAAGTACGTGGATACCGAACCCCCTACCGTGAGTTCTCCGTCAGTTGACCGCGTAACGCGCCCTCCGGAAATTGGCTGGTATGCACCTCGACGTAGTAGCGACTCGGTTCCTTTCGGATCGCCTTGAGCAAGCGGTCGGGCACGACGACGCATGTCGCTGGTATTCCGGGAGTCGGCTGAAAGGTGGCCACAACCCGACCACCGGACTCGACCGATCCCTCGTGCAGATGAACGGACGTAACCGGATCGATCCCCGACATGACGAGCGTCAAGCACAACTGGTGCCTCCCAGGATTGGCATCCAGGGCCGCGCTCCCCTGTCCGTCGGCGTCCCCGCCCTTCTGACCTGATTTCGTACCGCTGAGGCTGGCACTGAGGCGCGGAGGCTTGGGCGGTAGCGGTGCTGGCGGCGCCGAACTCGTCGTAACCCCCGAACTCGGTCCGTTCGACTCAGGGACAGCCGGAGCTGCTCGAGACGCCAACGTGCTGGTCGTGGGGGTGGGTCTGGGCGCCGGCTTCACCGAACCCCGCGGTGAGAGGCTGTCAGGAGCATCGCGCCCGATTGCTGGGCCCCCGCCGTTGCTCGGGTCTGGTGGGGGTTGCAATGGGCCGCCGGCCGCGACCTCTTGGGGTTGGGCCGTCTGGAGCTTCGGCGCTCTGGATAAATAGGCTTGCGGCTCCCTCTGCTCAGGGAACTCGAACGGCGTCACGGCTCGAACAGCTTGCGCGAGGAGAGACTGTGTCCGGCCGGGAAGCAGGCGAACCGATCCGGCGGCGAGCACGACCGCAACCAATGCCGCGGCGGTCGCCGCGGCTATGGCTGGGAAGCGAATACGAGGCGCAGGACGCCGAGTACCCTCCGCAAGGTGCGGGCGCCGCGACGGCCCGACGAGTCGGTCCCGATGCTCGCGTCGCGGCGCTGCCGGCGCGATGCCGTCGAGCATCGGCACTGAGTCGCTCAGAGTCCGGGCGAGCGTGGTAGTTGGGGGCGGAGCAGGCCGGTCGGCCAAGGACCGCATCTGCTGAACGAACCGACTCACGGCAACGAGATCGGCAGCGTCTCCTTGGTAGCGACCAGCGAGCACGTCCTCGACGGTCGCGTCGTCCAAGGCGTTGTCCTCCACCATCCCGTGGCCGTTTTGCTCCCAGACGCTCATCGACGTGCTGCTGCCGGAGTTAGTCTACGCCGCAGGGTGGCGAGGGCGCGGCGCTGAAGGGCCTTGATTGCTCCCGGCGGTTTGGCAAGAACGCTCGCCACCTCCTCCACACTCAGTTGGCTCACAAGTCGCAAAGCGAGCACGTCGCGCTGATCCGACGTCAAGCCGTCGAGGAGCTGGTGGACCTCCTCCACCGCCAATCGATCCAGCGCCTCGTCTTCGGCCGCCGCCGTCGTCGGGCCCTTGCCGTCGCGACACTCTTCCTCCAGAACGCCCACGTCAGGGGCCCTGTCCTTCATCCGGCGTGCGTCGACCAGACGGCTGTGGGCGATGGTGAAGACCCATGCTCGAAACTGTGCCTCGCTGCCGGAGAACGACCGACATCCCGAGAAGACTCGGAGGAAGACCTCGCTGGTCAGATCTTCCGCCTCGGCCGCACCTTGGGCTTGCAGGTAGCCGGCGACCGCAGGGGCCAACAACTCGTATATGTGGGTGCAGCCCCAGCACGCTCCGCTCTGGGCGGCCTCCAGGACCACGTCGAACTCTGTGCCCAAGCTCGAGTGCCGGGGCTCCGGCCCCGACCTTGCGGTCATGGCCTGGGTGTCTCCGCCCGGTAACGAGCGTACACACGATCACACCTCAATGGGCCGTTTGACTCATGACAAAATTCGATCCATTGAGCATCGGCCGAGGCCGCGCCGCGAGAAGAGGGCCGCGGGTCGAGCGGCCCTCTTCTCGGCTGGGGCTTCCGCTCCCCTTGGGCGGTTTCTGTCGAGGCAGCAACTCGCCCTCTAGGAGAGGATTACTGGGAAGAGCCTGAGGCCGTCCGTACCTGCCAACAGGCCACCCCCGGGGCCGCCGGTGTCGACGAAGTTGTTCAGGATCGGGCCGCCACCGGGCAGCACGCAGGCGTAGGCAACGTTGCCCACGGCGACGAAGAGGTCGCCGCCCTGGCGTTCACAGAGCCGCTCGGCTTGACCGATCTCCTTCTCGGTGGCCCCGGTCGGGAGGAGGCACACGTACGCGAGTCCACCGAGGTCGATGAAGGTGCCGTTGTTCCTCTCGCAGAGCCTTTCAGCCTGGGCCTTCACCTTGTGAGCAGGCGGGCCACCGTCGTGGCCGCTCTTGTGGTGAGCGGCCGCTGGGCCGGCGGTACCGGCGAGTATCAGTCCGGCCACCGCAACGGTGGCGAGGAGTCGTCTGCGCATTCGGTCTCCTTCTCCTTGACCGTCCCCAAGCCTTGTCGAGACGGGAGGGCTGATTGCCCTACAGAAGTAACCGTCGGGCCTACCCGGTCGGATACCGTCTCCGTAGAAACCCTCGGGAGCAGAGGGGTCTTCCTGAATCCCCGAGGCAGCCGCCAACCTGTCACGGCAGGACGCATCGCATCTGTCCGGCGAGTGACATGGACCTCAATCGGCGGTCGTCTCAAGCGCTCATTGTCGGGAGATCCCGGACACCTGTCGCGAGATAGCGGACACACCATGGAGGTGTGCGCATGGATCTCGCTGGCTACGTCGTCAATGCAGTGCTCGTGGAGGGTCGCAGCGTGGCGCAGGTCGCTGCCGACCACGGCGTCTCTCGGAGCTGGCTGTATGAGCTCCTGGCCCGCTACCGCGCTGACGGCGAGGAGGGCCTGAGGCCGCAGTCCCGGCGTCCGCGGTCCTCTCCGACGCGAGTCGGCGCGGAGATGGAGGAGGAGATCGTGGCCCTGCGAAAGTCCCTGGCCGAAGAGGGGCTCGACGCCGGGGCATCGACGATCCACTACCATCTGCAGTGGCGATACCGGCGAAGGAAGCGAGCGGTGCCCTCGGTGGCCACCATCTGGCGGGTGCTCTCCGGCGGGGCTTCGTCACCCCCCAGCCCCACAAGCGCCCTCGCAGCTCCTGGCGGCGATTCCAGGCGGAGCTGCCCAACGAGTGCTGGCAGGCTGACACCACCCAATGGGCCTGGCCGACGGCTCCGACGTGGAGATCCTGAACGTCCTCGACGACCACTCCTGGCTGCTGGTCGCCTCCCGAGCCTTTGGAACCACCAAAGCCGCCGACGTGGTGGCCACGTTCCACCTGGCGGCGGAAAACCACGGGTTCCGGCCTCTATGTAAGGCCCAGCTGGACCGCTTCGCCGTCTACTACAACAGTCCGGCCCCATCGGGCCATCGGACGGCGCACGCCGGCGCAGGCCTTCGCCGCCCGCACCAAGGCGGTGCCCAACAAGGCGCCCATCACCGCCGAGGGACATCACCGGGTGCGCCAGGACCGCATCGACAAGACGGGCTGTGTGACCCTGCGCTACCGCAGCAAGCTGCTCCACATCGGCATCGGCCGGGCCCACGCCGAGATGAGGGTCCTGCTGCTCGTCAATGACCTCGACGTGCGGGTCATCACCCAGGACGGCGAGCTGCTCCGCCACCTGACCCTCGACCCCACCAAGGTCTACCAACCCACTGGCCGGCCGAAGGGCCCGGCCCGGTCATAACTTGTCTTCGATGTCTCGGGACAACTGTCCGGGATGTCTCGCGACACAACACGGCGCCCCCGGCAGGATTCGAACCTGCGACCCGCTGCTTAGAAGGCAGCAAGAGGCCTCAGGCCTGACCAGCGCAAATCGACAAAAGCCCTGCTCAGGGGCCATTTCCAGTCGTGGGTGGCGCGATGTGGATAGTGAAGGGCGGCGTCATCCTCGCTGTGGGTGATCAGCCGCCACTGATGTTCGAGGCCGCTGCGTTGCTGTTCCCTCTGGCTCTTATCGGGCTGCACGATCGCCTCGGTGGCGAGGGCGGCCGGCGGGCGCGGACCGGCGGCGTGTTGGCCCGATTGGCCGCAGCGACTGGCTTCGCCGCAGCGTCGTATGGCCTCTTGGCGCCCGAGCCGTCCGATGTCATCCTCGGCCTGCTCGTCGCAGAAACCGGGTTGTCGACCTTCATCGGGCTGCTGCTTCTCGGTCTCGCCGCCCGTTCGGTCGGAGCGCTTCCCTCGAGGTGGAGGAATCTCCCCGCAGCGATGGGCATCGCTGTTATCCCCGCGCTAACGGTGATCGGTGGGGTTCTCGAGGCCATCCATGAGCGACTCCTGGAGCTGCCCATCGTGGCCTTCGGCATCGCGTGGGTGGTGCTTGGCTTCCTCCTATGGTTGCCCCGTGGCGCCGACGAGCGATGTGGGGCCGACACGCCCGACCCAGGACCCGCTCCCGCATGACCGTGGTCGAGCCTCGCTCCGTGCGCTCGCCGCCATCGAAGCTTGCCGGCTGATCTTCCACCCCCTTGTCGTTGCCAGCGTTCCCCTCACGGGCCTCCTTGTCATCACGGCAGCTCGGAATCCCCATGAGGACTTCCTGTCGTACAAGCTCGCCGTCGGTGGGTCACTGTTGTTCTACGCGACGGCCGTGATGGTGGCTGCCAGCTCGGCCACGTCGCGGAGTCGCCGATCGGGTACCGATGAGCTGTTCACGACGATGCCGGTTCAACCGTTCGCCCGGACGACGGCGCTGTTCCCCGCCCTGGGTCCTGCGGTCCTCGTCGCGGTGGTCGCACAGGCGGTGTTCATCATCGCATTGGGCTCATCGGAGGGCTGGGGAGCACCCGCTGTGCCGCTCAGCGAGGTCCGTGACCAGACGGTCGTGGTCCCGCCGGGAGCCGCCGCGCTGCTACAGGGTCCGGTCTTCGTCGCGTTCGGTGGTGTGCTGGGCATCGCTCTCACTCGATGGACCTCGAGTGTGTTTCCCGTCTACTTGATGATCGGGCTGGCCAATTTCGTGGTGTGGCCCGCTCTGCTGTGGTGGGAGTGGGGATGGCAGCGATTCCTCTTGCCCGTTGCCCACGACCTCCGTACCAGCGGCTCGATCGACCTTGGCGCTGGGAGATCCGCTCTCCGCGTCCTGGGATCGACGCCCGAAGCGCTCGTCTGGCACGTCGCCTACCTGGCCGCCTGGACCGCCATGCTCGCCGGGACAGCGCTCCTTCGTGACACGCGGCGTCGAGGAGCGATCCTCGTGACCTCGTGCGGCCTGGGCATTGCCGCTGTAGCCGGCGTGATGCAGGTAAGGGCGTGGCGGGCCTGAAAGATCCCAGTTGCTCGAGCCACGGGGGTTCAAGTCCACAGGGCGCCACCGGTTGGTCACATGTCCCGGTGGCACCACGGTCTGCCGTGAGTGGGTACGCCCGTGCCCCTGATCCGTCGTACGGCGGGGTCGCGGCTGCCCGTGATCACCAAGACCACGACACGGCGAGGAGGATCACCCAGTTGCCTGACTGAGCGGGCGCCACGGGTAGCGACCACGGGGGCGGGAGACGGGAGCCGACGAGGCCCACGGCGAGCGCAACGGGAGCGGCGGTGACACCTCGTCCCACCACCGCGGCGGCCAGTACGACCGCCGCGAGCGTGGCCACGGCCAGGTCGGCGGGGTCCGCTGCTGCCGGCTCAGAGCCGGGACTGGATACGCCCTCAGCTGCGACCACTGCGCGACTCCCTATCGTCGATGACTGTCCGACATGGGGTCGCCCTGCATCCAGGGCGTCAACGGTTCCAGCCGGACCCCTGTACCGAACGCGCACCGGCGTGGGCTACAGCATCTGGTGAGAGCTGGCGCGCTCACCGTCGCATCGGCAACATCGGTGTGGGGAGCTGGGCAGGCTCCTGGATGGGGCGAGCCGCGATCGCACGGCTGGCGCCCGGTCGCCGGCGTTCCGCAAGGGGTCGACGCAGGCGGCGTCGGCGGTGGTGCTGGCACGGTCCATCGATGTCGCCATCGCTGCCTACCGAGTCTTCGAGGACACCGCGACCCTCAGCTGCTTCGGGTTGGCGTTTCAGGGAGCGCTGGAGGCTGATACCGGTCAGGTCATGGTGAGCGAGAGGTCGGAGGTGGTGCGGGAGCCTCCGCTCGCCGACCAGTCCATCGCCTCTCGGTTCGACTACGGGATCGCGCCGCCGGGGCGGCGCGCCGCCGAGAGTCGCCGGCTTTTCCAGGTCACGATCCTGCGCAAGGGGCGCGGCCTGGCCCTGCTGTTCGTGGCCAACTCGGGTGAGCCGTTCCCGGAGGCGGAACGTCAGCGTCTCGCCACTACGCTGGCAGGACGGCTCCCCAGTTGATGTACTTGGGCGCCGTAGAGGGCGTCGGGCCGGTCTCGGTATACCTCGAGAGCAGTCCGTCTCGCCCGAGTACCCACACCGAGTCGAACCCGATCGCCACGTCGATAGGCGACTCCTCGGGGCTGCCTACGAGCGTCTCCCTCCTCTGTTCAGGGTCGACGATGGAAAGGCCCTCCTCGCCGGAGCCGACGACCCAGACCGCCCAACGACCCACCGCCACCGCGACCGGCTCCGGCGTCACGGGGACGGCCACAGCAGAGCGGTCACCCGGCCGGGCGTGTGCCAGCCCCGTCGGGTTGACGATCCAGAGCGAGCCCTTGCCAAGGGCCAGGTCGCTCATCTCCAGCCCGAGCCGCGACATGGTCAGGTTGAAGGAGCCCTTGCCGGGGTCGAGTCGCGATGCGGTGCCGTTGCGCCTGTCGGCGACCCAGACACCACCCTCACCCGCGGCCACGTGGCGCGGCTCCTCGGATAGATCGAGGGTGTCGCCCGGAAGGCCGGGGACCTTGAGGCTGGCTTCGATCCGCAGGCTCCTGGCGTTGACCCGCCTGAGCACGCCGCCGTCGGCCAGGTCGGCCACCCACACCGAGCCGTTCGCGACGACTAGGTCTTGTGGATCGCCCAGTGGAACGGTCCCAGTCGGCCCCGGCCGCGCAGGGTCCAGTCGGGTGAGTCCACCGGGACCGGTCACCCAGACCGCGCCTTCCCCAGTGGCCACGCTGCTGGCGCCGCCGTCCACTGGGACCGTCGCCGTGACCTGGTTCGATCCGGGGTCGAACCGCCACACGCCCGTCGGCCCCGTGACCCATACCGCGCCCTCGCCCACTGCCACACCGAAGGCCCGTTCGCCGAGGTCAACCGCCGAAAGCAGGGTCGGCGGCCCGAACGGCACGGTCGCCTCGCCCCCGTCCCCACACGCCGTGGACACCGCCAGCAGCTGGAGGACTCCGCACCCGACGGTCACCGGTCGAGACAAGCGAGATCCGGCCACGCGCGATCCCTTCCCTCGCAGGTGAGCACAAGCGTACCGTGAGCGGTCTGGGGGACCGCTCACGACCGCGATCCCCAAGCGCTTTCCTCGGCGGGACTGCGAGGACCAAACCGGCCCGTATGCGGATCCCCCAATGACACGGCCGGAGCGGGCGTGAAAGTGACGACGCCAGACGTCATGGCTAAACGAAGGCGTGTTTCCAAGTCCCACAGCTTGAAGTCGATCCGGAGACGAGACGCGTCAAAGCACCCACGCCCGGTCGTCC
>JBHENM010000116.1:0-1286 GCA_046262035.1 Acidimicrobiales bacterium | reverse complement strand
TGGTCGAGGAGGTGAAGGTGACGGGGTGGCAGGTGGAGATCCGCCTGCGGATTCCCCTCGACGAAGATGCGGCCGACATCGGCGCCGGCTCGGGAAAAGCGTCAAGCAATGACCGTTTGCGTTCACTTCGTAGTAGACGAGCGTGAGGAGCTTGCGGGCCACCGCCACCCGGGCGATCTTGATCCCGCGCCGGGTGGCGATCCGCCGGTAGTCGGCCTTGAGCTTGGGCCCCCCGTGGCCCCCGGCGATGGCCTCGATCGCCGCCCATCGAACGAGCACCGACCCCTGCTTGGTGATCCGTCCGCGGCGGACCTTCGTGTCGGACTCCCGATGGCGGGGCGTCAGGCCTGCCCACGAGCACAGCGCCTGGGGGTTCGGGAACCGGCCCACGTCGCCGATCTCGGCCACGAAGATGGCGGCCATGACCCGGCCCACCCCATCGATGGCCTGGACGGCGCGATACCCGGGGTCCTCGCACAGGCGCTCGTGGATGACCCGCTCGAGCATCGCCACCTCCCGGTTGCAGTGCTCCACCAAGTCCCGCAGGGAATCGACGCGGATGTGGTAGCCGTCGTCGAGCTCCAACCCGTTGAGGTAGGCCGTCCCGCCGGGCCCCCACAGGTCGTTGAGCGGCGGGCGCAGGCCGTGCTTGGCCAGCACCGCCTTCACCTGGGCCTTGAGCCCGGTGCGCAGGCACACCAGCTTGTGGCGGTAGCGCACCAACTCGCGCAGCTCGCGCAACGGGGGCGGGGCGATCCACGCCTCGGGGAGCTTGTGTAGGCGCATGCGGTCCAGCAGGTCCTTGCAGTCCCGGTAGTCGTTCTTGACTCGCCGGTCGCCCCAGGCCAGGCCGGAGGGGTTCACGAGGCGGACGTGGGCGCCCAGCTCCTCGAGGACGTCCACCGCCCAGTACCAGCCGTAGGTGGCTTCGATGGCAACCTCCGGCTCGGGACCGGCGTCGGCCATCGCCGCGGCCAGGGTGATCGGGTCGTTGTCGATGCGCACGACGCCGACCTCGTGCCCCGCCTCGTCCTCGCGCACGATGAGCGAACGGAGCTTGTGCAGGTCGATGGCCACGTACTGTCGTTCCACGGGTCCTCTCTTTCGGGATCGGGTTGGTTTGGCGACCCCGAGTTTCCCGCTCGGACCGTTGCTCGGGGGAGAGGACCCAACCCTCTTCGCCGGCGTCCGTGCTGCCACGGCGACCTCCGTGGATCGGCTGAGGACCGGTGCTTGTCTCCGACCGTCAGCGAGAGCGCGGCATCGGCTCTGTCATCGCATCACCT
>JBHENM010000115.1:0-1173 GCA_046262035.1 Acidimicrobiales bacterium | reverse complement strand
GGCCGAGGCCATGGTGACGGTGGCCCGCCAGGCCGCGTCGCTCGGCTTCCAGGCCCTGGGCGTCACCGGAGGCGAGCCCTTCCTCCGTCCCGACATGGCCGAGACGCTGGCCGCCATGGCCGCTGTCCTGCCCACCGTCGTCCTGTCCAACGCGACCTTGTTCACCGGCGACCGCCTGGAGCGGCTCAGACCACTGGCCGATCTCGACGTCGCCGTCCAGGTGTCGCTCGACCGAGTCGAGGCGACGGCCAACGACGAGCTGCGGGCGCCAGGCAACCACGCCCGGGTGCTGCAGGCCATTCCCCGCCTGGTGGGGATGGGCATCCGCGTCCGCATCGGCACCACCCTCGATCCCGACGCCGAGGTGAGTGATGCCGAGCAGGCCCGGCTGTGCGCGCTGCACCGCGGCTTGGGGGTGAGCGACGAGGACCACGTGGTGCGGCCGGTGGTGCGCCGGGGCCGGGCCGCGGCAGCTGACATGGGGGTGCGGGCCACGGTCGCCGATCTTCCTCCCGAGTTGACCATCACCGCCGACGGGGCGTTCTGGAGCCCCTTCGGCCCCACCGTGCGCGACGGCCGCCTGGACATCGACCTGTTGGTGACCCGTACCACCGACCCCCTGTCCATACCGGCATCCGCCCTGGCCCGCCTCGTCGAGGACCGCCCGCCCGGCGACGACGCCCGCCTCGGCATCCGCTGAGCATGAACCCACCTCGGCCCGGTCGGGCCACCAACGAGGAGCCGGCCATGACGGCAACGCCGACCGTCGGCCCAGACCGCACGATTGCCGCCGACCCTGCTCAGCTCGGGCGAGGGATGGCCGTCATCCGGATCCTGCTCGGCGTGACCTTCCTGAGCAATGGCCTGGCCAAGCTGTTCGACCTGCACCGCATCGAGATCGGCCCGTATGTGGCCAACCTCATCAACCGGGGCGACGCCCGCTTCATCCTCGACGCCGAGGTCAACACTAACGCCCGCCATCAGCTGCCCCTGGTCGGGCGCATCACCAACGACCTCGTCCTTCCCAACTGTGACGTGTTCAGCTGGGGCATCACCGCGGTCGAGATCGTCGCCGGCGGGCTGCTGGTGGCCGGCCTGGCCTCGCGGGCGGCCGCCCTCCTGGCCCTCGGGCCCACTACGTTCCTGTTCTTCGTCTACTTCGCCAATGACCGC
>JBHENM010000114.1:0-18412 GCA_046262035.1 Acidimicrobiales bacterium | reverse complement strand
AGCCACGAAACTCAGAGCCCGGAGGGGTAAGGGTGCCGGCGTTTGGGCCCTCACACCAGTTCGCCACAAGCCCGAGCACGGTTCGGGGTCTCCGGGGCAAGCGTGCCAAAGTGGCAAAAGAATGCGGCTACTAACAGCGGTTAGCGGGTCGCTGGCAGGAGCGGGAGCGCGCGGTGGGAGCGGCCGCGTCGTGACCCTCCGATCATGGAGGGGCAGGCGGAGAGGTGCTCGTGGATCCCAATTCAGAACTCGGGGGCAGGGGTGAGACTCACCGGACGCGCTCGTCGTGTGGGTGCCCGGCAGTGACCGAGGCGTCGGACCGGTGGGCGGGCCACACCTTCGACGCGACCACCGCCACCACGACGGAGATCGCGGCGCCAGCGAAGATGTCGCTCGGGTAGTGGGCCCGGCTACGGACCAGCGACCACTCGCCGGCCAGGGTCGCAGCGTAGAGAGGCACGAACAGCCAGCGGATCTCCTGCGCCGCGCCTAGGGAGAAGGCAAGCTCGCTGGCGCAGTGGCCGGACGGGAACGATGACGTCACTGGACCGATGGTCGTGTGGCGGCTCGCCCCGGGAGGTCGGGACCGGCCGACGGCCACCTTCACCACCAAGTGGGCCAGGGCCGCCGCGACGTAGCTGGCGCTCGCGCGGGTCGCGGCCTGGCGCCCCTTCGGGCCGGACAAGGCCAGAACGCCGGCGATCCCAGCCCACGTCGGAGGTCGCTTGGTGATGTCACCGAACCGTCCGAGCCTCGTGGAGGCCCGTTTCGACCCCCTGCCGACCAACGCCGTCATCAGGGCGTCCTCCACCGGCGCCTGCTTGCCCATCACGATGTGCGACCGGGCTCGAACTATCCACCCGGCGGCACCGGGTAGCCGGCAGATATGAAGATGAGAGGCGCCCCGGGCGCGCTCTCACGTAACCATTGTACCGCCCGACGGGGGCCTTGCCGCAAGCGGCGTGGACGTGCGTCAATCGTCAGGGACCGAGGAGGATCGTGGACAAAGACGCACCACGTGGCAGGGCGAACAAGGCGCGAAGACCGCTGCTCTGTGCGCTGCGGATGGCCTGGGCGTCGACGCGCTGGCTGCTGGCCGGCGCTCTGGCCACACAGGTCGCGGCGGCGCTCGCCCCAGCCGTCCAGCTGGCGTTGGTGCGAGCTCTGGTGGACGGCGTCGTGGAAGGCCGGCCGAGGGCGCAGGTGATCTCAGTCGTATCGCTGCTTGTCGGCGTCGTAGTGGCCCAGCGCCTCGCCGGCCTCGCCAACAGCTCACTGTTGACGCTCGCACGCGACCATTCGTCGGCGGATGCGGTGTCGCAGTACCTCGAGACTGCGGCCAGGCTCGATGCTGGGCATCTGAACGACTCAGGGTTCCACGACCGCATGCGCCACGCCGGCGAGGTGGCCAGCGACCGGTTCAGCTCCGTGGTGTTCGGTCTGGTCGGCCTGGTAGGAGCCGTGGTTGGTATGGCCGGCCTGAGCGCCCTGCTGCTGTCCATCTCTCCGGCCGTCGCCGGCTTGGTGCTGGCGTCGATGGTCCCGTGGATCTCGGCTCAGCGGCGTGGGTTCGCCATCGTCCGGGAGGTGCGGGCCACTCTGCTGTCTCGCCGTCGGCAGCAGGCCTACCTACGAGGCCTGGTCACTGACCCGGACTCGGCCCTTGAGCTCCTGGCCGCGGGAGCTGGCGAGGCCATCGTTGCGCGGCACCGGGCCCTGTCCGACGAGGTGCTCATCCTCGAGCGGCCCGCCCACGTGCGCCAGTTCTTCCTGATTGCCATCGGCACGGTCGTCGGTGGCCTGCTGCTCATAGCTGCGTTTCTGGTGGCGGCGCTGGCCGCCTTTCGCGGCGACGCCTCGCCTGGCGACGTCGCGGCTGCGGTCGCAGGCCTCAGCGCTTTCCTCATGGTTACTGGGAACCTCGCGAACTCGATGTCGGGACTTCTCCAGCATGGGCCCTACCTCGACGACTACTTCGACTTCCTCGCCACTCCGCCGTTGCTCGAGGTGCCGGCCGTGCCGGCCGGGATCCCCGCAAGTCTGGGGGAGGGGGTCGTCGTCGACGACGTCACCTTCACCTATCCAGGTGCTGCCGCTCCGGCGCTGGCGGGAGTGTCCTTGACGCTGCGTCCCGGGGAGCTGGTCGCTCTCGTGGGGGAGAACGGTGCGGGCAAGTCGACGCTGGTGAAGCTGCTGCTCCGATTCTTCGACCCCGACGCCGGGCGGATCTCCGTCGCCGGCGTCGACCTTCGCTCGTGTGCCCCTTTGGAGATCAGGTCCCGGACCGCTGTGGTGTTCCAGGACTTCGCTCGCTATCAGTTCGACGTCCGTGACGTCGTGCGCCTGGGGCGAACAGCGGCACGACCGGATGACCAGCGGGTGTGGGCGGCCCTCTGCAGTGCCGGTCTTGACCAGTTCATCGTCGGATTGCCATCCGGTCTCGATACCCAGCTCGGTCCGCTCTTTCCCGGCGGCCGCGACCTCTCGGGAGGTCAGTGGCAACGGCTGGCGCTCGCTCGTCTCTTCTATCGGGGTGCCGACATCCTGGTGCTCGACGAGCCGACGTCGTCGATCGACCCGGATTCGGAGGCGGCCACCTTTGCTCGCCTAAAATCCGAACTCGGCCAGCGGATCGGCATCGTTAGCTCCCACCGCTTCTCGACCGTCCGCACCGCCGATCGGATAGCGGTCTTGCATGAGGGAAGGCTCATCGAGTCCGGCACGCACGACGAACTGCTCGCCGAAGGGGGCCGCTACGCCAATCTGTTCCATCGGCAGGCTGCGGCCTACCGTTAGACCTACACCGGTGGACCGGCCTCCCCCACCCCCTGAGTTCCGATAACGTCCGCTTCTCGGAACTCAGAAAGTAGGCTCCGGAAGTGGTCTCCAACCCCGCCGAAGAAGCCCAGAACGAGGCGCCATCCGAGCTCGGCGAGGCCGCCCCCGGCGACGGTACCGGCCGGTCCGGCGAGGCTCCCACGGCGCCCGACGCCGTCGTGCCGGCGGCGCACGCCGAGCGTCTGGCCGCTCTCGAGGCCAAGGTGGCCCGGGCCGTCACCCGGTCACGGGCTCCGGCCACGCTGCGGGCCTACCGCAGTGACTGGCGCGACTTCGCCCTGTGGTGTGAGACCATCGGGGCCCCGGCGTTGCCGGCGACGCCGTCGGTGGTGGCGGCCTACCTCGCCGAGCTGGCGGAGCCTCCCGACGACCGCCGCCCCGCCGCGGTGTCGACCCTCAGCCGCCGCCTGGCCGCCATTGGCGAGGGCCACAAGGCGGCCGGGGCGCCCAACCCGTGCGCGGACGAGCTGGTGCGCACCACCATGGCCGGGCTGCGCCGCATGCTCGGCGTGGCTCCGGTGCGCAAGAAGGCCCTGGTGACGGCCGACCTGCGGGCCATGGTGGCCGCCCTGAGCCCGTCCAAGCCCCTCGACGTCCGCGACCGGGCCCTGTTGCTGCTCGGCTTCGCCGGCGGGATGCGGCGCTCAGAGCTCGTCGGCCTCGACGTCGAGGACCTCGCCACCGTCGACGAGGGCCTGCTCGTTAACCTCCGCAGCTCCAAGACCGACCAGGAGGGCCGCGGCCGGCGGGTGGAGATCGTCTACGGCTCCAGCGTGGCCACCTGCCCGGTACGGGCCGTGCGGGCCTGGCTCACGGCATCGGCCATCACCAGCGGCGCGGTCTTCCGCCCCGTCGACCGTCACGGCCGCATCGGGGCGGCCCGGTTGTCGGAGCGGGCCGTGGCCCTCGTGGTCAAGCGCCACACCCTGGGGCTGGGCCTGGTCGCCACCGGCTACGCCGGGCATTCCCTCCGTCGGGGGATGGCCACGACCGCAGCGAAGGGCGGGGCCAGCGAGCGCACGATCATGCGCACCACCGGGCACACCTCGGCGGCCACCGTACGGGGCTACATCGAGGATGGAGAGCTCTTCTCCGATCCGGCATCGAAGTACCTCGGGCTGTGACCGGCGTCGGCTCCGGTGGTGGCGGCGGTCTCGTTGACCGGGCCCGTGATGAGGTGGGCCGGGGCAGCCTTCACGTGTAGCTCAACGAGGGCCGGGGTTCTACCCGCCGAGCGTGGTCAGCGCCTCTTGGGCTGTGACGAGGAGCCATGCAGGATCCTGAACGCGCTGGCGGTGGCGCCGCCTGAAACAGCTTCCGCAATCAGGCGGTCGGCGGCATCGACGGAGTCATCGTCTCCAGCACATCAGCGGCACCCCGCAGTTGCTCGACCACCTCGGGGAGACCGGCCCGAGGGCGAGCCTCCTGACCTTGGCCCTCATCGACTGCTGCCTTGAGCAGGCCCTGGAGCCCGAGGGCGACGAGAAGCGAAGGCATGACGAGTGGAGACAGGCCGTCATCCGCGTCGCCACGACGCAATCGGGCGGTCAAGAGCATCACCTGGTCGACCAAGCGGTGGGTCATCGCCATAAGCACACCGACCCGGGTGGCGTCGTCGCCGGCACCCGCCCCGCCGTAGAGCTCCCGCCCGGCGCGCGTGATCGCCGTGTGGTCGTGCCCCGCGTTGGCGGCGGCGCCGCCGGCCATGAGCACCTGCATCTCCACGGCCCCTGCCAGATGCTGAGCGCACTCCAGCCGCCACAGCGCCCGGCCGCCGGCTCGGCGTTGCGCCTCGGCTTCCTCCGGCGCGGTGGGCACCCGGTCGATCGTCCCCAGCGCCTGCAGAGCGGCCAGCAGCTCCAGCGGCTCGGCCATGATGCCCATCGGATGTGGCTCTCCCATGGCGGCGAACGCTACGTGACGTCCCGGGCACGGATGTCCGTGAGTCCTGCGCCGAGGATCGCCTCCGGCCGGCTCTTCAACGATCTCTGTGGCGGGTTTCCGCCGTATTCCGGTCGTCCCCGATGCGGGCCTGGCTCGGCGCATCGGCCATCACCAGCGGCGCAGTGTTCCACCCCGTCGACCGTCACGGCCGCATCGGGGCCTTGTTGCGGGCGGTGGGCTGAACCTTCATCACTTCACGGGTGCGCTTGAGGATCCGCCGCCGGCTCCCCCACTGAGCCATGCTGTTGCCCATGCCGCGCGTTGCTGGAATCGAGGTCCGTCGCGCCTGGCGCCATCGCAACGAGACCGGACGGATCCACTACATCGTGACGTCCCATGAGGGCGTAGAGCGCCACCTGTACGAGCCAGAGGACACGGCGCTGGGTCGCTTGCTCAACGCCGCCCTGCTGGCCCAGGGGTACTCGGGACCGAAGTCCGCCCACGACGACGAAGGTGCCGGCGTTCAGCTCGAGGAGTAGTGAACTCCGAGAGACTTGGGCGGCCGCTGCCGCCGGAGGCAGCAGGTAGGTACGAGCTGTGGTGGCGCCGGATGTCCTCGATCCCTGGGCTCGGATCGCTGGTGACGCGGCGCGTGCATTTGAGCCCCGCGCTAACTCGCGGAGCGCTGCGCCAGCTCGCGGGTCTCCAAGATACCAACGGTAGAAACTATAGAGATGTAACTGGTCTCATGGGGCATGAGAGCGGCTACACAAATAATGGTTCTAGCACCGAGACCCATTAGGGCGCAGTATCTAGTTGCTGCCACTCCGGCACAACAGAGAGCCCAGAAAGGTCCTGCCATGTCCCCTCGCCCCAGCCGCCACGCCATCCAAAGATTCCAGCAACGAGTCGCCCCCGTCTCTATCGTTGAAGCCAACCGGCGCCTCACAGACGCCGCTGCGAACGCCCGGGTGCGGGCCACCCCTCGTTGGTGGACGCCCGTGGCCCCTGCTCCCGGCCTGGTGTTTCTCTACCCAGCCTCCATGCCCGGTGTCTGCCTCCTGGTCCGCAACGGGGTCATCATGACCATCTACGAGCGCTCCCAGTGCCGATCATGGGAGCACGGGCCTCCGAGCGGGAAGGGTGGCGGCCGGTCGGTCGCCTACCGCCGGCCCAGTCCCGGCGAGCAAGTTGGGGAGGCGGCATGAGCGTCGGGGGGGTGGGCATTCCCCGCCTCCAAGACCTCTCCTACATCGAGGTGGCCATCGCCCAGGTCGCGGCGGGCGCGACCTTTGAGCAGGTGCGCCGGGCGCTGGTCGCCCGGGCGGCCGAGATCAACCGGGACGCCGACGTCGACGGGTCCTTCGATGAGCAGAAGTGGGCCGCCACCCGCTCCAATTCCACCAAACACGTCCATAACGCCGTCGACGTCCTCAAGGAGCTCATGCGGCTCGGGTGGCTGCAGCGTCACATCCTGCCCTCCGGGCCCCAGTCGGCTTATCTCCACGCCGAAGAGACCTACGACCTGACCGATGCCGGAAAGGCATGGGCAGCCCTCGTCGCCGAAGACCGAGTCAAGGCCTACAACGCGCTTGTGGGGATCCTCATCGACGCCCACCCCCAGTTCGCTTGGTTCCTCAAGGTGGTCGGAGCCCGGCCGGATAGCACCGGCACGCATCTGACGGTGCCACTGCTGCGCTGGGACGGCACCGTCCACGCCGACGAGGAGGCCTACCTCGAGGCGTTGATCGACTACGCCGCCGGTGCCGGCGCCTCGGGCAGCGCCGGCTGGTCCGCCAGCCGCGACGACATCGACAGCGCACTTCGAAGCTACGTCCTGCGGATTCAGGCCCGATTCGAGGCCCGGGAGAGGAAGCAAAGCCGCAAGGAGTTCGTCAACACCTGTGACGAGGCGATCACCAAACTGGCCTTCACCGCCGCCGGCTGTCCCCTGGATTACGTGAGCATGGAGCTGCTGCGGCGCTGGACTCGGTTCCTCGGGATCGCCAACTTCAGCTACTACGCCCAGGAGCCCTACGCCCTGAGGCTTTGGGCCACCGGGACAGTCGCCGGTCGCGGTGAGCGGACCACCATCACCCGCCGAGTGGGCCCCGAAGTCCGCCAGCAGGCGCTCGAAGGACTGTGGGAGACGTGGCAGGAACGGCGAGGCGACGCCGCCGCTGGCATGTACCTGCCCATCTGGGACCTCCGGGCCGCCACGTGCTGGAAGCTGCGCATCGGCGACGACGAATTCGACCGGGCCATCGCCGAGGCCCTCGCCGGCGTCCACCCCGATCTTCCCTTCCGCATCCACCTCGACCAGGCGTCGGCCCGGTCGACGCCGGCATCGACCCGGCCCCTGATCCTTCCCACAGCTAGCGGCCTTCGCCGTGTCTTCAACGTCATTTCCATCATCCCGAACAAGCCCAAGGAGCAGTCATGACCCCTCCCCCCAACCGCATGGCCAGCACTGTCTGGCAGAAGAAGACCTGGAAGCTCAAGGACAACCCCTTCCCCACCACCGGCATCGCCCGCCTCGGCGGCAGCGACCGACGGGAGAACGGACTGCTCTACAACCCCGCCGTCAACGCCGACCGGCTGGCCGAGGCGACCGAGAAATTCGTCCTGGGGGCGGCCTTCTCCGGCCTCCGCTTCGGCTACCTGTGGTCCCTGGGCACCGGTGCCGGGGACTCGGACGCCCGCGGTTACGGCAAGTCGGTGCTCATGCAGCACCTCGTGCACTGGCTCAACGAGGACTACGGCAAGGCCGCCTACCTGTCGTGCGGCCTCGACGAGGAAGACGCAGCCGAGGCACCCATGTGCGGGCTACTCACCAGTTTCGACACCACGCAGATTCGTTCCCTGGGCGCCGCCCTGTTCACCGCCGTCGAGTACGCCACCGACTTCCGCAACTCCGACGACGAGCCCACGCTCGTCGAGCGCCTGAGGGCACGGCTGGTGGAGCTCGCCGGCAGCGACGATCCCCTCGTGCTGGCCAAGCTCGTTGGCGAGCAGCACCGCAACCTGCGAGGCCGCACCCTCGGCCCTCCCGACGACAAGCTCATCTCGGCCCTCTGCCAGGAGGACCCGAGCGTGGCGGCCATCTACCTGGACAAGGTGACCTCCGCCACGCGGACCCGATCGGGAGCGGTCTACCTGGCCACTTTCCTCCTGTTCGCCACCGCCGCCGGCATGAAACACGTGCTGCTGTGCTGCGACCAGCTCGAGGACCTGGCCGCCACCACGACGGCCAAGTCCAAGCGCGACCTCGAGACCGAGAGGTTCCGGGACGTGATCCTCGAAACGCTCCCCATGGCGGACACGCTCAGCGTCGTCGTAACCATGCACCCCCGGGCCGCGCTAACGATCGGGACGGCCTGGGACCTGGCCGACTTGCCCACCTTCGAGGTGTCCGAGGCCAACAAGCACCGGATCGTCGTGCTAACGCCCCTCCGCAGCCCATCCGAGGTCGTCGCCCTTCTCAGCCCCTACCTCGATGCCGCCCGCAAAGAGGGCTCCGACCGAAGCCCCGGCGACCTCCATCCCTTCACCCCCGAGGCGATCGACGCCCTCTTCGCCCGGTCGAACCGCAAGCCCCGTGACCTCCTTCGCAAGGCCCATGGGCTCATCGAGGCCGCTGGGGGGGACAACATCGAGGTGATCGACGCGGACGCCGTGACCCGCTACCTCGACGCCCTGGGCCCCGAGACGGACGAGGAGCTGGGCCCGCTAGTGGCGGCGCCGGCCACGTCGACGCCCGACTGGAGCGCCGGATGAGCACGTTGGCCCAGCTCTGCGGCGACCTCTTCCTGCTGGGCCACGCCCAACTCGCCGCCGGTGTGGTGGGCGACGGCTTCGGATTCGAGCGCCGGGTCCGGGTCCATCTCGACGCCATGGGCCTGCCTGACGCCAGGGGCTTCCGGGTGCTGGGCCGGCGAAGCATTTCCGGCCTCTACCATCAGATCGACGAGCAGACCGACTGCGGCGACGCCTTGGTCATCGGTGAGTGGAAGGCCTACTCGGGCTACATCCCCAAGAACGACCTGCTCCGGTTCAAGGCAGCCACCGACGACTACTGGCTGGCGGGGCTGCCTGGCGGCCGGATGCCGGTCGTCAGGATCTTTGGAGGGACTGGCCGACTGACGGAGGCCATGCGCGTCTACGCCGCACACTGGGGCATCGTCCTCGTGACTCCCGATCGGTGGCCTGTGCCCGCCCTCTGCGACGAGGATCTGCTGTGGTCGCCCGGTGAGCTCAATCCGCCCCCATGCGTAGACCGGCGGACGATGGCCAGTCTCGTCCGCCCGCTCAGTGCCGTGCTCGCTCCTCAGGCGGACGGATCATGGCGGGTGCCGCCGATGGCCCCCGCCGCCGACGTTGTTCAGAGATTGCGGCTTTGGAGGCACTGGTCAGACCGCGCCTGGGCGTGGTGGGATGACGCCAGCCCCGCCCGGTTCGAGGCGCTGCTGGATGCCCGAACGAATCGCTCCCTTCTCCTGGCCGCGTGACGAGCAAGGCCCTCCGCAGCTGCCCCCGTTGCGGGGCCGTCTTGGCGCCCTGGGAAAAGAGGTGCGCTTGCACGGGGCCCCGGTCCGACTCAATCCGGGAGGTGCTCTATGCGATCGCCTGCACGGCCACCCAGCCTCTCCACGCCCGTGACTTCGTGCGCAATGCCGAGAGGGATTACGGGTCGATCTTTGGGTTGGCCACTGCTCTCGCAATGCTGGCAGATCCCAGATTCTGCTGGGCGGGCAAGGGCCTCTACGGCCTCTACCGGCACGGCCCGTTGCCGGGGCCCCGCAACCTCGAGGAGGCGACCAGGCTGGTGCTCGTGGCCGCTGATGCCCCCCTCGGCCAAGAAGCCGTCGACTTCTGCCTCAAGCAGCTCGGATACCGCTACAGCGTCGGGTCCCTTCGCAACGCGGTGAGCCGCTCGGAGAGTGTGGCCTGGCTCACCAGCGGATTCTGGGACCACAATCGGGGTGATGATGCCGAGTGGGAACTCCTCCACGACATGCGCGTCGTGCCCCTCGGCGAATGGGATGCCTGGGCCCTTCTGCGGACTGACATCGGCGTCAAGGTGGCGAGGACTCGCGAGAAGCTCAGGACCCGACTTGGCGCCATTGGTGATTACCGGTTCGGCTTGGACTGGGACCCGACACGATCTGAGTGAGCGCCAAACCCCCTTCGGCTGGCGTTCGACGATGATGAAGAACGGCGCTGGGAGCGGGGCCAGCAAGCGCCTCCCCTGGTGTCCCGACTGAGCGGTGCTTGGCTTGGCGATTGAGGTCAGCTTTGGGCTCATCTGAGCGGCCGCAAAGTGGTCATCAATGCATCCACTCGAGGAGCTGCACGCGGCACACCCACCTTTAGCCACATGGCGGAGTGGGTGCCGCCTAATGCGAGCTCGCCCTCTTGCTCGCCGACTGCCCGCTGTTGTCATGGTGGACTGCGAGGTGGTGCTCGCAGAGTGGGCACTGTGCTGACGCTCGGCGCTGCGAGGCGGCTCGGCTGCGCTGGGTCCCCGTCGGCCTATCCACGATCGCGTTCGGCCCAGTCTCACCCCGCGGCGGGCAGCCCGACGCCCCGGAACGAGGCAGGGTCAACCCGGGCAGCGTCAGGAAGGCGAAACAGTTCATGCACGTGCAACAGTCGGGCAACTGAGGAGAAACAGGGGCTCCTTATCTTCCCGGGGAGGCCATCTCCACCCGTCTCGTCGGAGCGGTTGCTCAGGGCCCGAAAGGAGAAAGCGGGGACCGACCGCTCCAGCCGAAGTGGCGTCATGGGAATGACGGGGTCCCTCTGACGAGCCCGAGCGGCCAAGGCCGCGCCTACGACCATGGCCAACCCGCCCCAGTCGGGGAACCCCCAACCGAACACCTGGCTCCAGTGGCGAGAAGTCGCCTGCGGCATTGCCTTGGACGCCTTGCCTCGCGAGGCTTGGAGCATCTTCGCCGGCGAGTGCCGGCCGTGGGACCTTGTGAATTACGTCGCGTGGCAGGGCTGGACCAAGGCGACAGCGGAACAGGGCTCATCTCCGTCCTCCTTTGAGGCCTCGCTCCGCGCCAGCATTCAGCGCGAGGTCGACCAGCTCCGGGCCTTCGCCGGTGGCCTCGGCGCCTAGCTGCAGGGATCGGATGGACGCACCCAGCCCGCACGGTTCGGGGGGTTTCCGCGTAGCAACCCGTCCGCCCGTGGCGGGCTCAGGGCGATGGGCGCAGAAATCTAAGAACTTTTCCGGATTGGGTCCCCGGCGCGGGGATTCCTCTGCATCAACCCCAAACGAGAGATGGGAGCTGCAGAGCAATGACCGTTTACTTCCAGCACACCGAGTTCTACGTCGACACCCCCACGACTACCCCGGCGACGCCGGCGACGCCCACCACGGCGATCAACGAGCCCACGGCCACGCCGGAGCCCGAGACGACGACCGAGATCACCGAGACGACCACCGACCCGACGACCGAGACGACCGACGACCCGACGACCGACGACGTGCTGACCGCCCTGGCGCTCTGTGCCTCCGCGTTCGGCCTCGACGACCAAGACGTACCCGATGAGGCCCTCCTGGATGAGGCCACCTACAGCGAGGTGTGCTGGGACGACACCGCGCTGGCGCTGGACGGGATCTGGAGGTTCTTCGACGCGGGCGATGTGGTGGGGGAGGTGTCGGCGAGCTCGTTCCGCTAACGGTCGGGAACCGACCGGAGGCTCGCCATGAGTAACGATGCTTCTCCAACGCCCCGGCGCGCACGACAGCCTCGTCAGCGCCAACCAGGGCCACCCGTCCAACACCTCGGGCCTGACCTCGACCCGGACGAGATCGGGCCCGAGCCGTGGTCGCAGTGGCGGGAGGCCGCATTCGTCATCGCCCGAGCCATTCTTCGAAAGCGTGGGTGGCTCATCGAACGGGAAGGCCCCGAAGACCTCATCCCTTACGTCGCCTACACGGGCTGGAGGGCCGCTCGAGAGGGGTTCGACCCGGCCCGCGGGGACTTCATCGGCCGGCTGGTCACCAAGATCGGCCGCCAGGTCGAAGAGGTCGAGCGTCAGTGCCGCCACGACCGGGACTCAGAGCCGGTTGGAGAGTTTCCGACCGACGAAGACCCGGACGACCCCTTCGGCCTCATCGAGCTCGAGGCCGCGCTACGACAGGTTCTGGGAGTTGTCGCCAGCGAAGTCGGGGAACGAGACCGACCCGCGTTCTTCGCCATCTGGCGTGCGATGCAGTGCGCCGACTCCGGCTATGTGGAGCGCGCCGCCGACTCCCTGGGGTGGACCCGCGCCGAGACGCAACGCGCCTGGGATCGGGTGCGCTATCGGCTTCAGCACGCGTTCCCCGGGGGACTGGCTGACTTGGGGCTCGTCTAGGAACGATCCCAGCGGGCCGCCCGCCTCGTCCACTAGGGTGCGCCGCGAGAACGGCAGGAACTTCTACGGGCAGGGCGGGTTCTATGGCCGAGATTGCTACGTGATCCCGTGGCTATCGCTCACCCGACGCGGGCGGTCATCGGCGCCATGCCGACCAAGTAACGACCGGTGGGAAACCATACTGAGACAGGAGAGGGCGTGGGCGCTATGAAACAGCGATCCCGTCGACCGAGAGTCGATGCGAATAGCGGCCTCGACCGCTCTTTGGAAGCCGACGCCGAGGCGTTGCCGCCGCTCCTGACTCCCGAGGAGCGGCGGCTCTTGGACGAAGCTGACGAGAGGCGCAAGCGGGTGATGGTCCGCCTGGGATACCTCCCGGCGACGTGGCCCGAGATGAAGGCCGAACTGAAGAAGCAGGAGGAGCTGGACCGCTCGGACGGCAACAACAACGACGAGGTGTCCTCCTCCCCGCCGCCGGCGGCGGTCGGGCTGTGGCGAGGGCGACCTCGACGGTCACAGCGCTGAGCATCATCCCCACGACACACAGGATCGTGTCAACATCCAGAGCCGCCGCTCCTAGCTGGAAGGGAGCGGCGGCTCTACCAACGGTCCGGCTGAGTGGGTTTCGGGAACCGAGGGCTCAAGACCGCCGATGCCAGGTCCTCGCCACCGCGGTGGTGGCCGCCGCTACTGCGAGAGTGACTTCGACGGGCACCAGACCGAGCATCATCCCCACGACACACAGGATCGTGCTCAAGGCCAGGACGACCAGGGAGAGTGCCCTCGCCCCGGTCTTCCTGTCCTTTTCTCGACGCTCTTTCCGGTCTCCCGTCGTGATGTTGGTGGTGGTGTTGTCCGTTCCGATACCTCCTGATCTGGTGCTGTGGGTTTCATGTGGAAATCCCCAGCGAGACGGCTGAGTCCGGAAAACTGGCGCCAAGATGACCGTGGGCTAACGCTCGCCAGGGACGACGATGCCCTCCACGGAAGTCGCCCTACTGCTCTCCGAATCCACCGTTCCCGCTCCTGGCTGTGGTTCGATCGGTCGCACTGCTCCCGGTGCTGGCGCAGTCCGCCCGGGCGTGGATGAAGGAGACGGCCGCCCTGCTCGGCGCTGCCCGTTCGGTTGAAGCCGGCGAAGAGTTCGAGGTTGGCGACCGTCGCTACCGGCCATCACGGCGCGGGCTGGTCGGATCGTCGAGGCGTGCCTACCCTGCTTGCGGCGATCCGTCGACGGAGCTGGCGCCGTTGGGCTTCTGTGAGGCCGCCCCACACCCCGTCGGTAATCCGGTAGGTGAGTGCATAGCTGAGGCAGGCCATGCGAACCGCGCAGCCTCTGCAGATGGCGACGGCCGGTCCCGCGTCGTCCTCGTCACCCGGGAAGAACACGTTGGTGTCGACGCCACGACAGGCGCGGCGGCGACGCCACGCCTCGTGCACGGGCAAGTCGGCGTCGTACGCCAACCCGGCCGGGTTCGGCTCGAGGAGGGCCCCTGCCCGAGATGGCAGCTGGACATCGAGGATCCGGGAGGCCGTGCCGGCCTGCATTCGCACGACGGGCCCGCGCGAGCCCCGGCCGCTCATCAGGCGGTTGAGCACCCTGATCCTGACGCCTGCGGCGTCGGCCACGCTGGGGATCGACATGCCGGCCATGAGCAGCTCCCGCACGTGGACGCGGACGGGCTCCGCTGGCGTCCAGGTGTTGGGAGCGGCCGCGCCACCACGCCGGTCCCGGACGTAGTCGGCGTTGGCCGCTCGGCACCGATCACAGTGGCAGCCCTGGCTGTACCGGGACCGGGTGCCGTGCGGGGGCGGCGCGCCGGACCTCACGACGACCGCTCCCACAGCCTCGCGAACCGCAACCGGGCTCGCCGAAGGGCGGTGCGCCCGTCGGTCTCCGTCACGCCCATCCGGGTGGCCACCGAGGCGAAGCTGCCGTACGCCTTCATCGCGTCCAAGTACCAGTACTCCAGCCACCGCCGGTCTTCGGCGGGCAACCGTTCCAGCACGTCGGCGACACGCTGAAGGGTCCTCGGGTCGGTGTGCGGATCAGCCGCGCGCTTCAGGTGGTCCAGGGCCGACCCGGCTACCTCCCCGTCGGTCTCGTGCGCCAGCTCGTAATGGCGGGCTCGGTACTTGGCGCGCTGGCGGGCTCGGTACTTGGCACGCGAGAGCAGCCGCATGGCCTCCGAGTGGGTGATGCCCAGCCTCTCGGCAATCGCCGACGTGTTGAATCCGTCGGCCAGCATCAGGAGGACCTTCTGCTCGTTCTCCGGGAGTCCTGCGAGCAGCTGCTCGACGATGATCCTGTTGACCACCGAGTCCTCGGGGGACGCGACCGCCGGGAACGCGTTCTCGTCGGTGTCCAACGCCGACATCGACGGGGCGGGTCGGAGGTTTCGATAGCTCGACTCCGCGCGCCAGCGATCTTCGGCCTGATGGCGGATCACGGCCGGCAACCAGCGACGCAGGCCGTCCTCGTCTCCAGGGGCGTATCGCGACTCCCATGCCTTTTCGAACGCCCGCTGGACGAAGTCTTCGGCGTCCTCGGGGCGGATACGGCCTGACGGGACGACGAAGCCGTGGGCGACCTTCCGCATCGGCTCGTACAGCTTCTCGGTGATGGCCCAGAACTTCTTGGCCGGAATGCCCGAGGCTGACCGCGGCTCGCTCATCGTCCGACCTGCGCCCGGGGCCGTCGACACGCGGGCGCGCTCGACCAGCGGACGGGAGGTAGGCCGTCGAGTCGCTGGTCTGGAGCGCCCTGAACACGGCCACCGCCCCCAAGGAGCACCTCGGGCGACATGACTGTGGTGCCGGTGGAGGTACTACGAGTACTTGCGCCGCAGCGCCACGATCACCGCCGCCGCGGCGTTCAGGAGGGCTGCGAGGGCTACCACGGCGGCCACGCCGCCGAGGCCGAGGGCGACGCAGCCCAGGGCCAGGACGGCGCACGCCGCGGCGCCCGCGAACATTTTTTCGGCCATCGAAACGGAGGTCTCTCTTTCTCTCGCCCACTCACTCGGGCCCGGACAGGACAACCTGGGGCGGTGTGGATCCCAGGCACTTTGAAGTGTACAAAGGGCTCCTCGTCATTCGCCGTCGCAGGAGGCCCCCGCTGTGACAACGACCCGTGTCGTTTGACGTGAACGACCGTTCGTCAAAATTCGAGGGCACCTGCGTTGTTTAGAAGTGGAACGGAGCTTCGACCACTCACATGAGGGCCCGGTCCAAACCAAGCCCAAGTGGCTTGTGACACCCCCGGGGGGTGGTGCCCTCGGGGGTGTTGCGCGTTCTGGCTTCAGGCGGGGTGATTCCGGCGGAATCAGCCGCTCCCGTCGGCTACCCGCGCTTGGCGGTGAACAGTGCCGGCAGGAGCCGGTCGAAGGTCGGGTAGTGCTTGACGGTGCGGCCCCCACCGCCCTTGGCCCCCCACAGCGTGTAGCCGTCCTTCGTCTCCAGCTCGACGCCGCTCGTCCACTTGCCCTCGGAGACCAGCCGGACGAAGAGCCGCACTGTGGCCCGCCGGGGTGTTTCAATCCAGAGCAGCTTCCGGACGGCCGCCTCGGCTAGAAGATGCCCCCCCCTTGGTGTCGATGGCGAACACGTTGCCGCCGGACCACACCAAAAAATCCGGATAGAACGTCATGGTCGGGCCATGTCGAGCGGCGATTTCGTGCCCGCCCTCGAGGAGTTCTTCGGCTCCGCCGCCGGGCTGTCGGCCTCGGTCGTGACGCGGCTCACCAAGCAGTGGCAGGACGAGCACCGGGTCTGGGCCGCCCGCGACCTCTCGGCCGTCGACTACGTGTACGTGTGTGACCTCGTAGGCTGGGAGCTACAGCGTGATCGCCCCTTGTCGACACAGGCCGCCGCCGGATCCAGCGCTGGTCACCAGGCGTCCTCGATGTCGGGTACGGGCTGCCACAGCGGGCCGTCGACCTCGGAGGGATCGGGTACCCGGACAAAGATCTCACCCACCTCGTCCACGCGCACGACGCCCACCGTGTCCCAGCCGTAACGACGAACCCTGAGAGCCTCGAGGACGGGATCCCGCTCATGATCGTCGGGACGGAGGACCGGTCGGTCGTCGAGGACCTCGAAGCCGGACTCGGTGAGGTGCGCCGCCATCGCGGCGACCGCCTCGTCCTCCCACCCGGGCAGCTCCCGGGCCGGTGCCGGCACCGCTTGGCCCTCGAACAGCCCCGTGTAGCGGGCCAGATCCTTGTTGAAGATCGAGGAGGCGTCGAAGTCACGGCGGATCCGCTCCGGTCCCCATGCCCGGTACAGCTCGGCGTCGTTCTGGTAGCCGGCGTCGAGCAGTTCCACCCATGCCCCGCTCGTGTACGTGCCGTTCACGTGTTCGGCGAGCTCGTCGAGCGCGGCGAACGTCGACGTCGTGATGGTGGTCCGGCCGCTCTCCGGCTCGTCGTCGTCGCCGTAGCGGATCTGGTGGTCGACCGTCACAAGCGTCCACGTGCTCGGCGAGCGGTACAGCGTGCACTTGTCGGGGAGCTCCCGTCCCGACCAGCTGCGCTCGAGCTCGACCTGCGCAACCTCCCAGCCGTCGACGTCGAGGCGGTCGGGCCGCGGGGTCTGCCCGCTCCCGACCGGGTCTACGAGAAGGGCGTCGAGCTCGGCTCGGCTGTAGCCGGAGCGCTCGGCGATGTCGTACAGCTCCTCGACGCTGGCTCCGGCCTTGCGGGCGATCGCCAACGCCCGCCCGAGGAGGCCCACGTGTGCCGCCCACCGCACGACGTGGTCGACGTCGACGTCGGACTCCTCCATGCTGCTCACCTCCGACCTGGCAGTAAACGCGTCGGAGTCACCCTACGGCGGGGATGAGACAGAACCAGGGGACTCCGGGGTCGTCAAGGCCCGAGGCGGCAGTGGGAGGGCCGTTTACTGCCGTCGAAAGCACCTGATCCTGAGAACCGCGTGATCGACCCGGGCACGAGGTTGGAAGGCGGACCGAGGTATCCGCAGTCCGAGCTGAGCCTCGAACCGCTGGGACCACCGACGGTAACCCGGAGCGGATGGGCTCGCCCAACGTTGAGCGGCCTGGCGCTGGAGGACCAGGTCGGCGGCGAGCAGGCGGCTTCCGGGTTGGAGGAGGCGTCGGAGGAGCGGGCTCGTGATGGCGTAGGGCGGGTTCGCAACGACTCGAAACGGGCGTCGTGGGAGGCGCAGATCGGCGGCATCCGCCTCGACAACGATGACCGCCCTCGGGAATCGCCGACGAAGGTGCGCAGCGCGTTCGGGGTGCAGTTCGACGGCGACGACATGAGCACCGACGGCAACGAGGGCGCCAGTCACCACGCCGTGTCCCGCGCCTACATCGAGAACGAGCTCGCCGGGCCGCACCTCGGCCTCTGCGACGAAACGCTCAGCCCAGGAGAAGTCGAGCTGGTGCCACCCCCACCGGCGGGCGGCGGCGGACACGGCGGACCATCACCATCATCACGGCGGGAATGATCGGCCACGGACACCGCGGGTGGCGAGCGAATTTTCCGGTTGTCCTGGTGACGTTCGACACGGCGACGCTTGTGCCGTCATGCCCTTCCGTTCGGTCTTGAGACGACCCCCGCTCCCTCCCATCGGCTTGGCCAAGGGGGCGCGTATCCCATCAGCGAGGCCAGATCAGTGGGGCCAGAGCGGGTTGACATTCCCACTCTGGTCATCCACCGCCGAGGGCAGCAACGTATGATGTGGGCGCTCTGCGGATGAGCTGAGCGGATCGTCCACCGCCGCCCGAAGAACCGGTCGAGCGAGCTGACTCGACAACCAGGCTGGAGGGCCCCGCAGGAGTGATTGGCGACGAGGAGTCACTGGAAGACGCCCTGATGACGAGACTCGTCGGCAAGGGGTCCAAGCATGGGTCCACCTGGTTCGGAAAGGTCGGCGACATCACCAAGAAGCCGCCGGTGTGGGCGGGAATGGCAGCCGCCTTGGCGATGACCGGGCCGAGAGGCCGCCAGGCGGCGAAACGGGGCGCTGTGAGCTACGTGGCCGGGGCCGCGGCCCACCTCGCGGTAAAAGTGATAGTTGGTAGAAGTCGACCCCCGGGCGCCAGCAGCCACACCAGCGTCGGCCCCATCTCACCTCGTCATTCCCCTCCGGCCACTGCGCCAGCGAGCTGGCCTTCTCCCTCGGGGCGGCCCAGGAGCTCCCCTGGCTGATCGTTCCTCTCTACGCGGCGACGCTCGCCGCCGAGTGGTCCATGGTCCGCAGCCGGGCCCATTACCCGAGCGACATCCTCGCCGGGGCGGCAATCTCCGTCCTCGTCGCGCTTGTCGCCTGGAGGGTGTGGCCGCCGCACCGA
>JBHENM010000113.1:0-6218 GCA_046262035.1 Acidimicrobiales bacterium | reverse complement strand
TTCCACCAGTCGGTGACGGTCACTCTCGACAACGGCAAGAAGCTAAAGCGGACGCCCGCTATGGCAGCCGGGATCGAGCGGCATCGGTGGACCGTGGCTGACATGGTGACCCGCCTCCTGCCAAACTGACCCACTACCGCTCGTACTCATCAAGGATCTGCGCCTTATACTTCGCCGAGTAGCGGCGCGGGCCGCTGGCCCGCTCCGGACCGGGACCTCGGGGTCCGGATCGTTTGTGTCGTCCAGGCGCCAGATCAGACTGGGCGCCGCGCGTCCAAGGAATCGTGGATGGTCGCGGTCATCTCGGGGAACGCCTCCCGCCCTCTCAGCTCAGTGAATTGACTGCTCGATCCGCCTCAGCTGACGTTGACACAGAGGGAGACGATCTTGACCGGGCGATGTGGGAGCGAGCGATGCGTTGTTCGCTTCCTCCGACCCGCGAGGCGTCGAGATCGCCGACGGCGTCGCCCTCAGGGGGGAATGGCTCGACGTCCCTGAGGTGGGGATCGAGCCCAGTGACGCCACGGACATCGACACCCTGACGGATCTGCGGGCCCGACGGCGATCGTCGTGTATTCCTTGGAGTTCTTCGCGATCAACTTGGAGTCGACCGACTGGACTTCACTGGTGAGGTGCTCGGGACGGGTGTGAGCTGCGCTCACCGGTACGTCGTAGCAGTGCAACATCAGCTCGACGCACGTGGGCGCCCAGCACCGAGCCTGCGAGAGCTCGCCGGACAATTGC
This sequence comes from Acidimicrobiales bacterium, assembly GCA_046262035.1. GTDB lineage: Bacteria > Actinomycetota > Acidimicrobiia > Acidimicrobiales > AC-14 > JBHENM01. Next base: position 5,474 of record JBHENM010000113.1, on the reverse strand, counting down.
CGGAGCGGCTCCGGTAGCCGCTCTCCTCGATGCCAGACTCATGGCTTCCAATGACCAGCTACTTCAGCGACCGTGAACGCGGCCCGCAAGCGCGCACTCGAGAGGCCTTCACCGACGCGGCCTGGGGAGGAGTCGTCGCAGCCGTCGACCGACGCATCAGCACCGGCGCCTTTGGCGCTAGTTTCCCGGACAAGTGCAGCGACGGCCACGGCACGGCCGGAACGTCGGCGTACTCGATGGGGCTTGCTGTGATGGCGGAGATACCGATGTTGGCGGATGCTGAAGCGACCCAACCTTCGCGGTGGGGTGAGGACCGGTTCTCGGGGTGGCCTCTCCGAGCCGACCGCCTCCCGCCCACACTCGCCATCCTCGACCTCATCGAGCTCTGCTACCGCCACGTCGCCGAGCCGACGGAGATCGACTACCACAGCTACCTTCGCCACAGCCATCTGCGGTTTGACCAGGCTGCCGGACGCTCGGTATGGCTCGCGGAGATCAACGGCCTACTTGGCCGCAGCGGGCTCGCCTACGAGCTCACGGCGCGCGGTGAGGTTGTGCGGCTCGGAACGCCCATTTCGACAGACGCGGTCCGCAGAGCTGTGATCGCCACGGGCGACGCTGCGCTTGACGAACTCCTTGACCGAGCTCGCCAGAAGTACCTCAGCGCTGATCCAACGCATCGAGGGGAATCTCTCGAGCAGCTGTGGGACGCGTTCGAACGATCGAAGACGATCCTCGACCCCGACAAGCGGATGGGCATGCGCGCGCTCATCGACCAGGTGGCGTCGTCCCCGGAGTTGGCCGACCGCTTCGAAGCCGAGGCGCGCGATCTCACCAAGCTCGGCAACGACTTCCGCATCCGACATCACGAGACCACCAAGACCCCGCTTGATATCAGCGACGTCGACTACCTCTTCCACCGGTGCTTCGCTCTGTTGGCGCACCTGCTTCGCCTGAATCCAGCGCCGTAGCCAGCGTGCGGCGAACAGGGACGAGGCGACCGCCAGCCCTGGGCGAGGACGTCGCCGGCGGCCCGCGACGACTCCACGACGGCGACTCCACGCAGCTGCTGACAAATCGCGGACAGTAACCAATCAGGTGTCGGCGGGGCTGATCCGCTCCAGCGCAAGCGGGTAGCAGCGGACGTGGCCGGAGGAGAACCGCCCGACCGGCACGTCGAGGCACACGACGACGTGGTCGCCGTCGATGTCGTGTACCTCGCCGCAGCAGCCGTGCAGGTAGCGGGGGCTGAGGGTGTGATTGAGCCGCACGCGGGCCCCGACCGACAGCTGCGTCAGGGCTTGGCGGGTGCGCAGGTCGGCGACGGCCTACACCCTGGCGTTGATGGCGTCGATGAGCCGGGGCAGCTCGGCGTCGAAGGCGCCGGAGCTGATGCGTGCCACGACGCCGGCGATGCCCGTGTCGTTCCCCGTCCCGTCCAGAGCCGCCGACGCGCGCCGTGGCGAGGCGACACGATCGGACGCTTCCGCGAGCGCTTGGCCATCTCCACAGTGTGGCGGGCGTCGGGCCCTGCCCGCAGTCGCGGCACCGCTCGGGCGAGTGCACCACCGTGGCGTCGGGCGTGCGGCGCATGAGCGTCGAACCCGGCGCCCCGGGCTGCTTGCCCGGTCGGCGCTGCTCGCCTCCGCGCTCGGCCCGCTGGCGCTGCTTCGCCTCGGCGCGCTCGGCGGCCCGGCGCTGGCGGCGGTCGGTGCGATCACGCGACGGCGGCGCCGAGGTGGTGGCGGAGTCCTGCCCGAGGCGGCACCGCAGCTCCGCCAGCTCGGACTCCAGGGCAGCGATGCGCTCGGCCTGGGTGTCGACCAGAACACGAAGCTCGGTGACGAGCGCCTTGAGGCGCGTTCTCGGCCTCCAAGGGCTCGCCAGCGGACGGAGGGACGGTCACATCACGAAATTCGCGACCCTCCCACCAGCCTCCTGCCTACAACCGTGAAATTTCCTCGGGGCCTGCGCCGCCCCGTGTCGTCAGGGTCAACCAGCCACCTGAGTGGTTACCCGTCCACCACAACTTGGACATCGACCTCGACGTGCTTCTGGGCCACCCTCAGCGAGGACCTTCCGGCGCTCCTCCTCGCGCCGAGGCGGTCGCCATCCGTGCCGCCGCCGACCAAGCCACGTCTGGGTACGTCTGGTGTACTTGTTCGCTTCGTAGCCGGACCCGATCCTCAAGCGGCGTCATAGAGCACACGAGCGCTCGCGAGACGTCGTCCCGGAGATGGCGGCTCAGATCCCGGTGTTCTACTGGCCGTACCAGCGGGACGCGACGGCAGCCCGTACGGTCGGAGGCCGAACCGAGGCCTGGCTCATCTCAGATTTGACCCCCAGCGGGTGCAGCCCACCCAGGAGGGGTGTCTTTCCTCTGAAGTGTCGACCTCGGTTCGTGCCTTCGGGCCGACTTCACAGCATGGCCAAGGACAGCGGCTCCTTGGCCTGTTGGGTTCACACGTTCAAACTACATACCGAGTTCGAGGCCAGGAGGCTCGATCTCCAGGCCCCGACCGAGCGACCGGTCCAGGCGGTCGCAGGCGTTCGATGCCTCCCGCCGGCTCTCAGCGAAGGCGCTGGTCTCCCAGCGGTGCGAGAGGGAGCCGAGGATGTTGCGCGTGTCGGTGATCCCGAAGGCGTCGCGGTGCTGGTCGATGCGTGCTGCCGCCTCGTCCCACACGTCGGCGGCGCCGCCCCGCTCCGGACGAGCGCCGAGGTGGTCCACGATGTAGTCCGGCGGGTCGGCCGCCAACCGAGGGGCCCGGCGGGCAACGTCCGAGTCGATCAGCCGTCCGACAGCGTGGTGTTCCCGCTCCAGCCGTGGCCGGTCACGATAGGTGGCCTGGGCATCAGCAAGCGAGGCCTCGAGCCCGGGAAGACGTTCGTCGATGTCGGCCAACTCGGCGGTGTGCTCTCGAACGATGCCGCGGGCTTCTTGGAGGTCCCGGCGGGCTCGCTGCAGGTCGTCACGGTGAATTCGCCGCCGAAGGGGATGGTCGTAGTCGTCGATCACCTGCTCGGCGTGCTGCCGCCGCGACTCCGCCTCGGACATCTCGCGCTGCAGACGCTCCTGGCGGTTCGTGGCTTGGGCAACCTGCGCTCCGAAGGTGTCCATCCGCCCGAGTGCTGCGGAGATCGTGTGACCAAGGGCATGTCGGCGTTCGAGGAGCTCCCGGAGCTCAGCCACGCCGAGTGACGTCGCCGGCGCTCGTCCCTCCGGCGTCCGGGGCCGCTGGGCCAGCTCGGCCCGCCGGGCGACGGCCGGCTCGTCGATCCACGAGTGGGACAGTGCCTGGCGCAGGACGTCGAGCGCCGTGACCTCGCCCTCAAGGACCACGAACACTTCGTTGCTGTGCCGGCCCCTGGTCATGGGCACGTAGACGCCTCGCATGTCGGTCGGGCCGTCGAGGAGGAGGAACCCGCGGTCGACGGTGCGGCCCTGTTTGGCGTGGCCGGTCTCCGCGTACCCGAGCTGGACGTGATCAGCCACGTAGTCGGTCGGGAGGCGGACACGGCCGGTGCGCCCGGACACGGTGAGCGCCCCGTCCCGGTGGACCGCGAGGATCTCCCACTGGTCCCGGTTCTTGACCATGAGGTTTCGGTCGGTGCGCAGCTCACGATTGTTGCGCCGGGTGGCGACGAGGTCGCCGACGTGGAGGCTGGACTCGCTGGCGACCACCGACCGTCCGGATCGGTCGATCTCGCCGTGTTCAGCCCGCAGGGCCTGGGCCCGGCGGTTCAGGGACAGCGCCGTGTCGTTGGTCGGCGCCATCATGGCCGTTGTATGTCCTCCGGCCCGGGCCCGCCACCACGCGTCGACCACGGCCGACTCCATCTGACGTCGTGTCCCGCCATGGATACGGCCCTCCCTGTCGTACAGGTCGAGCACGTCCTGATCGCCTCGTCGCAGCCGCAGGCTGGCCTCGCGTTCCCATTCGTGCGAGAAGCGGTGGACGTCTTCGAGCTCGATGGCCCCGTAGCAGTCGATGAGGTGGCCGAACATGCCCGACCGCCCCACAGCGGAAAACTGCAGAGGGTCCCCCACCAGCGCCAGGCGCCAGCCCCGGGCGTCGGCCAGATCCGCGAGCTCGGCCAGCTTGGGGGTCGACACCATCGCCGCCTCGTCGACGACCACGGTGGCACTGACGGGCAGGTCATAGCGGTGATCCGGCCGTCGGTCGAGGCGGTGCTCGATCAGGAGCTTGTCCAGAGTGTCTGCGGACAGGCCGGCGTCGACAGCGAGCACCTCGGCCGCCCCGGCCGAGGGTGCCACGCCGAACACGGCCCGACCCTCAGCACGGAGGGCCTCGACGGCGGGCGACACGGCGGATGTCTTGCCGGTGCCGGCCGGTCCCACGACCAGGACCAGCTCCCGCGTCCCCGCCACCGCGGCGGCGACCTCCAGCTGGGGACCACACAGCGGCACCGTGTCCTCCGCGACCGCCACGGCGACGTCATGGCCCGGAGCGGCGAGGCGCCGCTCGGCCCATGCGATCAGACGTTCCTCCTGGGCCAGGACCTCGGGAGTGGTCAGGGCGCGGTCGGCCACCGACTCGGTGACGGGACGGCCGTCACGCCGCAGGGCGACACCGTCGGGCACCGGGCGGGACAGCTCGACGAGCCGCTCGGCGATCACCCGGTCGGCCACCTCGTCTAGCCAGTGCGCGAGTCGCTCCGAGGGCACCGATAGGTCGGTCGGGACAGCGGCGGCCAGTTCCCGGACCAGCTCGGCCGGTCGCCAGTCTGGACTGCGACTCGGTCAGCGATTCCAGCGCGCGTTCGACCACCAGAGCCTCAGTGACGGCATCGAGCGCCCGCTCGGGAATGTCGTGGGACACGGTGGCGGCCACGACCGCCCACGGTTCGTAACCGAGAGCTGCCGATCGCTCGCCCCACTCGGCGTGCAGCGAGGGAGCGTCGACGCCGTGTGACTTTGAGGGGCGGCTATCCGTCACCGCGTCGCGCTCCAAGCGCCAGCGCTCCCGGGGGGTCGGGCTGCGCTCGAAGTGCTCCTGGAAGGCCTCCAGCTTGTCCTCGATCCGCCGTTGCACCTCCTCGGTGCGGGCCGAGAACTCAGCCAGGACGTCGGCGGCCATGCCTCGCATCTCGGCGATCCGGTTGACGGGCTTATCCCAGGTGACGCCCAATGTCCGCGTCAGTTCAGCCCGCAGCCCGGCGTGGTAGAGGGCTGACAGGGTGCGCTGGTCGAACTTGATGGTCCGGGCGTCGAGGGACAGCCACCGTCCGTCGGGCGACATCACCCGGTTCGGGATGACGACGTGCGTGTGGAGCTGGGGATCGAGGGCGCGGCTGGTGTGCTGGCGGAAGCAGGCTGCGGCGATGCCGTCGGCGTCGACGGTGGCCACCTGGCCCTGGATCCGGTGCCGGGTGTGGGCGTGGTCCTCGATCCAGTCGACCATGGTTGCCACCGCGGCGTCGTGGGCGTCGACCACAGCCTGGCGGGTCGC
>JBHENM010000112.1:0-4171 GCA_046262035.1 Acidimicrobiales bacterium | reverse complement strand
TGCCCGTCCCCCGGTATCCGTTCGGGCGGCGCCACACGGCCAGAAACGTGTCCTGCACGACCTCGTCCACGATCCCCGGGTCGGCGCACCGCCGCGAGAGCCGGATGAGGAGCCACGGAGCGTGCCGCTCGTGAAGAGTCTGGAGCGCACTTCGATCCCCGCCGCAGAGGGCAACCATCAGCTCCTCATCAGTCCTCGGGTCGACTGGGATGTCCGCCATACCTCTACTGTCGTACTGCCGCCGTCAAGTGGTTCACAGATCGGTATGAACCGTTCGGGCTGGACGGCACGACAAGCAGCCAAACGGCAACGCAAGAACGGCGGAGCCCCTCACAAGGGAGGAAATCCATGTCCACTCGCTCTCTCCTGGCGCGCCTCGCTCTCGGCGCCGCGCTGGTGACAACGGTTACATCCGGCTTGGCCACGGGTTCGGGCGCGGCCGACGGCGCTGTCACGGCCAGAGCGGCCCTGACCGACCTGCTCCCGGCGGCGCCCAACCCCTCCGACGGCGCCGAGGCCCGCTTCTGGGCCTATCCCGACGGACAGGGAACCACGGCCATCTTGGCGGTGACTGGCCTGAGCTCGGCTTCGGTAGGCAAGACCTACGGCGCCCACGTCCACAGCGGTCCGTGTGTCCCCGGCCTCGGATCGGCTGCCGGACCTCACTTCAACGTCGGGGGCCCTGCCGATGTCGACCACGAGGTGTGGCTGGACTTCACCGTCCGTCCGGGAGGCGTGGCCGTGTCCCGCACATCAGTGCCCTTCGTCATCCCTCACGGCGCCGCCCGTTCGGTGGTCATCCACGAGCAGGCGACGCAGGTGGGCGGCGGCGCCGGGCCCCGGATGGCCTGCCTTCCGGTGAGCTTCTGACCTAGCGGTCGATATCGCCCAGGATGAAGTAGAGGCTGGCCATGATGGTGATGATGTCCGGCACGTAGACGCCCTTGAGCAGCCAGGGAACGATGGAGATGTTGTTGAACGAGGCCGAGCGGATCTTCACCCGGAAGGGCCCGAGGCCGCCCTGGCTGACGACGTAGTAGCCCATCTCCCCGAGGGGATTCTCGGTGGAGACCCACGCCTCGCCCGCCGGGACCTTGATGATCCGGGGCACCTTGGCCTGGATGGGGCCGGCGGGCAGGCCGTCGAGCAGCTGGTCGACCATCTTGGTGGCCTCCCGCGTCTCCTGGAGGCGCACCCAGTAGCGGGCGAACGAGTCGCCGTCGGGATGGGTCCAGACCTTCCAGTTGAGGTCCTTCCACACCAGCGGTGAGGGGGCATCGCGCCGAAGGTCCCAGTCCACCCCGCTGGCCCGGATGTTGGCGCCCGACAGCCCGTAGGCGAGACCCAGCTCGGGGGGGATGACCCCGACCCCACGAGTGCGGGTCTCGAAGATCTCGTTGCCCATCAACAGGTCTTCCAGCTCGTCGCAGTAGTCCCGGAGGCGCTTCATGGTGGCTCTGGTCTCGGCGATCCAGCCCTTGGGCAGGTCGTCCTTGAGCCCGCCGATGCGGTCGTAGTTGGGGTGGAAGCGCCCGCCGGTGACGGCCTCGATCAGGTTGAGGACGTACTCCCGGTCGCGGAAGGCGAAGAAGACGGGGGTGATGGCCCCCAGCTGCACGCCCATCTCCCCGATGAACAGGCTGATGTTGGCGATGCGACTCAGTTCGAAGAAGATCGTACGGATGTACTGGGCCCGGGGAGGGGCTTCGACCTCCATGAGCTGCTCGGCGGCCAGGATGAAGGGCACCTCATTGGCGAAGGACGACAGCCAGTCGATCCGGTTGATGAGGGTGGTGATCTGCGGATAGGTGCGGACCTCGACCAGCTTCTCGTAGCCCCGATGCATGTAGCCGCAGACCACGTCGGCGGAGACCACCTGCTCGCCGTCGAGCTTGGCCACCAGCCGCAGCGTGCCGTGGGTGGCCGGGTGCTGGGGGCCGAGGTTGAGCGTCATCTGCTCGGTCTGCAGCTCGACGTTCACCCGGGCGTCGGCCGCCTGCGAGGAGATGTAGGCCATGCGTTGCTGGTCGGTGACCGCCATCAGCCCGCATCCTCCTCGGGCATAGCCGCGGGGTCGTCCGAGGGGTCCTCGCCCGCGCCCGGCGGGAATTGCTCCACGTCGACCAGGCCGGGCCAGGGCTTGACCTCCCGGGACAGCAGCGGGAAGTCCTTGCGGAGGGGAAAGCCTTCGAAGGCGGACGGCAGGTACAGGTGGATGAGATTGGGATGCCCGACGAAGTCGAAGCCGTACATCTCCCACGTCTCCCGCTCGTGCCAGTCGGCCCCGGGATAGACGTCGGACCACGTGGCCACGCTCGGGGCGGTGTCGTCGAGGTCCGCCTTGAACGTCACCCCCAGGTGCCGGGTGGTCGAGTACAGCCGGGCCAGGACCTGGAACCGGGTCTCCCCTCCGGCGACGCCCGTCTGCCAGCCGTTGTCGGCGTCTTGGGCCGCGGCCTCGGGCTCAGGCTCGGCCTCGGCCTCGGCCGCTTCGCCGTTCTCCCCTTCCTCCACGACCTTGGGGTTCGGCCACGTGTGGGGCATCCAGTCGATGCCGGACAGGTAGCAGAAGTAGTCGAATCCCAGCTGCCGGCGACACACCTCGGCCACCCGCTTCCAGGCGTCGGGCCGCACCCGGACCCACAGGTCCCCCCGCATGGGGTGCGACTCGAGGAGGCTGTCGCCCAACTCGGCGCCGAGGCCCTCGAGGACCGACTGGTAGGGGTCGTCGGGAGGGGGAGCGGCGGGCTCGGCTTCGGCCGGAGCCTCCTCGGCCGGCGCGTCGATCGGCGGCTGGTCAACGGACGACAATCGGCTCACCTTTCCAGCGCTCGGCCATGTCCTCGTTCTGGATCCGCTGCTGGAGCAAGACGATGCCCTCCAGCAGGGCTTCGGGCCGCGGCGGGCACCCAGGCACGTAGACGTCGACGGGGATGATCTGGTCGACGCCCTTGGTGACCGAGTACGAGTCCCAGTAGGGGCCGCCGCAGTTGGCGCACGAGCCCATGGAGATGACGTACTTAGGATCGGGCATCTGCTCCCACAGGCGGCGGATGGGCGGCGCCATCTTGTCGGTGACCGTGCCCGAGATGACCACCAGGTCGGCCTGGCGGGGGCCGGCGGGAAAGGGGATGACGCCCAGGCGCATGACGTCATAGCGGGGAGAGCCGAAGGCGGCGCCCATCTCGATGGCGCAGCAGGCCAGGCCCCACTGGTAGACCCACAGCGAGTACTTCCGGCTGTAGTTCAGCAGGGCGGTGAGGGGCTTGAAGACCTTCTTGTTGAGGGCACCGCTCTCGACGAGTCCCATGGTGCGGCCCCTAAGCCCAGCGGAGGACACCCTTGCGCCAGGCGTAAACGAGCCCGAGCGCAAGGATGAAGATGAAGACGGCCATCTCGACCAGTCCGAAGACGCCGAACGCTTCCAAGCGGATGGCCCACGGGAAGATGAAGACCGCCTCCACGTCGAACATCACAAACAGCAATGCAAATACGTAGTAGCGGATCTGGCTCTGCGACCAGCCCACGCCTACGGGGTCCACCCCGGACTCGTAGTTGATGTACTTCTGGGACTGGGGCCGGTTGGGGCGGATGAGGCGGGCCATACCCAGCATGGCTGCCACCATGCCCACAGCCGCTCCCCCGAAGATGGCCACAGTCAGGTACTGACGGAGGAACGTCGACATCACCCCGGACACTAGTGAAGGGCCTCACATTCGGCCAACGTGAGCCGGTGGTGAGCCGGCCCGGCGCACCCCCTACCCTGACAATGGCCAAGAGAGGGGCTCGCAGGGGCATGGTCGGAGGAGCAGAGCGGGCGACCGTCGAGGTCGCCTTGGACCCCGAGGGCGTCACCGCCGGGCCGCTGGAGCTGGCGTCGTGGACGGTCCGCGTTCGGAACCAGGGGACGGCAGTGGCCCGTTGCCGCCTAGCGGTGGTGGGGGATGTCTCCGCTTGGGCGTGGCTCACGCCCGCCGAGCTGACGGTTGAGCCAGAGGGCGAGCAGGTCGCCCAGCTCAACGTCCGACTGCCTCCGCCCCCGCGGCCGGTGGCCGGCCCGTCGTCCTTCGTGGTGGCGGTGCACGTCGAGGGGGCGGCCGAGCCGGTGACCGTGCCGGGCACGCTCGACGTGGCGCCCGTGGTCGATCTGGCCGCGTCGCTCGGGGCAGAG
>JBHENM010000111.1:0-1046 GCA_046262035.1 Acidimicrobiales bacterium | reverse complement strand
CCCGGGCGAGGATCGTGTTCTCGGCGCTGAACCGGGCCATGTCTCTGGATCCTTGCACATGTCTGGAGCCCGACGACCGGGCGCCCGCGGGCTCGCCTTGCCTAGCGGTCGACCTCGCCCATGATCGGGTCGACCGAGGAGATGACGGCCACCGCGTCGGCGATGAGGCCGCCCCGCATCATGTGGGGGAGCGTCTGCACGTTGGCAAAGCTCGGGCCCCGGATGTGCATCCGGTAGGGCTTCGCCGTCCCGTCACTGACGATGTAGCAACCGAGCTCGCCCCGTGGCGACTCGATGGCCGTGTAGGCCTCGCCCTCAGGGACCTTGAAGCCCTCGGTGAAGATCTTGAAGTGGTGGATCAGAGCCTCCATCGACTCGTCGATCCGAGCCCGGGGCGGAGGAGTGACCTTCTTGTCCTGGACGCGGTAGTCGCCCGGCGGCATGGCGTCGACCGCCTGGCGGACGATCCTGGCCGCCTCCCGGATCTCGTTGAGCCGGATGGCGTAGCGGTCGAAAGTGTCGCCGTAGGTGCCGATGATGACGTCGAACTCGAACCGGTCGTAGAACAGGTACGGCGTGTCCTTGCGCAGGTCCCAGGGCGCTCCCGTGGACCGCATGATGGGCCCGGTGATCCCCAGGGCGACGCACTCCTCGAAGGTGATCACGCCGATCCCCTGGGTCCGCTCCTGCCAGATGGGCTGGCCCGTGAGCAGGTTCTCGTACTGGTCAAGGCGCTTCTCAACCACGTCGAGGATCTCGGTGACGTCGTCCCGCCACCCGTCGGGCAGGTCGGCGGCCACTCCCCCGGGGCGGATGTAGTTGTGGTTCATCCGCAAGCCGGAGCACTTCTCGAAGAAGGCGAGGATCTGCTCCCGCTCCCGGAAGCCGTAGATCATCATGGAGATGGCGCCGAGGTCCATCCCGTTGGTGGCCAGCCACAGGTAGTGCGACGACATGCGGTTGAGCTCGCACATGAGGGTGCGGATCATCGTGGCCCGGGGAGGCAGTTCCAGCTCCAGTAGGGCCTCCACCGCCAACGAGAACAC
>JBHENM010000110.1:0-26020 GCA_046262035.1 Acidimicrobiales bacterium | reverse complement strand
CCCGCCAAACGCCGCCCGGCCACCCCCGCGAGCCAGGGGCCGAAGAGGGCGGCGTCCGCACCCAAGGTGCCGGACGTGCCCACTGCGCCGCCCGTGCGGACGCGGCCCACGCCCGGCGGCGTCCGCGGGCCCGACGTGCCCGGTGCGCCGCCCGACGCCCCTTTTCCGGACGAGCTCGTGACCGCCCCCGTGCGCCCCGCAAAGACGAAGGCCGGCACCCAACTGCTCGGCCCCGAGGGCGAACCCATCGCCCAAGAAGCTCCGAGGGGGGATGCCGGTGGGGAGCCGGCTCCTCCGTCACAGACCGGGCAAGTGGACCCTGAGGACCGGGCGACGACCCAGTCGCCACGGCGACCTGGTGGGCTGTACCCGCTACCCGTCTGGCCGGACTGATGCTGCCTTCCCGCCGTCTACCCCTGGTCGGTCGTCCCGTGGTTGACGTGGCGGTCGGCGTGCTCCGCGCGCCCGACGGGAGCGTGTTGCTGGCAGAACGCAAGGCCGGCAAGGACGCCGCCGGCTTCTGGGAACTGCCCGGGGGCCAGGTGGATGCGGGTGAAAGCCCGGCCCAGGCCGCGGCGCGTGAGCTGCTCGAAGAGGTCGGCGTCCGCGCCTTAGAAGTGGCGCCCTGGAGGGTCTACGAGCACGACTTCCCGGCCAAGCGGGTGCGGTTGCACTGGTTTCACGTGCCCCGCTGGTCGGGCGAGCCGAAGGGCAGGGAAGGCCAGCGGCTGGCATGGGTGGACCCCGCCCGTCCGACGGTCGGGCCACTGCTGCCGAGCAACGAGCTCGCCTTTGCGACGTTGGCGCTCCCTGAGCTGGTGGGAGTGGCCCGGGTGAACCGCGCGCCGGGCGCTCCTGAGGAGCTGCTGACGAGGATCCCGTCGTTGGTGGCCGACGGCCTGCGGCTCCTGATCGTGCGAGCACTGGAGCTCGCGCCTGGTCAGCGCGTCCAGGTCACCCGCCGGCTGCGCCAGCTCAGGCGGGGGACCGGGCTGCGCCTCCTCCTGTCCGGGACGGCGCTCGAGGCGCGCCAGGCCGGTGCGTGCGGGCTGCACAGCAGCGCCGCCGCGCTGGCCGGCCTGATAGAGCGACCGCCGACGCGCCTGTGGGCGGTGTCAGCCCACAACGCACGGGACCTCGAGCGCGCCAGTGCACTGGGTGCCGACGTCGCCCTCGTGTCGCCGGTTCTCCCCACGGCTTCGCACCCCGGAAACCAGGCGCTGGGTTGGGACGGCCTGCAGGCGCTGATCGCGGCCAGCCCGGTGCCCGTCTACGCGCAAGGGGGGCTGGGGCCTGGTGACATCGGCGCAGCGCGCTCTGCAGGGGCGGTGGGCGTGGCGGTCGACATCTCCCGCCTCTAGGGGTCGGGCGGCCACGGGACCACGCCGTGATCGGGCGGCTATCACAAGGTATCTCTTGGTTGACGGAACGGACCCTGGGTAAGGGCGGCAGCGAGTTGGCCAAAAGTGGGCGTCCTGCGGAGGGAGCGCTGGCGCTGGCCATAGCGCTGTTCATGGCCGCTGTAGTCCCCCTTGTACAGCTTCCGATCCTGCGCTTCCGCCGCTACGACCCCTTTGAGTCGGGCCGCCATCGCTGGCACCTACGGCTCCGTCAGTGCCGTAACGTTCATCACCGCCCAGCAGTTCCTCGCCAGGAAGGAACCGAGTTCGGCGGCTACATGGCGGTGGCGCTGGTGCTGATGGGATCGAACCTCGTGATCTACATCATCATGTTCGAGCCACGCCTGCCGGCGTCAGACGAGGCCGGCGGCTTCCACCGCTTCGGCGACCGCGGCCCACGCCTTCCGGTGCCGGAGCACGTTCTCGGTCCGATCAGAGGGGACGACGACCAGGCGGACCCCTCCCCCAGCCATGGCTTCCTGGACGGCGGGGACGACCTCGGCGGCCCGGATGACCCGCTGAGCGGGGATGCCGTAGGCGGCGGCGAGCGACGCCAGGTCAAGCCCGTGCGGGGTGCCGAAGAGAGTTTCGAAGTGGTCGGGCAGATCGGCTTGAGGCAGGAACGAGAAGACCCCGCCCCCGTTGTTGTCCAGGACGACGAACACGGCATTCAGACCCCGGTCGGCGGCGCCCAGGAGGCCGCCGGCGTCGTGCAGGAACGTGAGGTCGCCCAGAAGACCCACGGTCGGCGAAGCACCGTCTGCGGCCGAGGCCACGCCCAGGACGGTCGACACGAACCCGTCAATTCCGTTGGCCCCTCGGTTGGAGAACCACCGGAGCCCGGACCGGGCGGCGGTAAAGGACTCGGCGTCGCGCACGGGCATGCTCGAGCCGACGACCACGGCCGCGCCGTCGGGGAGCGACGCCACAACATCCCGCACGACCCGGCCCTCGAACACGTCCTCCCAGGAGTCCAGGACGCCGTCGAGGGCCTGGCGGGCGCAATGTTCCGCCCGCATCCAGCCCCCGAGCCACGCGTCGTTCGCCCCGGGGCCGCACAGCCGTTCGAAGACCCCGGCCAGGAGGGCTTCGGGATCGCCCACTACGCGGCGGGACGCGGAGCGCTGTGGGTCGAGCCACACATTGTCGGGGTCGACGAGGATCCGGTCGACCGAGGAATCGAGCCACGCCGTGGCCGACCGGTTGGTCAGCGGCGCTCCCAAGTGGAGGACCACATCCGGCTTCCACGCGGAGGCGAAGGCGGGCAGGCGCACGAGAGGGTCGTAGGTGGAGACGGCGTTACGGCCGGAACGGACGCCGGAGACGGCGTCGGCAAGGACGGGCCAACCCGCAGCCCGGGCGAGCCGGTCCACCGAACCGGCCGAGACTCCCGCGCCCCACCCGACCACCACCAGACCCCGGGGACGGGAGTCGACCTCGGCAGCCGCCGCGCCGACCTCGCCGGGAGGAGGAAGGAGCCCGAGCCCAGAAGACGTCACCCATGGCTCGCTCGCGGGCCGGCCGGGTGCGGCCACCGGTGGTCCCCCCGTCGGAAGGAGCGGTTCCCGGAACGCCAGGTTGAGGTGCACAGGCCCGGCCGGGGGGCCCTGCGCCGCGGCCCACGACCGGGCCGCCACCGATCGCCAGTACCGCCCAGCGCCGGGTACGTCCTCGGGAACACCCACCTCGGCGAACCAGCGAACGGCGTCGCCGAACAACTTGATCTGGTCGACGGCCTGGCCCGCGCCGGTGTCGCGCAGCTCGGGCGGCCGATCGGCGGTGCAGACCACGAGGGGGACCCGGGCGTACCACGCCTCCAGGACGGCAGGGTGGAAGGTGGCCGCGGCCGTGCCCGACGTGGAGAGGACCACCACCGGCCGTCCCGAGGCCTTGGCCGCCCCGAGGGCGAAGAACGAGGCCGACCGCTCGTCGAGGAAGACGGAAAGGCGGACGCGGGAGTCGCCGGCCAGGGCCAGGGCCAGCGGCGCAGAGCGCGATCCGGGGGCCAGCACGGCGTCCGTCATCCCGGCGCGAGCCCACTCGTCGACTAGGGCCTGGGCCATACCCGTCGTTGCGTCGGCCGCGGTCATGGAAGGATCGACCCGTGCTCCATCACACGGCCCAGGGCCCGAGCGGCCCTCTGAGCGGGAACCAGGGCCCGAGCGGCCCTCTGAGCGGGAACCAGGGCCCGAGCGGCCCTCTGGGCGGGACGAGGATCGTGCTGGTGCACGGGTTCACCCAGACCGGTCGGTCGTGGGACCACGTGGCCGAGCCGCTGCGGGATCGGGGGTTCGAGGTTGTCCGCGTGGACCTCCCGGGCCACGGTGGGTCGTCGGACGTCCGCCTCTGCTTCACCGACACCGCCCTCGCCATCGGCGAGGTGGGCGGTACCGGCTGCTACGTCGGGTACTCCATGGGCGGCCGGCTGTGCCTGCGTCTGGCGATCGAGCGGCCCGATTTGGTGCGCTCGCTGGTGCTGGTCGGAGCCTCCCCCGGCTTGGCCGACCCGGCCGAGCGGGCCGAACGCCGCCAGTCCGACGCCCGCCTGGCCACCGACATCGAGGGCGACGGCACCGTGGGCTTTCTCGAGCGGTGGCTGGCCCAACCGCTGTTCGAGACCACCACCCCTCGCGACGAGGACTTGGCCGCCCGGCGGGCCAACCCGCCGCGCGGGCTGGCCTATGCCCTCCGCGAGCTGGGGACGGGGAACCAGGAGCCCCTGTGGGACAGGCTGGGCGAGCTGGGCAAGCTGGGCATACCCACCCTGCTGATCGTGGGCGAGGCCGACGCCAAGTTCCGGGCCATCGCCCAGCGCATGGCCGATGCCATGTCCCCCCCGCCCCGAGTAGAAGTCGTGGCCGGCGCCGGCCACGCGGTTCCCCTCGACCAGCCCGAGGCCTGCACTCGGCTGATCGCCGAGGCCGCCCGTCATGCCGTTATCCGGTAACCCGGGCGGGTCACGCCGCCATCCGGTAGCGCTCCAGGAGGCCCGGGTCGGGAACCGGACGGCGTAGGGCTATGGCTCCGTCCACCGCCAGCAAGGGATCGGCCACGACGTCAGCCAGTAGGAATCCGGCTGTTGCCAGGCCGCAGGCGTGGTCCAACTCGGGCAGGGCGGCGGCCAGGGCGAGCCCGGCCGCCAGGCCCACCGAGGTCTCCATCATGGACGTCACCAGTCCAGGCACGCCCGCGGCCTCGGCCACGGCCAGCGCAGGGAGGACGCCCCCCAGGGGCTGGACCTTGAGCACGACCACGTCGGCCGCCTCCAGTCGCGCCAGGCGGCGGGCGTCGTCCACGCTCCGAACCGACTCGTCGGCCGCCACCGGCACCCTCACCCGGCGACGGACGGCGGCAAGGTCCTCCAGGGTCTCCACCGGCTGCTCGACGAGCTCGAGGTCGAAGCGGGCCAGGCGGTCGATCATGACCACAGCCTGCTCGATGTCCCACGCCCCGTTGGCGTCGACCCGGATACGGATCGCAGGGCCGGCCGCTTCTCGCACCGCCGAGACGCGGCTCACGTCGTCGCCCGTGCCGACCTTGACCTTGAGACATCGGTAGCCGCCGGAGACGGCTGCGGCGGCCGCGGCTCTGGCCTCGTCCGGCGGGAGGGCGGGGATGAGGGCGTTCACCGGGATCACCTCGCGTACTGGCGGCGGCCAGCCGTGGAAGGCGGCTTCGTCGGCCGCCGCCCGGGCCCGCTCGGGCGCGCAGGGATATCCGGGCAGGGGCGAACACTCGCCCCAGCCTGCGGGCCCCTCGACCAGCAACACCTCGCGCACCGCCGACCCGTTCAGCCGGACACGCATGGGCAGGCGGACTACCAGTTCCACAGGCCCACGGCCAGGAGGACGGACAGCACGAGCTGGAAGCGGGCGGTGGCGATGAGGGCACCCACGAGGGCGGGGGTGTCCGAGTCCGGGCGCAGGACGGTGCGGACCGGAGCCACGGCCAGCGGAGCCGCGACCAGGGCCAGCAGGGCCCCGGGGGCGAACGGAGCCAGGGCCAGCGAGCACAGCACGGCCCCCCCGACGCAGACGGCGTAGAGGCCGCGGGCGGCGGGCGCTCCCACCCGGACGGCGAGCGTGCGCTTGCCCGCGTTTCGGTCGCTCTCGACGTCGCGCAGGTTGTTGGCCAGCAGGATGGCGCAGGCCGCCAGCCCGACGGGCAGCGCGGCGGCGACGGCCAGGCCGGGCAGGCGGGCATGGTGGACGAAAGCGGAACCGCACGTGGCGACGAACCCGAAGAACACCAGCACCGCGACCTCGCCCAGGCCGGCCGAGGCATACGGCTTCGGGCCGCCGCTGTAGAGCCCGGCGGCAAGGATGCACGCGGCGCCGACGAGGATGAGCCGCCAGTCGACGGCGAGGGCCAGTACGATCCCGGCGAGGGCACCCACGGCGAAGGCCACCAGCGCGGCCCGCTTTACCGCCGCCGCGGGCACCAGGCCCGAGGCGGTGAGTCTCAGCGGCCCCCGCCGACGCTCGTCGACCCCGCGCACGCCGTCCGAGTAGTCGTTGGCGTAGTTGACGCCGACCTGCAGGGCGACGGCCACCACCAGCGCCGCCCCCGCCCGCCAGGCGATCACGGAGCCGCTCCGGGAGGCCACGGCCGTACCCACCAGCACCGGCGCCACCGACGCTCCCAGGGTCCGCGGTCGGGCACCGGCCATCCACAACCGCAGGCCGGTGGGCGGCGGGCCGGTGGGCGGCGGGCCGGTGGGCGGAGGGCCGGCCGTCACGGCCGCTTGGGAAACCGGCTGAAGTCGGGAGGACGCTTCTCCACATAGGCGTCGCGGCCCTCCTGGGCCTCCTCGGACAGGTAATAAAGCAGGGTGGCGTCGCCCGCCAGTTGCTGGATGCCGGCCAGACCGTCGGTGTCGGCGTTGAAGCCCGCCTTGAGTAGCCGCATAGCCAGCGGGCTGTGGCGCAAGATCCGCCGGCCCCAATCCACCGTCACCGCCTCCAGCTCGCCCAAGGGCACGACCTTGTTGACCAGGCCCATGGCCAGCGCTTCCTGGGCGCCGTACTGCTCGCAGAGGAACCAGATCTCCTTGGCCTTCTTGAGGCCCACGGTGCGGGCCAGGAGCCCCGCCCCGTATCCCCCGTCGAACGAGCCCACCCGGGGACCGGTCTGGCCGAAGCGGGCGTTGTCGGCGGCGATGGTCAGGTCGCAGACGAGGTGGAGCACGTGCCCGCCTCCGATGGCGTAGCCGGCCACCATGGCGATGACGGGCTTGGGCAGGCGCCGGATCTGCACCTGGAGGTCGAGGACGTTGAGACGGCCGACACCGTGGTCGTCGACGTAGCCGTCGTTACCCCTCACCTTCTGGTCGCCACCCGAGCAGAAGGCCAGCGGCCCCTCTCCGGTGAGGATGACGACCCCGATCTCGGGGTCGTCCCGGGCCCGGTCGAAGGCCTGGGAGAGCTCGGACACCGTCTTCGGCCGGAACGCGTTGCGGACCTCGGGACGGCAGATCGTGATCTTGGCCATGCCTTCGGCCGCGTCGTACCGGATGTCCTCATAGTCGCCCCGGCTCTCCCAGCTCACAGGCGTTGCGTCCACGGGCGTCATCACTCCTAGAGCGTTTACTCCTATAGACGGTACGGTAGCCGCCGTGCTGCTGGCCATCTGCCTGCCACTTCCCGAGGCGGCGGCCGCTATCCGCTCTGCGTGGGACTCCGGCTGGGCCGTCGCCCCCCTCGACCCGCGGGCGCCGGAGCCGGAGCGGGCCCGGGCCCTGGACGCCATCCGGCCGACCCACGTACTCGACGGGACGGGTGAGCACCCCTGGCTCGGCGGCCAAGCGCCTCCCCCGGACGTGGCCGCCGTCGTCCTGACCTCGGGCACCACCGGCCACCCGCTGGCCGTGGAGCTGACGTGGTCGGGGCTGGAGGCCTCAGCCGCTGCCGTTCGCCAGGCCCTGGGAACGACGTCGATCGACCGCTGGCTCTGCTGCCTCCCCCTGCACCACGTGGGCGGTCTGGCCGTGGTCGGCCGGGCCTGGGCCAGCCGTGTCCCGGTGACGGAGCTGCCCAGGTTCGACGTGGACGCGGTCGCCTCGGCCAACGCCAATCTCGTGTCCCTAGTGCCGACCCAGGTCCGGCGCCTCATCGCCGCCGACGTGGACCTGACCCGGTTCCGGCACATACTGGTGGGAGGCACCGCCGTGTCCGACGACGTCCGGGCCCTCCCCAACGTCATCCCCACCTACGGGCTGACCGAGACCTGGGGTGGCGTAGTCCACGACGGCCACCCCCTGGAAGGGGTCACGGTCGACTTGGCGCCCGACGGGACCATCCTGCTGCTGACCCCGACCGTGATGCGGGGATACCGCCTGGACGACGCCGCCACCGCAGACGCCTTCACCGGCGAGGGGTACCTGAGGACGGGCGACGTGGGCCGGTGGGCGCCCGACGGGCGATTGGAGATCGTCGACCGCCGCCGGGACCTGGTCATCAGCGGCGGGGTGAACGTGAGCCCGACTGAGGTCGAGGCCGTCCTGGCCCGCCACCCCCGAGTGGCGGACGTGGCCGTCGCCGGAGCGGCGGACGACGAGTGGGGCCAGCGGGTGGTGGCTTTCGTGGTGCCCGAAGATCCCGCCGATCCACCGACCTTGGAGCAGCTCAGGCGGTTCGCCCGGAAGTCGCTGGCGCCTTCCAAGCTGCCCCGTCAGGTGCAGGTGGTGGCCCAGATCCCCCGCACGCCGGGGGGGAAGGCGATCCGGCGGCTCCTGATCGTCCCTCCCACCCTGCGTCCATTTCCGGCTAGGGACACCCGCCCCCGGGGGTTGCACTGACGGCGGCCTCGTCTCCCGACCGCACCGCTCGAAGCAGGCGGTCGAACACCACGAGGAGGTCGCTGTCCCGACCGAGCCCGTCGGCCGCAACTGCGTCCCGGAGGGACTGAAGCTCGACGACCGCCTGATCCTGCCCGCGGTGATCGCCGGCGGCGGTGGCCGCCAGCCACTCCGCTCGCACCCGACAAAGGGACTCCAGCGCGTCGCTCTGAGCACCCGGAGTGCTGAGGGTCTGGGGAGCCTCGGGGGCCATCGCCAGCAGCTCGTCCCACGAGGGCTCGTCCACCTGCTTCAGGGATTTCGCGGCCGCGATCATCTCCTCGACGGTCAGGCGCGTGGCCCGGATCTCGGCGATCACCCCTGGTCGCACGGGCCAGATCAGGGACCCGCTGCCCCCCATGTCCCTTGTAAGCACCCCGGCGGCCGAGCCCAGCGACACGTCCATGGCCCCTTCGGAGCTGGCCATCCGGTCGAGTACCAGATCGAGCAGCCGGTAGGGGCTCCCCGTCTGCAGATGGAGGTCGACCTGTCCCGAGGGGCCCAGGTACTGCTGCTCGGACTGGGCGTACGGAGCAGGCGGCGCCGGGACCGCCTCTTGGGATAGGGTCATGCCGGCCGGGAGGGCCGCCGGATCCGAGATCAGCCGTCCGTCGGCGCCGACGTCGAGGGCGTGCGCCGCGGCCAGCAACTGGTCCCGGTCGAGCTGGACGGCAACCAGATGGACCATGCGCCCGTCGTCCAGATTCCAGCCGAGGCCGGAGACCGTCGAGGTGTACGGGATCAGGAACGCCGGCCGCCCGTTGACGTCGAACCGCTCTGCCTCAGGGCTCTGGTCGCCGATGCCGTACGGGGCACCCGCCGGCACCAGCCGTACGAACAGGATCTTGCCCTCGTAGACAAGGCCGCGCCCGCTGAACTTCCAGAGCTGCCCCGGGGGATCCTCCTGGAGGCCCTCGCTCTCGAACGCGAATGCCCGGTTCACGTCGTAGCCCGGCAGATCCAGAACCAGTCTGGGCAGGGGGCCGGCGGGCTGCCCGGCTGTGACCCGGCTCGGCTCGCCTCCACCGACCAGGGGGAGGATCCCGCCGGCCAGGGCGGTCAGGCCCACGAGGGCACCCGCCGCCCGGCGCCGCCGGCGAGCCTGCTGACGCTTGTGGATGTGGCGCTGGACCCCGTTCCAGCCGTCGACGGCAGGTGCTTCCGCTCCCCGCTGGTGCAGCCGGGAGGCGATCTCGGTTTCGAGCGTCTCGAGGTCGGTCATCGTTCGATCACCTCACGGAGCTGCTGGAGGCTGCGGTGCAGCATCGACTTGACGGTTCCGGGCCGTACCCCGAGCGCCGAGGCGATGTCGGCCTCGGAGAGATCCTCGTAGTAGCGAAGGACGACGGCCGCCCGCCGGGTGGGCGGCAGGCACGACAGTGCGTCCAGGAGCTCATCCGCGCCCAGAAGGGGATCGGGGACGGGGTCCGGTCGCCGCCACATGGCCAACCGGCGGCGGCGCAGGACGTCCCGGCTGCCGTTCACGACGCACATGCGCAGGTAACCGGCGGGACGGTCGAGGGTGCCCCAGCGCTCGAAAACCCGGGCGAAGGCGTCCTGGGTCACCTCTTCGGCCGCGCCCCCACCCACCAGCAGAAAGGCCACCCGGACCATTCTCTGGTACTCGGCCCGGTAGAGCTCTTCGAAGGAGCTCACCGCCGCCGGAGGGTCAACCCTCGTGGCCTGTTCCTGTAGTTGCGCCATTACCCCTTACCGACGGACGAGGTCGGACATCGGTTCCCAGCGGCAGCGATAGCCTGACCGCTCATGAGCGAGTCACGCGCTTTTGCTATGCGGACCCCGGGCAACAAGCCTGATGCCGAGGAGCCCGAACAGGAAGAGAACGAGGAGTTCCTGGACGACGACGCCACCGTCGACGTCGAGGCCGAGCGGAAAGAGACCAACATCGACGAGGTCCTAGAGGCGCCCGCCTCCGGCAGGCCAGCCGCATCGTGCACTCGCCCAACCGCAGCCTGAGCAAGGCCGACCTCATGTGCATCGACGCCGAGGACATCCTCAAGAGCCGGGTGTTCAGCGACGAAGAGGAGCTGACCCCCGAGGACGCCGAGGCGGCGCGGAAGGCCGAGGCCGAAGCCGCCGGGGACGACGGCTAGCTCCGTCAGGGGGCGTTAGTAGCACTGTCCGGTCATGTCCTCGCCCCCGGTGTTCCTCCAGCGGGCCTCCCGCCCGTCGTCATTGGTGGGCCTTCTGGCCTTGGCAGGCCTCATGACCGTCGGCTTCTGGGTCGTACCGGGCGTTGTGCTCCTGACCCGGCAGGCCTCTGACGGGACGGTGCCGTGCCAGGTGCGAGCCGTCGCCCCCGCTCCGCTGCCACCGGCCGATCCCGCGGCGATCTTCCATGAGACCGCCCTGAGCCTGAGCTTCGCGGGAGGCCCGGAGGGCGGCCGGGTCAGATCCGTCGCCTGCAAGCACGGGCCGAACAGCCACACCCCCCTCAGGATCGCCTACCGCCCCTCGGCACTCGGCATCAAGGCGAGTGGGACGGGGGGGACAGTGGCCTGCTCAGCACGACTGCCTCTGGCCGACACTATCGAGCCGGCGATCCTGCGTTTCGTCGACGATGTCGACTACCGGCTCGACGTCGCCGTCCTGTGTCCCGGGGGAGCCCGGGCCGACCGGCCCATGCGGATCGAGTACCGCCCCCACGACGTCGGCCTGCGCTCGCTGGCGGACACACCCGGTCCCTTCAACACTCGCGGAGACGACGGTCCGGAACCCGTGGCCGCGGCCATCTGCTTTGCCATCGCCGTACCCTTCCTGGCCGCGGTGGCGTGGGGGTGGTGGAGCACCCGCCGGATCTACGTGATCGCCCCGGTGGGCGCGCCGCCCGACGAGCCGGCGACCACGCTCAGCGGACCGGCTGCCGTGCGCGGTCCATCCACCACCGTCGGCCCGACCGGCCCCGGCAGCGTGTTCTACGCCGTCGTTCCCGGCTGCCTTCTTGCTCTGTTCGGGCTGTTGGTCGCAGCGGCGATCGCCTCCGTCAACCTCGTCGCCGGGTTGAGCGTAGGCATCGCCGTCGCCGTGGCGGTAGCCCTGCTGACTCGCTGGCTGCTGCGGCCGGGCCCCCGGGACGGCGTGGTCGTCACCGTCAGCGACAACGCGCTCACTGTGGCCCGACCGGGCGGGCCCACCGACGTGGCGCACCGGCCTGACGTCGCCCTGGTCGGCGTCGAGACCCACAGCGGCCGCAAGCACTACTGGGTCAGCGGGATCACCCTCTGGCGCCCAGACGGGCACGTGCTGACCCTCTGGGCGCCGGATTGGCCGATCGGGCGGTCGTCGAAGGCGCTGCGCCGAGCTCTCCGCCGCCACGGCTGGCCTCAGGTCGACCAGAGCACGAGGTGGCCGGGCCGGCTCTTTCGCTACGACCCGGGCGCCGCCCGGCGGCGCTAGCCAGGCCGGCGGGGCAGGGGCCCCCGCCGGCAGCGGCGGGCGTGGCCCGAAGGGCCCGGGTGCCCGCCGCCAATATGTCAGTGCGACTGCAGGACGGCGTCGTCTCGCATGTCGGCGAAGAGGGTGTCGGCGCCGGGGCCCACGAATACCACTGACGCCCCCCCCGCCGACCCACCGGCACCGGGCATGGTCACGTTCCGGACCTTGGCCGGGTCGACGGCCAGCGCCATCCGGCCCAGGCGGTAGATGTCGGGCAGGCCGGCGCCGTTGAACCGGCCGTGGCGCAGGAGCACGGCCAGCCACCGGAGGGTGTTCGCCGGGCTGGGGTCCGCTCCTCTCATTTTGGCCAGGCCGGCCAGGATCACAAGGGCCTGGTCCTCACTCCGGCGGAAGTCGCCGCCCGGCACCCCCCGGTTCCGGGAAAAGGCCAGCGCCTGCGTCCCGTCCATGCGGGTCGGGCCGGCCGAGAAGAAGGCGCCGGAATTGGCATCGGCCATGTCGAAGGGAACGTTGACCTCCACCCCGCCCAGCTCGTCGACCATGGCCGAGAACCCCTCGAAACCGGTGCTCACCACGAACGGGACCTCGACCCCCACGAGCTGCCCCACGGCCTGGGCCTGGAGCTCGGGCCCGCCGTAGACGTGGGCGGCGTTGATCTTGTCCGATCCTCGCCCGGGAATGTCGACGTACGTGTCGCGCGGGATGTTGAGGATCGTCGCCTGGCCGGCGGCGGGGTTGAGGCCGATGAGGTGGAGGGCATCGGCCCGGGAGCTGGTCTCCCCCGGCCGGGCGTCGTTCCCCATCACCAGGACGAAGACGGGCTTGTCCGGCGGGCCCGGGAAGTGGGCTTCGTCGACCCGGTGGATCTCGAACGCGGTCTCGCCCAGCTCCACCCCGGGCCCACCGTGAGTAGCAGACGCGACCACGCCTGCGGCCAGCAGCACCGGCACGAGGACGCCGGTCACGATGGCCAGGCCCCGGTACCTCATGGCGCCTGGAGCGTGGTCGTGCCCGCGGCCGTGTCGCGGGTGACCCGGATGTCGTAGCCGTGGACCTTCCACGTCTCGCCCTCGGGGGCCAGCAGCAGCTCGCCCGTCCGCTCAATGGTCACGGGTGTCTTCCCGACCCGGCCGGTGACACTGAGACGGATAGCGGCGACGACCACCCCGGTGCCGCTGGGGCCGTTGAGGGCGCTCACCTTCACCGTCGCCGTCTCCACGTCGACATCAGTCACCGGGGGCAGGCCTTCGTCGACCAGAGCAGCGCGGTCCGGTCCCGTGAGCCGGGAAACGGCAAGCCCGCCGAAGACGGCGTCCAGACCCCCCGCCGGCTCACCGGAGCGGAGCGGGCGGACCACGGCTTCGGTCAGGTAGCGGTCCAGCGCCCCGATGACCCGCGTTCGGAGGACCTCGCCTGACGGCCCCTGCCCCTCCACGGCCTGGGCGTCGAACGCTTCCAGATCGAACTGGGACCCTGCCGGAGCCTCGGGCGTGGTGGTCGGGGCGGGCGCGCTCTCGGGGCTGTCCGGAGCCGACGAGGGCTTGGCATCGGAACAGCCGGACACGAGCATCGCCGCCGCGAGGCCCAGCAGCCAGAGGGCGCGGCGCATTCGTGGCAGTGAACCAGTCACGCCCCGGGTTGTCCAGCGGGCGGAGGGCGACGGCTACTCGATGCCGTGCTCCAGGGCGTAGCGAATGAGCTCCTGCTTCCGGCTCAGATGGAGCTTGCCCAGGATGTTGCGCACGTGGTTCTCGACCGTCTTCTCGGCGATGAAGAGCCGGCTGCCGATCTCCTTGTAGGTGTGGCCTCGGGCCACGAGTTGGAGCACCTCCCGCTCCCGTTCCGACAAGGGCTGGACACCCGACGAGGCCTTGGACATGCGGCGGAACTCGCCGAGGAGGAGCGCGGCCAGGGTGGGCGAGAAGACGGGCTCCCCGTTGGCGGCGCGGCGCAGGCTCGTCCGGAGCTCGGGCCCGGAGGTCGACTTGATCAGGTAGCCCACCGCTCCCGCGGCCACCGCGTCCAGGAGGTCACGCTCCTGCTCGGAGACGGTGAGCATCACGATGCGGGTCTCCTGGCCACACGTGCGCACCACCTTCAGGCCTCCGCCCCCTGGCATCTGCAGGTCACAGACCACGAGGTCGGGCTGGTACTGGCGGATGGCGGCGATCGCCTCCTCGGCGGTCGACGCTTCGGCCACGACCGAGAACCCGTCGGCCAGGTCGGCCCGCACCCCGTCGCGCCAGATCGAATGGTCGTCGGCCAGCACCACCCTCACGGGAGCCACATGCACACCTCCGCCCCGTCTCCCGGACGGCTGAGGACGTCGACCCGCCCGCCTGCCTCCTCGATCCGCCCCCGGATGGACCGGGAGAGGCCGACGCCCTCGGCCGTCCGCTCCGGATCGAAGCCGGAGCCGTCGTCCTTCACCGAACAGAACACGCCCTCATCGTCGCCCGGCTCGACGTAGACCGTCACCTTGGCCGCAGCCCCGTGCTTGCCCGCGTTCACCAGCGCCTCGCCCACTGCTCCAGCCAGGGCCTCCACCAGGGGAGGCGTCAGACCGGGAAGATCTTCGGCCACGATCACGTCGACCCGGCCTCCGAAGGCCTGCTCGAACCGGGCGGCGTGGGCCCGCAGAGAGGCGCCGAGGTCGCCGCCGCCAGCCGAGCCGCCCTCTCCCGGGACGCCGAACAGGAACTCCCGTAGATCACGCTCCTGCTGCCGCGCCAGCCGGGCCAG
This sequence comes from Acidimicrobiales bacterium, assembly GCA_046262035.1. Classification (GTDB taxonomy): domain Bacteria; phylum Actinomycetota; class Acidimicrobiia; order Acidimicrobiales; family AC-14; genus JBHENM01. Next base: position 11,626 of record JBHENM010000110.1, on the reverse strand, counting down.
CTCCGGGTCGCCGGCCCTGCGCTCCACCACAGCCAGGGTCTGCAGGACCCCGTCGTGGAGCGTGCGGGCGACCTCCTCGCGGGCCCGGGCGGCGGAGATCTCGCGCTCGGCCCGGCGCAGGAGGCGGGTCAGGTACCCGGCGGCAAAGCCCCCGAGGGCGTAGAAGACCATGGTGTTGACGAGCGAGAGGACCTTTCCGCTGGAGTCGATGGTGGCGCCGTTGATGAGGGTGGCGAACGTCCGGGCCACTCCGATCGCCACTCCGGAGGCAGCCGCCGCCACCGGCCCGAGAGCCACTCCCGCGGCCATGATCCCGGCCAGGGGCCACACCGACCCCAGGGACTGCGATGTCGAAAAGGCGTGGTTCGGTCCGTAGGCCCATCCGTCGGCCAGGACCAGAGCGGCGGCCACGGTCAGCTCGGCCAGCACCGGCCCGGGTCGCAACAAGGCGCGGTGATCGTTCCGGAGAATGACGGTGTCGGCCGCGGTGACGGCGAGGGCCAAGCCGACCAGGACCACGGCCAGCCACGGACGCACGATCGCCCCCCGGGAGACAACCAGGACGGCGGCCATCCACAGCCACGCGCCCCACCGGAAGACGGCCAGACCTTGGAGCACGGATCGCTCCATGGACACAGGCTACGGGCACCGGGGGCGCTGGCGATGGGGGTACTAGCACCCCCATGAAAAGAAACCGGCCAGCAGGCTTTACCGGCGCCCCGCGTCTGCCGACAATGCAGATATGACCGCACGTGAAGGCCGCCGCCTCGGCACACTGAACCGTCCCTCCCTCGTCCTTGCGGTGGGTTCGACCGCTGCCGTTGCGGCGGCGGCGGTCACCGGCCAGTCGTTCGGTACGCCCGAGGTCGTTGGCGCGCTGGCCGTGGCCGGCACCATCGGCGTCCTGAATACCCGGAGCCGGCCCCACCCCCGTCCCCACGTGCTCTCCCCCTCACCCGAGGAGGCAACGGGCGCGGTGATGATCTCGGCCCCGCGGGCCCGCAGCCTCGCCGCTCACCCCGCCAGCCACTCCGACGCCGCTTAGATCTCCCGGACCTTCTCTCAGTTCAGGCGGGCCCGCAGGGCGACCGCTTCGGAGATGAGCGATGGGGCCTGAGAGGGCAGGGTTTCGGCCAGCTCCTCCAGGGCTTCGGCGGCGTCGACGAACTGCCCGGTGGAGCCCAGAACCCGAGCCAGGTCCCTCCGCTCGAGTGGAGGTATCCCGGGGATGGCCAGACGAAGGGCGAAGACCCACGCCAGGGCCTCCAGATTCCCGCGGGTGGCGTAAATGGCCTTGAGGTTGGCCAGCATGCGAGCGAGGATCGCTCGGGGGCCGACAGGATCGAGGTAGGACTCGAGGAAGGGCGTGCTCGCTCCGTTGACGACGTGGAAGCGCTCCTCGCACGCAGCCCGGTCGAGCACCCGGCCCCCGGCGAAGGGATCCACCCACACCGGCGGGTCGGCATCCACGTGCTGGATGAGGAAGTGCCCGGGCATCCCCACCCCGACCAGGCCCAGGCCCAGGCGGCGACCTACCTCCATGCCGAGCACGGACAGTGAGATGGGCAGGCCGATGCGCCGGCGCCGCACCTCGTTGAGGAACGAGTTGGCGGGGTCGTAGTACTGCTCGACGTTGCCGGTGAACCTCAGCTCCTCGAACAGGTAGCGCCGCCAGCCTTCGAGGGTCGGCTCCGGGCAGTGCGTCGCCAGATCGTCGAGGGCCGCCACCTCGGCGTCGACGTCGAGGTTGGGATACGCGTGTGCTGCGATCAGGAGCGAGGCCCGGTCGAGCGAGACCAGGGACTCGGGCCCCTGGACCAGCTCGGCGAACCGACTGGTGGGGTCGTCCACCCCGCCAACCTACCGTGACCTGAGTAGGGCCGGTGACCGGCCGCTACCATCCGACCCATGGCCAGCGCCTCTCCCTCGCCCACTCCCAACCCCAACGCCATGAAGTTCACGCTCGACGCCAAGCTTTCGAGCACCATGAACTTCACCAGCGCCGAGGCCGCCGGCGGGAACGCCTTCGCCGAGGCTGTGTTCGCCGTGCCCGGCGTCGTCCAGGTGTTCGGGGTCAATGACTTCGTGACTGTCACCCGCCGCCCCGGGGCGGACTGGGACCCGATCGTCGAAGCAGTGAAAGCCGCCGCCGCCGAGCACCTCTAGCGTTTACACGCGGCCGGCGGGCCCCGTTTCCCGGTTGAACCCCGGCCCCGGGGCCATCGGGTGGGACAGCAACCGGTCAACCGCTTCGGGCGGCTGCGGGCGGGCGAAGTAGTAGCCCTGAGCGAAGCGGCACCGAAGCCGCTTCAACGTGGCCACCTGCTTGCGGCTCTCCACTCCCTCGGCGACGGCATCCATCTTTAGCGTGGCCGCCAGCTTGATCACGGCCCGGGCCAGGGCCGAATCGTGCGGGCCCTCAGCCACTCCGTCGATGAACGACTTGTCGACCTTGAGGATGTCGACCGGGAACTGGCGTAGGTAGCCGAGCGACGAGTAGCCGGTGCCGAAGTCGTCGATGGCGATCCGCACACCGAGCTCCCGCAGCTCGCCCAGGCGAAGGACGGTGGTGTCGGTGTCTTCCATCAGCACGCTCTCGGTGATCTCGAGCACCAGCTGCTCCGCCTCGAAGCCCGAGACCATCAGGGCGTGGGCCACCTCGTCGGCCCAGTGGGGCTGCTGGAACTGGCGGGCGGAGACATTCACGCTGACCCGCAGGCGCTCGCCCGGCCTCAGCTGCCGCTGCCAGGCCGCGCCCTGGCGGCACGCCTGATCGAGCACCCACCGCCCGAGAGGGACGATGAGCCCGGTTTCCTCGGCCAGGTGAACGAAATGGGCAGGGGCCAGCAAGCCGCGGACAGGGTGCTGCCACCGGACCAGGGCCTCGACCCCCGAGAGGTTGCCGGTGACGAGGTCCACGATGGGCTGGTACAGGAGGCGGAGCTGGGTGCCGCGGACGGCCTGACGGAGGTCGTGCTCCACGCTGAGGCGCTCGGCCACGTCGGCCCGCATCGACTCCTCGTACAGGGCGTGCTGGCCGGGGCCGCGCTGGCGAGCCCGATCCAGCGCCACCTGGGCGTCCCGGAGAAGCTGGTCCGACTGAGCATCGGCCCCCGCCGAGAGGGCCACTCCGACGGTGGCGCTCACTGTCAGGTCCTGCCCGCGCACGAGGAAGGGCCCGGCCAGGGCCTGCTCGACCCGTCGGGCGAGGGCGGCGGCCTCACCACTCCCGGCCACTTCCTCGCACAGAACAGCGAACTCGTCGGCTCCGATGCGGGCCACCGTATCGTCCGGGCGCAGCACCTCCTGGAGGCGCCCGGCGACGCTCACGAGGAGCTGGTCGCCCGCCTGTCCCCCATACGTGTCGTTGATCATCTTGAACCGGTCGAGGTCCAGGCAGAGGACCGCCACCGAGGAGTCACGCCGGCCGGCCCGGGCCAGGGCGTGGGCGATGCGGTCGGCCAGCAGGGCGCGATTGGGCAGCCCCGTCAGGGGGTCGTGCAGGGCCCGCTCCGCCAGCTGGAGCTGGAACGCCTCCCGGTCCTTCTCGGCCTGCCTCCGCTCCGTGACGTCCCGGATGATCCCCGTGTAGAACCGACCTTCCGAGGTCGTCCACGTCGAAAGGGAGAGCTCCAGCGGGAACTCGGCGCCGTCAGTGCGCACCCCGGCCAGCTCGATCGTCTGCCCGATGATCTTGGGTTGACCGCCCTTCTGCAGACGGGCAATGCCGGCGTTGTGGGCTTGGCGGAAGCGCTCGGGCATGAGGACGTTGAGGGGCTGTCCCACCACCTCCTCCTCCCGGTATCCGAATGCCTCCTCGGCCGCACTGTTGAACGAGACGACGAGGCCGCGCTCGTCGGCGGTGACGATGGCGTCCTGGGCCGACTGGGCGAGGGCGCGGAAGCGCTCCTCGGACTGGCGGAGCGCCGCCGTCGCCCGGGACCGCTCGACCACCCGGGCCAGCTGATGGCCCACGCCCGCCATCACGTCGAGGAGCGGCTCGTCGGGCGGAGCGGCATCACCGGAGAAGAACTCCAGCACGGCGGCCACTTCGGTGCCGACGAGCACGGGAAAGCCGAAGGCGGCGCGCACGCCGATGTCACCCGACTTGGCTGCTCGCGGGAAGTTCGGATCGAGCCTGACGTCACTGATCCACGCCGGTCGGCGCGTCACCTGAATGCGTCCGGGCAACCCGACGCCGGCGGCCATGGTCGTGGCTTCGGTGATCCGACGGAACTCGGCGAACCGATCGGGATCGGCGTCGTACCAGGTGGGCGTCGGCACCAGGACCCGACTGTCGGGCTCTCCCGCCACGTAAAGGTGACCCAGGGGCCAGCCCGTGTAGGCGCAGACCGCAGCCAGCACCCTCTGGACCGCCTCTTCCAGAGTCGCGCACTGGTTGGCGGCAGCGGCGGCCCGCTCGAGCAGTCTCATGTGAGCCAGCTGCTCAGGCAGGGGCCGCTCCGCCTGGGCGGGGATGGGCCTGGTCACGAGGGCTCCAGAATGCCTCACATCGCCCGCGAACGGGATTTCCGGCCCGTGCGCCCGGGGCTCGGCCCTCAGCCCTTCTGCAACAGCAGGCGGAACTCAAGGGTTGCGTCGGACTCGATGCTCACCACGGACGCGGCCCGGGGCGGCTCGATGTCGAAGTCGCTCATCGGGAACTTGAGCGAGCCGACGAGCTCGATCTGGTTGCCCGCCAGGCGGGCGTCGATCGGGATGCTGACCCGCTTGGTCACACCGTGAAGGGTGAGGTCGCCGACCGACGTCACCTTGACCACCTGGCCCACGGGAGGTTCGTCGGACAGCCGCACCGGCTCCGTCGCCACGAAGGTGGCCATGGGGAACTGATTGGACTCCAGGCCCTGGGTTTTGATGAAGGTGTCCCGCCGGTCCTTGTCGCTCTTGAGCTCCCGTAGGTCGACCTCGAAACGGGCGTCGGAGGCGACGATCCCGTCCCCCGCCTGACTCACCTGCACCTGGCCGCTCACCGCTGGCGTCCGCCCTACGGCGTCACCCGGGGCCGAGAGTCCGACGAGCTGCTCGCGCACCCGGTAGCCGGCCTCCGATCCGGAGGCCACCGTCCACACGCCGGCCACGTCCGTGGTCGCCGCCGCCTCGCCGGCGACGGTGGACGGCGCCGCCCCCAGGGTGAGGGGGGGCGGGGAGTCGTCGCCGAAGAGAAGGAAGTAGGCAGCGGCGAACCCGACTATGACGACGACGGCGACACCGATGAGTACGCGAGGAGAGATTCGTCCGTGCATGCCGGTACCTACGGTCACCCGGCGTCGGGGGATTGCCGGCCTGTGGCCGCTACTCCGACGGGCTCCCGTAGCGAGGGGTCGTTGCAGGCGTGGGAGAGGCTCGGCTGAGGTACCGATCGGACGGCGGCCGACCGTCTGACCAGGGCGAACGAGACCACGCCCCCCAGCATGGCCAGGACGGCCGACAGGCGCAGCGCCTTGGCGACACCGTTTGAAAAACCTGGCGCCCCCGGGTCGATCCCCCCGAGCCCAGGGCGGCGGCGGCGATGACCCGCCGGCCGGCCACCGTGCCCGCCTCGATGATCCCGCCTGACCGGCGGCCGAGGGATTCAGAGCGACCACTGGACGGGGCGGTCAGGCTCGTAGGAGCAGAACGTCCCGGTGCGGATGGCGGTGCGGAGATGGCGGCCGAGGCCCGGCTGCGCCCGTTCGATGCGATCGAGGCTGATCCGGATACGGGTGCCGATCACCCGCCGGGCACGGTCCAGCGAGTCGCCCATCTCCCCCTCGACCAGAGCGGTCAGCAGCCCGTCGCGCTCGGCCCGGGCCAGGGCGGCGCGCACGGCATTGCCCAAGCGCTCGGCCTCGACCAGCTCACCGGCCAAGTCCGTCAGCCGGGCCTCGTACTCGGCCCTCGTCCGCGCGTCCAGGATGTCGTCGGCGCCCGCGCCGCCGGGCCCCCCGGCCGGACCGCCGGCGACGTTGTCGACCCCGGACCCGGGCGGTCCCCTGAGCCCCGTACCGGGCCCGGCCAGGAGCTCGGTCACGTGGATCGAGTGGCGCGGCGCAGCCAGCAGCCGGGCGATGTCCTTCAGGCCCTGGGCATCCCGCAGACGGACGACGTCGGACTCGGGCCCCACGATCCAACCGTCGCCCTGGCGGCGGAAGAGGATGGGCCCGTCGCCCGGCCGGGGGCTGCTCGGGCCCAGGCCCTCCTCGGAGCGGGCCAGCACCGCTTGGGTCTCCGCCGCCAGCGCATCCACGCCCAACTGCCGGTAGATGGCAGCCGCCGCGTCCAAGAGATCGACGGCCCGCTCCCAGTCACCCTCCTGGCCACGGGTTCGGAGCAGGGAGGCCAGGTGCCGGTGGGTATGAGCGAGCAGGAGCGGGGCCCCGATCCCGCTGTGGGCCGCGGCCGCCTCCTCGAAGTGGGTGACGGCCGTATCGCGGCGTCCCTGGGCCTGCGCCAGCCGCCCCAAGGCGAGCGAGGCGGCACCGTAGAACGCGGAGCCGCCCTCCTCCACGGCGAAGTCCCGTGCGTGGGGGAGGAGGCGGCGGTAGAGGAGGTCGATCTCCTCGTGGGCGTTCAGCTGGGCCGCCAGGTCCGCCAGCTGGAACAAGGCCCCGAGGCGACCCGTCGCCGGAACCGGCTCACGCGGCAGGAGCCGCGACAGCTCTTGGCGGGCCTGGCCGTCGCGGCCCATCTCCCCGATGACGGCGGCGAGGAGGGCGTGGGCGCCGGCCGGCGCCGACGGGTGCTGATCGAACAGGCCCCGGAGCAGGATCTCGGCCTCAGCCGGGCGCTGCTGCTCGCGGCGAAGTGCCACCAGGAGCAGGGTGGCCAGGACCGCAGCCCTCGGCTCACCCGCCCGATCGCCCAGCTCCACCGCCTGGGCCAAGTGCCGCTCGCACGTTGGGAAGCGGCCCTCCATGAGGGCCCGCGTGCCCCGCCACAGCATGGCCCGCCAGCCGTCGGGACCATCGACGTCGATGGTGTCGATGGCGGCGTCAGCCTCAACCACGTCGCCCCACTCGAGGAGGGCGACCACGCGATCGGCAGACGTCAGATCAGCCACCGGCCGGAGTCTATGGACGCCCGGTCTCCCGATTCGCGTCTCGATGATGACCGAGTGCCAATTCCCGACCAGATCGGTAAACATTCGGTTCCGACGGTTGACCGCGACCCCAGAGGAGCCGCTTCCGATGCCTGTCATCCCCGATCTCGGTGGGCGACAATGGCACCTTCGCCGAGAGCTTCGACCAGGGTGATCTGCCCATTCCGCCGGCCAAGCACGTCGCCATCGGCGCGTGCATGGACGCCCGGCTCCACCCCGAGAAGTTCCTGGGCCTGGACATCGGGGACGCCCACTGCATCCGCAACGCCGGCGGGCGGGCGAGTGACGACGCCATCCGGTCGTTGATCATCTCGAGCCACCTGCTGGGCAACAAGGAGTTCGCCGTCATCCACCACACGGACTGCGGGATGCTCACCTTCACCAACGACACCATGGTCGAGAAGCTGGGAGAAGAGGCCGGCGCCATCGACTTCCTGACCTTCTCCGACAACGAGGCCAGCGTCAGGGAGGACGTCGACCGCATCCGCCAGCACCCCCTGATCCCCGACGACATCCCCGTGTCGGGCTACATCTACGACGTGACGTCGGGGCGCCTAGAGGAAGTGGTCAGCGCCGGCAGCTAGGCGAGGGGGTCCTCTCTACCCGGCGCGCGCCCCAGGCTCGTCGTGGGTGTTCCGACCCGCCCGGCTGGGCGGTCGGGCCAGGCGGGCCAGCTCCTGGTTCAGGTCGGTCATCCGCTTCCGGTTCAGGGTGTAGTAGACGAAACTGCCCTCCCTCCAGCGGGAGACCAGGTCGGCCTTCAGAAGAACGGCCAGGTGGTGGCTCGCCAGCGAGGGGGCCATACCGATGGCCCGGGCCAGCGAGCCCGCGCTCCGCGGACCGCCCTGTAGCTCGCTGAGGACGAGCAAGCGGTGAGATTCGGCCAGAACCGCCAATTGCGCGGCCAGGCGCTGGGCCTCGACGGGCTCCACGGCGTTGGGCACGGAGAACTCCTTACCCAACGGCCCTCGTGTCAAGCCGCCCGAGCCCGGAAACCGCCGAAAATCGAAGCGGAAACCACTCAGCGGGCGATGGGCGCGATCTCCAGGTCTCGGTACGTGGCCAGAGGCCGGTAGTCGATTCCCCGGCCGGCCATTCGCGCCGCGGCGGCATCTCCGCGGTCGAGAAGGGTGGTGGCCAGAACCACCGACGCACCCGCAGCCTGGGCCGCGTCGATGGCCTGGAGGATCGACGCACCGGTGGTGATGACGTCCTCCAGGACCAGCGCCCGGCTGCCCGGACCGAGGGCCGCTCCCTCCACCAGCTGCTGCCTCCCATGCTCCTTCGCCTGTTTCCGTACCGAGAACCACGACGCACCGGAGACGAGGGCTACGGCGTGGGCCAGGGGGTCGGCGCCCATGGTGAGACCTCCGACGACGTCGAACGGCGCTTCCGCGGCACCCGCCAGGGCCACGATGGCCTGGGCTGCGACCCGGAGGTCGGCCCCCGCAGCGAGGGCCCGCTTGCCGTCGACGTAGTCGTGGCTCCACTCCCCCGACGACAGCCGGAAGGCCTCCTCCCGCCGGACATACCCCCTCTGCCGGAGGAGCTCGACCACCGCCTGCCTGTGCGCGGCGAGCACGGAATCGTCCATCGGTCACACCCTGCCACAACCGGCCCGGAGCCCTGGACTGGCCTGCGGCCGGCTCTCTGACTAGGGTTTCGCCGTCCCTGCGGTCACCCACTACGCCACCGCGCCCCGGGGATCATCGCCGCCCTAGCCCGCTGGAGGTTGATGACCGTAGTGCCCCGAAATCGCATCGGTGTGGTCGCAGTCCTGGGACTGCTCGCGCTGGCGGCGGGCACCACGCAAGCGATCGCCGGTCAGGTCGACGACAAGCGATCCGAAGCGGCAGTCATCGCCGACCAGCTGGAGGCACAGGCCCAGCGCATTGTCAGCACCGACGCTGAGCACCGGCGCGCCGTCGACGAGCTGGCGCGGGCCGAGGCCAACGTGGCTCATGCCGAGGCCGAGCTGGCCGCCACCGATCGGCGCCACCACGAAGCCAAGGCGCGCTTGGTGCTCCAGGCCCAGGACGCCTACGTGGTCGGCGGTTCGATCTCCCTCCTCCAGTACCTGGTGCGGACCGACGCCGGCGACCAGGTCGCCCGTCGCGCCTACCTGCGGGTCATGACCGGCCAGGACCGCCGGGCCATTGGCCTGCTTCGGGCCACCCGCGAGGACCTGCAGGACATGCGCGCCCGCCTGCAAGCGGCCCGCCAGACCGCCCGCGCCAAGGCCCAGATCATCGAGGGGGAGAGGGCCGAGCTCGATCGGGTCGTCAAGGATCAGCAGGCGACTCTTCAGCGGGTGAACGGCGAGGTGGCCGACTTGGTCGAAGCCGAACAAGCGCGCCGGGACCTGGAGGAGGCCAGCCTCGCCGCCGCCCGCCTGGCCGCAGCCAGGCCCGCGCCGGCAGATCCCGAGGACCCTGCGCCCGCTGGAGCGGTTGCCGACCCCGACCCCGAGCCGGCACCCGAACCCATCCCCGCGGCTACAGGAGACACCTGGGACTGCATCCGCCAGCTCGAGTCGGGCAACAACTACGCGACGCCCGGCGGCGGGGCGTACCAGTTCCTGGACAGCACCTGGCAGTCCCTGGGCTACACGGGAACGGCCAGCGACGCCCCTCCGCACGTCCAGGACGAGGCTGCGGTGCGACTACAGGCTCGGAGCGGCTGGTCCCAGTGGACGACCGCCCCCCTCTGCGGGCGGCCCTGATTCCACCCAGACGCGGCCCGTCAGAGGTCGTCCGGCACCTCGTCCTCTCCGGGGCGGCGGATCTCCCCGAAGCGCTCCTCATAGCCGGTCATGTTGGTGTTGAGGGCCTTCAGGATCTCGAAAACAAGGGTGGGCGGCACTTTGATCCGGGCGGTGACGCGGCAGGGGACCCTCAGGGCCGGGCCGTCGGGGGTCTCCATGGGCTCGGCCGGCATGGTGGCGGCGAAGTCGAGCGTGAACTCGTGGGCCGTGTGCCAGACCCCGAGGAAATTGGAGTAGACGCCACCTTCGAGCTCGGACGGCACCCGGAGCTCGTAATGGGTGGGGGGTTCGACCACCGGCTGGTCTCCTCCGGACTGCTCTGCCACCGTTCCTCCTTCGCTCCCACCGCACCCGCGGCCGGAGGCCTTTCTAGCGTCTCCCAGCGTCGGTATGGGTACAGAAAGTGGGCGGGACGCGGACCGACGCCGTTCGCCGCGCCCTTCGCCCAACCGCTACACGGAACTCATCGCCCTCATCGTCGCTCGAAAGGAGCACCTCGCAGTGCGCATCGCTGAGATTGCCCCCGTTTGGGTCCCCGTCCCCCCGCCCGGCTATGGAGGCATCGAGCTCGTAGTCAGCCTCCTGGCCAATGGTTTGGTGGAGCGGGGCCACGAGGTCACCCTCTACGCCGCCATCGGTTCCGAGAGCAGCGCACGGATCATCTCCCCCGTACCGGAAGGGGCGGACCTGGCCGAGATGGGGACCGACGTCGGTACCGAGGTGGCCCACGCCCTGCCCGCCTACCTGGCCATCGACGAGTTCGACGTCATCCACGACCACTCGGGGGTGGGCACGGCCCTGGGTGCGGCCCGCAACGGCAAGCCACCGGTGGTGCACACGCTGCACGGACCATGGACGGAGTCGAGCCGCCGCTTCTACGCCGCCGTGAGCCCTCCCATCCGTCTCATCGCCATCAGCGAGGCGCAGAAAGCCGAGAACCCCGACCTTGCATACGCCGGCGTGGTCCACAACGGGATCGACCTGGACATCTATCCATGGCAGAAGGAGAAGGAGGACTTCCTCGTCTGGCTCGGCCGCTGCAGTCCCGAGAAGGGCCCGGGGCGCGCCGTCGAGATCGCCAAGGAAGCGGGAAAGCGCCTGGTGCTGATGATGAAGCGGTCGGAACCGGCCGAGATGGAGTACTGGGAGAAGGAGGTGAAGCCCCGCCTGCGCGGCGACGAGGAGGTCCTCTTCAACGTGGGTCACGACGAGAAGGTCGACGTCCTGAGCCGGGCCCGGGCCACCCTCTTTCCCATCCAGTGGCCGGAGCCCTTCGGGCTGGTGATGATCGAGTCCATGGCCTGCGGGACACCCGTCCTGGCCACCGCCCTGGGCGCGGCGCCCGAGATCATCGTCGACGGGAGCACGGGGATCCTGGTCGCCGACACCGATGACATGGTCGAGGCCCTGAGTCGCCTGGACGACCTGTCACCGGAGGCCTGCCGAGAGCGCGTGGCCGACCACTTCTCAGCCGACGCCATGGTCACCAAGACCGAGCGGGTGCTCGAAGAGGCCGTCGCCGGAGACTGACCAGCCGTGGACGAGCACCTCGAGGACGGCTGGGGCCCGACGACCCCCTCTCGCGACACGCTGTTGCGGACTTCGGTGCTCGCCCTCGCGCAGTCCTTCGCCCACGTCGCCCTCACCCGGGGCGGGCGTGTTCGACTTGACGAGCGCCTCTCCCTCGCCGACACCGGCTCCCCCACCTTCTTCTTCAACAACGCGTTCCTGCTCCGGCCGCCTGTACACGAGCCGTTCGACGC
>JBHENM010000109.1:0-2853 GCA_046262035.1 Acidimicrobiales bacterium | reverse complement strand
GGACGGCTCAATCGGAACTTCACCCACTCGGTGTTGTTGTCGTAGTCGGATTCGATGAAGACCCTCTCGGCGTTCGAGGTGCTCACCAGGTAGTAGTCCCCCGCCGCCATGCCGGTGATGTCGAGGTCCTGACCCTCGGTGGCGTGGTGGTACTGGTCCACCCAACCCGGGCTGATGCCCTGGCGTTCGGCTCCACAGTGGAAGTACGACGTCTCCGTGTGCGCCGGGTTGTCGTCGAGCTTGTACCAGTCGATGAGGCAGAACGTGACCTTCACCGAGTTCCCGCCGACGATCGGGCCCGTCGGACTTCCCTTCCGGATCTGGAACAGGGCCACGCCGTCGATGTGCCAGTGATCGTGCTCCGCGTGGAACGCGTAGCGACTGACGAGCTTCTCGCCCACCACGTTTCCGTCGGCGTCGAGGATCTCCTGGATGGCGTTCTGCTCCAGCGCCGACCCTGATCCCACCACCTCGGGCCTCATCCGCCAGTGGCCGGGGCCGGTGTTGGCGATGCCGTTCGAGAACCGAAGGACCTCCCGCTGCGAGGCGTTCACCAGCTGCACCTGCTTGGGCACGATCGTCCGGATGTCGGGCAACAGGCCGGCGCCTTCGCCTTGGGCGGGCGCACCGAAGGGCAGCGCGACAAGCAGCGCTCCCAGAAGGGCCGCCCCTCGCGATTGGGAGCGTGTCATTTGATTGGGGTGCGGCTCCCCTGAAGGGAAGGCGCGCGAGCGCTCGTGGGGCGATGACCAGCCGTTCTGACCCTCTGGGCGGTGAAAACGGCTGCGTGCGGCCGTCTTCAAGCCGGGGATTCGGGTTCCCGACAGTGTTATGACTCGCGGCGACGGCCCGAGCGGCGGGTTTGGCGCTGCGAGACCGTTGTGCGCGCAGCTCGGCGCTCGACTTCGAGCGCTTGCACCGATGCGATCTCGAGCTTGGCGACGAGCTCCTTGAGGCGCCGGGCGTTGTCGAACCAGGGCTGGTAGCGGGCGAGCTGCTCCTGGCTAAGGAACCGGGTGACGGTCTTGCCGTCGACCGTCCGGGTCCACTGGATGTAAGGGCCGTGAAGGGCGGGGGGGTCCCCCTTGCATGCGCAGCCCGGCTTGCCGCAGCGCATCCGGCGGACCACCACGCTGCCGGGGAGTACCCCGTCGATCTTGCCCAACTCGTCGGCGAGACCTCGGCGCGTCGCCGCCCAGGGCCTCCTGTCCGGGTCGACCTTTGCCACCGGTTCTCCTCCCTGCCCGCCGGCGGACCATCCGCGCTACGGACTCCTACAGCGTAAACGCTGTAGGAGCGCCGGGGAGCCGGCGCATCCAGAGGAGGAGCCGATGCCGCGCAACATCGACGATGATGCCTTTGCCCGCAGCCGGGCGCGCTTCGAGGAGGTCGTCGGCTTCCTCGATGGCGAGGGGGCCGCCACCCTCAGCCACGGTGAGCTGGAGGATCGCCTCGGCGCCGAGGGCCGGGAACTCCTCCGCTTGCTCTACCAGGACCACCTCGACCTGCGCGCTGAGCGCGAGCCCCGCCTGGAGGCCGTCGTCGACGCCGACGGCACCAACCGGCCGTCAGTGGAGGCGGGCCATGCGCGCACGCTCACCACGATCTTCGGCCAGGTAGACGTCAACAGGCTGGCCTACCGGCGCCGGAGCAGGCCCAACCTGCCCCCCGCCGACGGCGTGCTCAACCTGCCCGCCGAGCGTCACTCTCACGGGCTGCGCCGCCTGGCGGCCACCGAGGCGGCACGGGGCTCCTTCGACGACGCCACCGCGGCCATCCGCTCCGCCGCCGGAGCGCCGGTCGGCAAGCGTCAGGTGGAGGGTCTGGCCCGGTCCGCGGCGGTGGACTTCGAGGCGTTCTACGCCGCTCGGGCCCGGCCAGCCCCCGGTCCCGACGACGTCGTGGTCCTCTCCGTCGACGCCAAGGGCATCGTGATGCGCCCCGGGGCCCTGCGCCCCGCCACCGCCTCCGCCGCCCAGAAGGCGACCACCAAGCTCCAGACCCGGCTGTCGAAGGGCGAAAAGCGCAACCGCAAGCGCATGGCCGAGGTGGGCACCGTCTACACCGTCGCCCCGGTGCCCCGCACGCCCGCCGACGTGCTGGCACCGGGTGAGGGCGCGCAGGAGCGCCAGGTGGCGCCGAGGGCAGCCGCCAAGTGGCTGACGGCCAGCGTTGTCGAAGACGCCGCGTCGGTGGTGGCCGACGTGTTCGACGAGGCCGAGCGACGGGACCCCGCCCACGAGCGAACCTGGGTGGCCCTCGCCGACGGCAACAACCACCAGATCGACCGCATCGGCGCCGAGGCGGGCCGCCGACAGGTGGAGGTGCGCATCGTGGTCGACTTCATCCACGTGCTCGAGTACCTGTGGCGGGCGGCGTGGAGCTTCTTCGCCGAGAGTGATGCCGCCGCCGAGGCATGGGTGCAGGAGAAGGCCCTCGCCGTCCTCGACGGCAAGGCTTCGATCGTGGCCGCCGCCATCCGGCGCAAGGCCACCCGATGGGGGCTGGAGGAGGGGGAGCGCGTCAACGCCGACCGCGCTGCGGACTATCTCCTCCACAAGGCCGCCCACCTCGACTACCCGACGGCACTGGCCAAAGGCTGGCCCATTGCCACGGGCGTAATCGAGGGAGCCTGCCGCCATCTCGTCAAGGACCGGATGGACATCACCGGCGCACGTTGGGGGTTGGAGGGTGCCGAGGCCGTGCTGAAGCTACGGGCTGTGCGCGCCAACGGCGACTTCGACGCCTACTGGAGGTTTCACCTCGACCAAGAGCGCAGCAGGGTGCACGAGTCCCGCTACTCGAACGACATCATCCCGGCCGCCGCGTAGTCCCTCCAGGGGAGCCGCACCC
>JBHENM010000108.1:0-41686 GCA_046262035.1 Acidimicrobiales bacterium | reverse complement strand
GACAGATGGCGCAACCGCCACCTTGATCAGCGAGCATGGCGTCGTATTCCTCTAGGCTCAGACCGTACTTGCGCTTCAGGTGCCCGCTCGCTCGCGGAGTTTCACCTCCGGCTCCAGCCGTCGTTGCCGGCGATAGGCGTTCAAGCGCTCCGGGTTCGCCTGTTGCCACTGCTTGACTCGGGCCTTCGCTGAGGCGGGATCCGCTTCGTATCTCGCCTTCGCCCGAGCAGGGTTGATCAGGTTTGTACGTAAAGCCTATTGACCGCCCTTCTGCACGTAGCTTCTTACAAACTCCTCGGCATTGTCCTCGAGCACTTCGTCTATTTCATCCAACAGGTCGTCGAGTTCGGCCTTCAATTTCTCGCCCTGACGAGCCGGAGCGGGAACCGCCTCGGTCACCTCTTCTTCTCGGGCTGGGGCTTGGCGCCGCTTCTGCTCTCGTTCTGCCATGGAAACGGTCCCTCCTAGGAACCCAACGCTTCGAGCAGCTGCGTCGGGGTCGCACAGGCTGCTAACAACGTATCGACGTGGGCCGCTGTTCCTTTTAGCGGTTCCATCATGGGCACCCGCCGCAGGGGGTCGGTTCCCAGGTCGAAGACCAGGGAGTCCCAGTTGGCGGCAGAGATCGACGGCGCCCACCTCTGGAGGCACTTGCCCCGGAAGTAGGCCCTGGTGGTGGTGGGCGGCTCGGTCATGGCCCGGATCACCGAAGCTTCGTCCACGAGCGTGTCCATGCCCAACCGGGCAAAGAGGGACCGGGCGGGGCGGATGTCGTGGTACTGAAGGTCGAGGGCGGCCAGCTTGGCGTCGCTCCACCCCAGCCCGTGCCGGTCCCGGTAGGCCTCGACCAGCTGGTACTTGGCCACCCAGTCGAGCTGGCGGGCCAGGCTCATGGGGTCGACCTCGAGGGCGGCCAGCACGTCCTCCCACCGTTGCAGCACGTCTCTGCCGACGTCCTCCCCCACCGCTTCCAGGCCACGGCTCTCGGCCCACTTCCGGGCCCGGTCGAACTGCTCCCACTGGATCTCGAGGGCCGTCATCCTCCGCCCGTTGGCCATCTCCAGGGGTCGGGCGAGGGAGAAGTCGTAGGACACCTGGCGGTGGGCGGGAACGGGATGAGCCAGGGCCAGGTCGCCCTCCCCCAGCTCGTCGTCCTCGATCATGGCTAGGACGATGGCCGTGACCCCGACCTTCAAGTACGTCGAGATCTCAGCCAGGTTGGCGTCACCGACGATGACGTGCAGCCGGCGGTACTTCTGGGCGTCGGCGTGGGGCTCGTCCCGGGTGTTGACCAGGGGGCGCTTGAGCGTCGTCTCGAGGCCGACCTCCTCCTCGAAGAACTCGGCCCGCTGGGTGAGCTGGAAGCGGATGTCCCCCGCTCCCGAGCCCGGCGCCTCGCTTCCCACCTTGCCCGCCCCCGTGTAGATCTGGCGGGTGACGAAGTGGGGCGTGATGTGCTGGACGATTCGGGAGAACGGCACCGACCGGTCCATGAGGTAGTTCTCGTGGCACCCGTAGGAGTTGCCCTTGCGGTCGGAGTTGTTCTTGTAGACGACCACTTCCTGTCCCGGGGGCAGCACCTCGGCCGCGGCCTGGATGGAGAGAGCCAGGATGCGCTCGCCCGCCTTGTCGAAGCGGACGACCTCCAGAGCGTCGACGCACTCGGGGGTGGAGTACTCCGGATGGGCGTGATCGACGTAGTACCGGGCGCCGTTGGTGAGGACGGCATTGACCAGGTGCGTCTCCACCTCGGGGGCCATGGATCCCTCGCGGGCGAAGCCGCGGGCGTCCCGACCAGGGGTTTCGTCCTCGAAGTCCCAGCCCACCTTGCGCTGCAGGCGGGCGACGTAGGAGTTGATGAGCAGCGAGGAGGCGGCGATGGGGTTGGACTCGGCCGGTCCGCGAAGCACGATGCCGTACTCGGTCTCGATTCCGCAGACCTTGCGAATGGCCATCGAGCCGACCCTACCCCCTGCGGGCAAGGTTCCGGTCTGCGGTGGCTACGAACGAATGGCGTTGACGTGACGGATCAGCTCGGCCATTCCCACGCGCTCGGCCGTGTCCGAGGCGGCGGCCAGGAGCTCTCGCGCCCGGTCATGATCACCTGGACGGTTGCGACGGAGGAGCATCCTGGCGAACCAGTAGCTGGTGCGAGCGACCAGCGGCGGCGCTTCGATGCGGGCCTCGAGGGCCAGCGCCCGATCGAACTGCTCCCCGGCCGCGTCCAGCTCGCCGGTGACGGTCGCCAGCATGGCCAGATAGCGGTCGACGGACCCCATGCAGTAGGCGCCGGAGGCGGCGATCACCAGCTGGCCGGCGTAGGGCCCGAGGAGCCGGCGCAGGGTGCTCGCGCAGGAGCGCTCCTCCAGGACAGCACAGGCCTCACTGAAGGCGGCCATCGCCGCCAGCCACACGAGATCGGTGGGGATGGAGGCGAAGTCGTCGGCCGCCACCTCACGGAGCAGGGAGCGGGCCTGCTCGGCCTCTCCGAGCTCGGCCCACGTCACGGCCAGCGCCGATCGAAGACCGGGAAGGCCGGGGTTGGCGTCCAGGATCGCCAGCAGGAGGGGCTTGAACTCGTGCAGCCGTCCCTGCTCGTGACGGAGGTACCACATCTGGGCCCCGAACATGTTGCGCAGATTGCTGTCGTCGGCGCCCAGCCTGAGGAGCTCGGCGGCCGAGGCCTCCACCTCGTCGAAGCGCCCTTCGAGGAGCAACCGGAGGCCTTGCCAGTGGGCGGCGACGGCCTCGAAGTAGCGGTTCCGCATCTCCCGCCCGTAGTGCTGGAGAGTGGCGACGTCGGCCACACATCCGGCCAGATCGCCGGCGGCCAGGCGGGCGACAGCCCGGAATCGGTACCCATCGGTCGCCGAGACCCAGCCCGCCAGCGCCACCGCTGTCGAACCGAGAAGCTCTTCCGCCAGGCTGAGCCGCTCGTCCACGTGGGGCGAGCCCCAAAGGGCGTAGTAGCGAGCGAAGAGGGCCATGACCAGGGCTTCGGGGTTGCCTGACGCCCTCGCCCCCTCCAGGGCCTCGCCGCTCAGGGGCGCGGCCTCGTCGACTGCCCCGGCGAAGGCGAGATGGGCGGCGAGGATGCCCTGCACCAGGGCCCGCAGCCCAGGCTGAGAATCGCCGAGAGCGGCCAGCGCTTCGTGGCAGAGAGAGATCCCCGTGTCGTCCCGCAGTCCGGCGATGGCGCGGGCGTTGTACCAGCAGGCGGCCCAGGCCAGCGCGTCGGCCGATCCCAGGACCCGCGCCGCCTCGGTCGCTCGCAGGCTCGCCTCCCTCCGGCCGGGATGGTCCATGAGCTGGCCCCGCGTCTGAGCCAGGGCCAGGAGGAGAGCGACCCGCAGCCGGGGATGACGCCGGACGTCGTCCCCCAGGGCGGCCACGCCCCGTTCGAGGCGAGCGGCAGCCTCCTCGAAGGACAGCTGGTCGAGAGCCTGCCGGGCGGCGCTGAGGGCGTACTCGGCGGCATTGGCCGCCAGTTCCTCCGACCGGGCCTCGGCGAAGTGGTGAGCCAGAGCGGCCTGGTGGGCGGTGTCACCGCCCCGGAGGGCCTCGATGGCCAGTCCGGCCCTTCCGTGCAGCCTCGCGCGCCGGGCCCCGACCAGCCCGTCGTAGAGCGTGTGGCGCACGAGGTCGTGGGTGAAGCTGTAGCGGGCGTGGGCGTCGGGCAGCTCGATGAGGAGCCGGGCGGCCAGCGCCTCCTCCACGTGGTCGAGCACGTCGTCGGGGTTGGTGAGCGGGGCGCACATCCCCTCGAGGACGGCGAGGTCGAACTCCCGGCCGACGACCGACGCCGCGGCCAGGACGTCGGCTGCCTGCTTCGGCAGCCGGGACAGCCGGGCGTCAACCGCCTGGCGGACCTCGTCGGGGATAGCCAGGTCCTCGGCGGCGAGGTCGTAGGTCCACCTCCCGTCGCGTCGATAGACGGCGCCCGTCTCGGCCAGGTGACGGAGGACCTCGGCCACGAAGAACGGGTTCCCGTTCGTCTGCGAGTGCAGGGCGCGCGCCAGGGGGATGCCCGCCTCCCGGTCCAGATCGTGCTCCTCGGCCGCCTCGACCAGGGCCCGCACCTCATTCTCGTCCAGGCCCTCGACCCGGAGGCGGACGACCTCCTGGTCGCGCCGCAGATCGGCCAGCAGACCCGTGAGGGGGTGTTCACGGGCGATTTCGGTGTCCCGGTACACGCCCAGAACCATCAGCGCCTTCGGCTCGTCGGAGCGGACGAGGTGCCGCAACAGGAGTAGGGAGGGCTGGTCGGCCCAGTGCAGGTCGTCCAGAACGACAAGGAGGGGCGCTTCCTCAGAGGCGGCTGCCACCACCGACGTCACCGCCTCGAACAACCGGAACCGGGTGATCTCGGGCTCGCCGGTCACTGGTGCCGGAGCTCCGGGCACGCGCTGAGCCAGGTCGGGAACCAAACGGGACAGCTCGCCACCGTGCCGGTCGACGTGGCGAACCAACTGCTCGTTGCCGCAACGGGCGACGTAGTACCGCACCGCCTCGGCGAACGGCTGGTAGGGAATCCGCAGGTCCTGGTCGCACCGGCCGTACAGCACAGTGGCGCCCTGAGCGTGCACTCGCCGCGCCTGCTCGGTGACGAGGCGGGTCTTGCCGATGCCGGGGTCGCCGCTGATCATGGCCAGCGTCGCTTCGCCCGTCAGGGTTCGAGACCATGCGGCGCCGAGCCGGGTCAGATCATGATCCCGACCGACGAACGACCGCCGCGGCCCCGCAGTCAGGACGGGCGGCAGGGGGTACAGGCTGCCCGGGCCCCAGAGGACTTCGCTGGCCCCGGCCACCTCGGCTCGGCCGTCGGAGGCGATGGGCGCGAACCGGTGCTCCTGGCTGGCGCCCGCCAGGCTGGATACCAGGGCGCTGGCCAGCACCTGCCCGCCCTCGGCGGCCGCACAGAGTGACGAGGCTTCGGCGACCGGCGGCCCGAACCACCCGTCGTCGTCAGGTGCGGAGTCGCCCACGGCGATGCCGACGCGGACGCCCAGTTGGGTGCCCGGGTCCCGCAGGTTCAGCCGGGCGATGGCCTGCTGCATGGCGACGGCCGAACCGACGGCGTCACGGGTGCTCCGGAAGGAGGCGACGAGGCCGTCGCCCAGGTTCCTTACCTCGACGCCGCCCTGGGCCGTGATCGCCTGGCGGAGAGCCCCGAAGTGCGCCTCCCGAACCGCGTCGGCCCGGTCTCCGAGTCTGATCATGAGCTCCGTCGATCGGACGAGGTCCGTGACGACGATGGTGACGATGGTCCGGGGCACGGTCACTCCGTCCGCCGCCGGCACGCTCCCTACAGGTACTGGCCCGTGCCCACCCGTTCGATGGCCCGGCCGCCCTTGGCTTCGGTGCCTTCGGACATGAGCGTGCGCACGTAGACGATGCGCTCGCCCTTCTTGCCCGAGATCTTGGCCCAGTCGTCGGGGTTGGTGGTGTTGGGCAGGTCCTCGTGCTCCTTGTACTCCTGCTTGATGGAAGCGAGGAGGTCGGAGGTGCGGATGCCCCGGCCCTCGCCGGCGATGGTCCGCTTGATGGCGAGCTTCTTGGCCCGCCGCACGATGTTCTCGATCATGGCGCCCGAGGAGAAGTCCTTGTAGTAGAGGACCTCCTTGTCGCCGTTCTGGTAGGTGACCTCGAGGAAGCGGTTGTCGTCGCTCGTGCTGTACATCTCGACCACGGTGCGCTCGATCATCACCTCGACGGCCCGACCGGCGTCACCCTGGCCCAGGGATTTCACCTCGGCCTCGTCCAGCGGGAGGTCGGCGGTGAGGTAGCGGGAGAAGATCTGGTTGGCGGCCACCTCGTTGGGCCGCTCGATCTTGATCTTCACGTCGAGGCGGCCGGGACGCAGGATGGCAGGGTCGATAAGGTCCTCGCGGTTGGAGGCCCCGATGACGATGACGTTCTTGAGGGTCTCGACCCCGTCGATCTCGGCCAGGAGCTGGGGAACGATGGTGGCCTCCATGTCCGAGGAGATGCCGGTGCCTCGGGTGCGGAACAGGGAGTCCATCTCGTCGAAGAAGACGATGACCGGCCACCCTTCCTCGGACTTCTCCCGGGCCCGCTGGAACACGAGCCGGATCTGGCGCTCCGTCTCCCCCACGTACTTGTTGAGCAGCTCGGGGCCCTTGATGTTGAGGAAGTAGCTCCGCGCCGCCTTGTCCCCCGTGACCTCGCTGACCTTCTTGGCCAGGGAGTTGGCCACGGCCTTGGCGATGAGGGTCTTGCCGCAGCCGGGAGGGCCGTAGAGGAGGATGCCCTTGGGGGCGGGCAGCTTGTGCTCCTCGAACAGCTTGCGGTGGACGTAGGGCAACTCGACCGCGTCGGTGATCTGCTCGATCTGGAAGTCGAGGCCGCCGACGTCGTCGTAGGTGATGTCGGGCACCTCTTCGAGGACCAGCTCCTCGACCTCGGGCCGGGGCAGGCGCTCGAGGAGGAGGCCGGTGCGGGGGTCCATGAGGATCATGTCGCCGGAACGCAGCTTCTGGCCGATGAGCTGCTCGGCCAGCTCGACCACCCGCTCCTCGTCGGCCCGACCGACTACCAGGGCCCGGACCCCGTCTTCCAGGAGCTCCTTCAGGGTGACGACCTCACCCGAGATTTCCGCCCCGCGGGCGAGGACGACGTTGAGGGACTCGTTGAGCACGACCTCCTGGCCCCGGACGAGCTCGTCCGCCTCCAAAGCGGGGTGCAGGGCGACCCGCATCTTGCGGCCACCGGAGAAGACGTCGACCGTGCCGTCATCCTCGTTGCGGCCCAGGAGCGTGCCGTAGGCCGACGGCGGCTGGGTGAGCTTCTCGACCTCCTGGCGCAGCTCGGCGATGTGATCGCGGGCCTCGCGGAGGGTGTAGGTGAGCTTCTCGTTCTGGGCCACGGCCTGGGCCAGCTGGCCCTTGGTCTCGAGCAGGCGCTCCTCCAGGGTCCGCACCCGCTTGGGGGCGTCCTGGAGCTTCCGGCGGAGGGTGACGACCTCCTCCTCGAGAGACTTGACCTGTTCGAGCAGGAGGCCGACTTGCTGCTCGTAGGCGGCCAGCCGGCGCTCGTACTCGGAGTTCGACGCGGGACTCACGTCCACATCTCCTTCTGGCGCATCACCTGGAGGCAACCATACACCGGCCCCTTCCGAAAACGGCGACGCTTAGAGGGGCCCCGGCCGGGCCGGCGAAGCCGCAGACAAGCATGGGGCCCCGGCCGGGGCGGCGAAGCCGCAGACAACACGGTCCGGCATGGGGCAGGGGCCCACGCTCCGGAGGAGGGCGGGGCCGGCTCCGTGCCCGAACGGTTTGGCGGGCCCCGCCCGGGCGCCGAAGACGCAGAGACTTGGTTTACGCGGCCAGATCCGGGTAAATTACTGAGCGACGAAACTAGAGCACCATCCAAGAGGACGAGGCGAGGCTGACCACATGGCCATGAAGGTCTGGATTGACCAGGATCTCTGCACGGGCGACGGCATCTGCGAAGAGATCGCTCCCGACGTCTTCACCCTTCTCGATGACGGGTTGGCCTACGTGAAGGAGGGCTCGAAGGTCTACAGCGATCCCGGTGGGGTCGATGGACTGGCCGTAGTGCCCGCCAACATGGAAGAGGCCACCATCGAGTCGGCCGAAGAGTGCCCCGGCGAGTGCATCTTCATCGAGGTCGAGTAGCCGCGTCAGGAGGGTACTTGCCTAGGGTGCGCCGGTTGGGCGACCCTGTTGCCCCGGTGCTCACCAGTTTCTCCCCCTCACCCGCCCGCGCCCGGCGGGCGCTGCTCGCCGTGCTCCTGGTGGCTGCGGCCCTCGTCGCCGACGCCGGCTCGCGCCCCGAGCGGGCGACTGCCTACCCCACGGCGAACATCGAGATCGACGGCCACGGGTTCGGCCACGGCCGGGGGATGGGCCAGTGGGGTGCCCTCGGCTACGCCTTGGCCGGCGCCAGCCACACCGACATCCTCCGTCACTTCTACAGCAACACCTCGACCGGCGACATCGGCAACCCGGACTACTACACCGTCCGTATGACCCGCCTCGACGGTCTCGAGACGGTGGCCGTCCAGGAGCGGGGCCACCTCCGCACGAGCGTGGATCCCGCTGGCCTGTTCAGCGCCCTGCGGGCCGTCCGGACGGGACCCAACACGTTCCGCGTGGACAAAGGCGTTGGGTGCGGCGGGCCCTGGGAAGTGCTCCGATCGACCGTCCCCGGCCCGGTGTGGTTCGCCCCCCAGAATCCGGGTGACGACCGCCAGGAGATGCTGCAGCTGTGCGAGCCCGGCGGCACCCTCCGCTGGCTCCGAGGGCAGATCGTCGCGACCGAGGCCACGGCTGACGCCACCGGCATCCCCTCTCGGCAGCGCACGCTGAACTTCGTGGACATGCAGAGCTACCTCAGGGGTGTCGTCCCGCGGGAGAGTCCGGCGTCGTGGGGCGACCTCGGCGGCGGCGCCGGTATGAACGCCCTGCGAGCCCAGGCCGTGGCTGCCCGTTCCTACGCTCAGGCCGAGAACCGATACCCCTACGCCCGGACGTGTGACACGACCGCCTGCCAGGTCTACATGGGCCGCGCCGAGCAGGACGGCGCCGGCTTCCGTGACCTCGAGGATCCGCGCACCAACCAGGCGGTCGACGAGACGAACGGCCAGGTCCGGATTCTGAACGGAGCCGTGGCCCGCACCGAGTTCTCCTCGTCCACTGGTGGATACACCGCCGGCGGTGTGTTCCCCGCGGTCGTAGACGAGGGCGACGCCATCGCCTCCAACCCCCACCACAGCTGGCACGCGTCGGTTCCCGTCTCGCGCATCGAGAGCAACTACTCCCAGATCGGGACCCTGAACGCGGTACGGGTCACCCGCAGGAACGGACTGGGGGACTTCGGCGGTCGGGCCCTCGACGTGGTCCTGGAAGGCTCCCGGGGCAGCGTGACCATCAGCGGCGACGATTTCCGCTTCTACGCCGACATCCGCTCCGACTGGTTCCGAATCGTGGAACCGGCTACGCCTCCGCCGCCGGCGAACTCGTGGAACGGCCCGTACCCCTTCCGACCCGACGGGACCCTGCAATCTTCGCCGGACGCTGCCGCCGTGAGGGGCCAGGAGCGCGTCGACGTCGTCGTTCGGGGCACGAACGGCTTTTACTGGACGTTCTGGAACGGTTCAGGGTGGTCGAACTGGACCGGCCTCGGTAGTCCCCCCACCGGCCTCGACGGCGACCCGACGGTGGTCTCCTGGGCGTCCGGGCGGCTGGACGTGTTCGTGAGGGGCGCCACCGACGGCAAGCTGTGGCAGACCTTCTCCGACAACGGCGGGGCCAACTGGTCCCCCTGGCTCAAGCCCGTGGGCGATGACGGCGTGCTGGCCGGTGCTCCCGAGGTCTCCAGTCGGGGAACCGGCCGCCTCGACGTATTCGTCCGCGGCACGGACGGCGCGATCTACCAGCGCTTCTACGAGGGAGCCTGGAACGATCGCTGGCTGCTGCAGGGTTCCCCGCCGCCCGGTGTGCGAGGTGATCCGGCTACGGCTTCGCGTGATTCGAGCCGCGTCGACCTGTTCGTCAGGGGCGGTGACGACAAGTTGTGGCAGAAGTCCTGGGACGGTGCCCAGTGGTCGGGATGGTCGCAACCGGTGGGCGCCAACGGGGTACTGGCGTCGAGTCCGGACGCCACGTCTTGGGATGCTGGGAACCTGCTTGTCTACGTCCGCGGTACCGACGGCGGAATCTATTTCGTTCGCTTCGGCAACGGGTGGGCTCCATGGTCGCGGCTGGGTAGCGCCGGAGACGTGATCCAGGACGGCCCCGGTGCCACCTCGAGAGGAGCGGGGCGCTTCGACGTGTTCGTGCGGGGAACCGACAACCGGGGTTGGCAGCTCTGGCGATGACCGCTGGGCCCGAGCGGCCCTCTGAGCGCGATAGCGGATCGAAACTCTGCCCCCAGGGTCGTCGAGGAACTGGACCCCGGGTGAGGCGCGATGCGGTTGACGACGCGGAATCGCATGTAGCCACGGAGGCGGTGGGAACCGACCGTTGGGTCGGGACGGCCGTGGTGACCGCCGTTGTCGTAGGGGTCCTTCTCCGGATCTGGTTCATCTCCTCTGCCCTCGGGCCCTTCGACTCGGATGAGGCCGTGGCCGGGCTCATGGGCCGGCACATGCTGGACGGGGAGTTCTTCTCCTTCTACTGGGGCCAGGCCTACGGCGGAGTTCACGAAGCGGTACTTCTCACCGTGTTGTTCGCGGTGCGGACGCCGGCGTGGCTGGCCATGGAGATCGTCCCCATGGCCCTCAGTGGCGTGGCCGCCCTGCTGACTTGGAGGATCGGTCTCCTGACCTTTGGCCGCGCTGGGGCAGCGCTGGCCGGATCGCTCTTCTGGTGCAGCTCCGCGGTGTTCGTATGGCAATCCACCAAGGAGCGGAGCTTCTACGCGGCGACCCTCGTCGCCGGCACGGCGGTCCTCTTTCTCACCCTTCGACTGATTGAGCGGCCAACCCGCCGGGATGCGCTGCTGCTGGGTGTTGCGGGCGGTGTTGGCTGGCACTCCAGCCCGAACATCGTCTACATGGCGGCGCCCGCCCTCCTCTGGTTGCTCATCGAAACCGTTCGAAAGCGGGACCTGACCGTGCTCCGGATGTCGTGGGTGGCGGCTGTCGGGGCGGTGGTGGGCGCCCTACCCTGGATCTACTCCAACCTCGCGAGCGGAGGTGCCTCGCTCAAGGTGGGCGAGGTGCTCGACACGACCTACGCCTTCAGGCTCGGGGCCTTCGCCAAACGAGCCCTTCCGTATGCGCTGGGCGCCCAGACACCCCAGTGGGAGATCACTCTCCCGTCCAAGATTCTCTATGCCTTCTTGCTGGCCGGCCTGGCCCTGGCTGTCCTGCGCCTTCCCAGGAAGGCGTACGTCTTCGTCCTGGGGCTGGCGATGCTTCCCTTCATCTTCGCCGCCCTCCCCACTTCCTGGTATGTCAGGGAGCCCCGGTACCTCTACTTCACCTGGCCCTTGGTGGTCCTCGTGGTCGGAGGTGCGTTGGGAACGCTCCGAAACCACAGCCTGGCCCTCGGGGTGCTCGTCCTGATCGCCGCCGGCAGCGTGGCCAGTACGGCCGTGATGGTCGAACGGGGCGAATCGGTGAAGGGCCTATGGGATTTCGCTCCCGGTGATCTGAGCCCGGTGATCGCCCGCCTGGACGCCGAAGGCCAAGACCGTGTCTTCGCCGACTACTGGATCGCCTACCGACTGGCGCTGGCCACCGACGAGAAGGTCATCGCCGCGCCGCTCCAGATGATCCGCTACGAGCCTTACGAAGCGGAGGTCCGGGCGGCTGAGAACCCGACCTACGTGTTCTTCGACGGGTCGTGTGACGAAGAGAAGTTCACAGCCTTCCTCGACGGTCGAGGCGTCGCTTACACGGACAACACCGCCGGGATCTTCGCCGTCGTGCAACCGGCCTCGAGAGTGCTGCCCGAAGAGGCGCTGGTGGAGTGGGCCGTTGCGGCCCGGCGGCTGGCCCGGGGCAACGTGTGCTGAGCCCTCCCCTCGTGTCCGACCCGCCCCACCTAGGCTCGGCCCGATGAAGTTCGAGCCCAAGCGGTTCCCCATCATTCACGACGCCCCGGTATGGATGACCATGCAGGAGAGGGTCGTCCTGTACGGCCTCGTGGCCGGCCTCCAGCCGCGGACCGTGCTCGAGATCGGCACCTTCCAGGGCGGATCGACCATGATCATGTGCGCCGCCCTCGACGACCTCGGGGAAGGGCGAATCGTCTGTGTGGACCCGGATCCCCGGGTCGACCCCCAGCACTGGGCGTCCATCGAGCATCGGGCGACGATGGTGGCGGCACCCTCGCCGGAGGCAGTGGCCGAGGCCGCCCGCCGTGCCGGCGCACCGTTCGACGTGGCTCTGATCGACGGGGATCACAGTTTCGATGGCGTCGTGCGCGATATCGAAGCCACCCTCCCCACGCTGGCCGACGACGCCCACCTCATCTTCCACGACGTGCACTATTTCGAGGTCGGCGACGCCATCGACCGGTGCCTCGAACGTCACGGCGACGTGCTGTGCGACGCAGGACTGGTGTCGGCGGGCGTGACTCCTCACGAAGAGGAATCTCCCGGCCGCGAGGTTTTCTGGGGAGGATTGCGGTTACTACGCTACCGCAGGGCCGGCATCCGGCCCGTGCCGGAGCCCGTAGCCGAGCCCGAACTCGTGTCGCCACCAACCTCGGAGCCGCTGGCGCCGGTCGCTCAACGGGCCCTGCGTCGTCTCCGCCGGGCGGGGCGGGTGCTGCTTACGGGGCGCCCCTGACCCCTCCGTCGGCGCTGGCGTCGCTGGCGGCGTCGGGCTTTCGGGCCCACAGCTCCATCTCGATCGACAGACCGTTGCGTCGCTCGCGGGCCACCGTGTCAACACTGTTGAAGCCGGCCTCGCGCAAGAGGTCGGACAGCGTCTCGGGCGAGTACATGGCGAAGTGGTCGTCGCCCTGATAGTCCTGCATCCCGAATGTGACCTGAGCGAGGTCGGCGATGCTGATCTCCCCCTTGGCCTCGAGCTCGATCATGGCCGACCAGTTGGGGCACACGATCTTCACCCGTCCGCCAGGGCGCAGGAGTTCCCACCAGTACGGAAGGACGACGCTTCGCAGGTGATGGGCCCGGAAGTGCTCTACCAGGTGGTGGGACACCACTTCGTCGACCGATCCCGGCGAGAAAGGCAGCCGACGGGCGTCGGCCACCACGTCGACGTCGGGGAGCGGGCGAGCATCGATGTTCACATGGCCGGGAAGCGGCTTCTCGCCGCACCCGAGGTTGAGTCGCACCGGCCGCCCCGAGTCCAGGAGGGCTTGCAGCCGTTCGGGGTCCACGACGACCGGCTCCGGCAGGTCGGCGGTGTCGGCGATCGCCGGGAGGCGTTCCCGCAGTTCGAGAGCCATGGCCTGCTGCTTGCGGCCGAGCACGTCCAGCCACTGCGTGATGTTCACGGTGTCGTCTCGCTGGACCTTGCTCAGTGCCTCGGTCGACGCCGCGATCTTGGCCGAGAGGTCGTCGACGGCCGCGGCGAAAGCCGCCAAGCTCTCGCGCTGGGCTCGGGCGACGGCATCGACGATAGAGGTGACTGCCTCGTTGGCCTGGCTGGTGGCCGCGGTCAGGCTGCTGAGCTGGTCGAAGATCGAGTGCTGCAGCCGCTCGTTCTTGACCAGCCCCCTCCCGTCGCCGGTCGGCAGAGGGGTGCCGGCGGATGATGGAGGCGCGGCGAAGGCGCCGGTTCCGAATGCGGATCGGCGAAGGTCGAGGGCGGGCTGGGAGAGCCGCCGAACGGCGCTCTTTGCCCGGCGGAGAAGGTCACGGCCGCTGAGAGGGTCGGCCGGAGGGCCAGGGGCCCGGGCCGGAGGGACAACTCGTGCGACCCAATCGACGGGCACCCGACGGCGTAGCGCCTCATCCGAGCCCGCCACGGAACGCACCGCGTCCATGCGATCGCCGCCGTTGGCCAGGTGGCTGGCCATGGCCCGGAGGCCGTCGGGATCGGGAGCGCGCTGCAGGACGAACCTGTACAAACCCTCGCAGAACTCGTGGTCGGACTTGAGCAGAAGATCGCTGATCCCATCGAAGAGAGCGCTCGACCACAGAGGGATGGCCGCGGTCAGCCACTTGAGGTCAACGCCGCGGGCGTGGGCTTCGTTGGAGGACCCCATGGCCTCCACCAGGTCGAGCCGCGGCAAACCCCTGGCGAGCCGCCCCAAGGCGTCCCTCATCCCCGCCTCCTCGGCTTCGCGCCCGAGGAGCATTTCGTAGAGGCCGCGCACAAAGGTCTCGTCGTCGGCCATCAGCAGATCGACCAAGCGGGATGGCTCGTCGACGGGATAGGCCAGGGGGTTCAGGAGCGAGGCTGCCGCCCCGGCGGCGTGCTGGGGAGCGACGGCCCCGACCTCGGTGAGGATCGAGGCCAGCCGGGTCGGGTCGATTACCGTGCCGTCCGGGCGGTGGTCGCCGGCCACGGCGGAGTAGGCGGTCGTGACCCGTTCCACCCAGGGCGCCAGGCTCCACGTCTTCTCGAAGAGCTCCCGCGACCTCCGCCCCATGTCGGCACACATCTGCGCATCGGACAGGAGAGTGTCGAGGCAGGCGAGGAGCGAGGCAGTGTCTCCGGGCTTGGCCAGCAGGCCGTTCCCGTCCACGATGTCGGCCACGCCGCCGGCGTCGCAGCTCACCACGGGCACGCCGTGGGCCATGGCCTCGAGGAGAACGAGCCCGAAAGACTCGTAGCGCGACGGTGCGCAGAACACATCGGCGCTGGCGTACCAGCGGTCCCGTTCGCGGTCGTCGACCTCGCCTACGAAGCGGACGCGGTCGAGCACGGCGCGGTCGCCGGCGTGCTCGCGGCGGAACCACTCCCGGTAGGTCTCGCCCAGCTCGGTGTGGGGTGTGTCCCGTCCCACGAGCACCAACTCGACGTCGGGGTGGCGGGCCAGCAGCTCAGGTGCGGCGGACAGCAGCACGTCGACACCCTTGCGCCGTTCCAGACGACCCACGAACAGGATCCGGCGCATCCCGTCTCGGTCAATGGGCTCGACGTCGGGAGCGGCGCGGTCGGCGAGGCCGTGGGGCAGGACGTGCTCGCGGGCGGTGAGCCCGGGGAACTGCTCGTAGGCCAGATCGAGGTTGGAGCGGCTGCCGGCATGCAATTCCCGGCTCTCCCGCAGGGTGACCGCCTCGAGCCGCAGCAAGGCCTCCACCTCCGGGTTCCCCTCCCACGAAGGCAGCACTCCGGTGATGGTCCGCAGCGTGGTCTGGAGCCATGTGACGGTGGGGAATCCAGGGTCCAGCACGCAGAGAAAGGCCTGGGCGTTCCATCCCGGAGCGGAGACCAGCGAGAGCGGCAGGCGGTCGTGGATCCGGCGGACCTCGTGGTAGAAGGCGGCGCACTGCAGGAGGTTTCCGGTGAGCACCGAGCCGGCCAGTGCCGGGATCCGCCGTTGTTGGACGGCGATGCGGTGGACCCAAACATCGTTCTCCATGTCGACCCGGTTGGTGTCGGGCGAGCGAGTGACGACATGGACCTCGTGGCCGGCGGCGGCCAAGCCTCCGGCAAGGTCGACGGTGAACCGACCGATACCTCCCACAGGCCCGGGGGGATAGTCCTCGGACAGGAAGCAGACGCGCAGGCGCGACCCCTGAGGCTGGATCGTCGGCATCGGCAGGAAGTTGTTCGGCGCAACCGCGGCCAACTGCCTCGACTTGCGTCGAGCCACCATCCCGCGGTCGAGCCCATCGGTCACGCCCTCCTCGGCCCGGCGCAGGAACGTGGCCAGCTGCTCGTCGGTCAGTTCGCCGCTCTCATGGATCCGCCGGGCTGCCTCGGTGATGCCGTCGAGCCAGGTCAGTACCGTTCGAAGGACGTCGGCATGGGAGCGCTGGCCCAGGCCGTGGGAGAGGGCAAAGTACAGCCGGTTCTTCACCGCCGGGTAAGGATCCACCCAGACTCTGCGTCCGACCCGGAGGTGGCTCGGCAAGTAGTGGTGGTGGACGGCGGCGTCGGGAAGGGGACGCAGCTCGTAGCCTCGGTCGATCAGCTGGAGGCAGACCTCGGTCTCGTCCAGATAGAACTCGATCTCTTCGTCGAACCCGCCGATCTCCTCCAGGCAGTGGCGGCGGAAGCTGGCGTTGGTGCCCTGCAGGTACACGAACGGGTCGGCGCCGGGCTTCAGGTACTCCGTGGGCTCGGTGACATCGAAGGTGGGGTTGCCCACCCGATCGCACACCGACAACTGGTACTGCAACCGCATGCCCGTGTGGTCGAAGACGACGCCGCCGGTGCCGGCCACTCGTTCGCTCTCGTATCCGGTGACGAGCTCGGCCAGCCAACCGGGCTCGGGAATGGCGTCGTCGTCGATGAAGGCGATGACGTCTCCGGCAGCTGCGTCGATGCCGATGTTGCGGGACTGACCCAGATGGGCCGCGCGGCAGCGTGCCGTGCGGACCACGCCCGACCAGCACTCGAGGAGCGCCTCGGTCCCGTCGGTCGAAGGCCCGTTGACCACCACGACCTCGAACGGGTGCCACGTCTGCCGCCGCAAGGCCTGCAGAGTGCGCTCGAGACTCTCGGCGCGGTTGTAGGTGTTGATGACGACGGACAGTTTCATGGTTGCTCCCGCCCGGGTGGATGGCCCACCGTCCGAGGCATGGTGGGCCATGGTAGTGGCGGCCTGTTCGCGGCACCCACATCCAGGGCACGCACTAGATCGGGCTGAGGCTCGTGCCGGCGGCGGCCAGGACGGCGTCGACCAGGAGCCGGTCGCGGGGAACGGCGTCGATGGCCTTCATCCGCTCGAACTGTCCGCGCTTCAGGTTGGCTTGGAGGTCAGGATCGGCCCCGACGCGACCGAGGACCTCGGCCACGACCAGCGGGTCGAGGGTCCCCAGGAGGACGCCGGCACCACCCATCGTCTCTCCGACGGCAGCGGCGTCGTAGGCCACGACCGGGAGACCCTGGCGCATGGCCTCGATCAGGGGCAGGCCGAAGCCCTCGTGCTCGGAGAGGGACACGAACACGTCGGCCTCCTGGTAGTGGGCGGCCAGAGTGGCGGCTGAGACCGAACCGGTAAACACCACGCCTTCCAGCCCCAGTTTCTCCCGCAGCCGGAAAAGGGCCCGCATGTAGGACTCGGGCCCCCACGCGCCGACCACGAAGAGGCGGGCTGCGCGGTCGACTGCCGACCGCAGGGCGGCGAAGGCACGCAGGAGGTGGAGGTGCCCCTTGCTGGGCACGAGGCGAGAAACCATGAGCAGGTCGAGGCCCTTCTTGGTACGACGTAGCCAACCGGCATGGGAAGGGTTGGGCGCAGTCTGAAGGGCGGGCGGAAGGTAGGGCGGAACCACGCGGACGTCCTCGATGCCGAGCCGGCGGAGCTCCTCAGCCGAGTACTCCGAGTTGGCCACCGCCACGGCGACGTGGGGAGCCAGCTGCTGTAGCTCCTCTCGACCCCATGCCAGGTTGAGGGCGTCGCCCGGCGCCCACGGTTCGAAGAACCGGGAGGGGGTGATGTTGTGGTAGTAGATCGCCTTCGGCTCGGACCAGGTCAGCAGGTCGGCGACGAGGCCGCGGGAGCCGGTTGACGCCTGGTACAGGATGGTGCTGGCACGCCGCCGGCTCGATCGGATGCTCGGGTAGACGTCGCACGGCCGGGCGTCCTTGCCCATCTCCGACTGGATGTCCTCGGCCCAGATCCCGCCCGTGAGGCCGGCCACCGCCAGGGCGCGACGGGTTTCCAGGGTGTGGGTACCGACCGCGTCGCGGAATCCCATGCTGGCCAGGAACTGGTGGACCTCCCGTCCGCCTCTCATCGTCAGGCCGCCTCCGTCAGCCACTCGTAGGCGGCCGCCTCGAAGCGGGCCAGCACCGCCTCCCAGGAGTACGTCGTGCGCACGTACGCCGAGCCGTTCGAGCCGAGGCCGGCCCGCAGCTCGGGATCGGCCAGAAGGCGGCCGAGGGTGCTCTCGAACTCGGCGTAGTTGGAGAACCACAGGCCGCCGTTGGAGCGCACGCAGTGGTCTCTCGTCACCACTCCGCCGGTGTGCACCAGCACCGGACGCTGGGCAAGCCAGGCCTGCATCATCACGATTGATAGGGACTCGTTCACGCTCGGCTGGCAGAAGACGGTGCTGGCCCGGTACATCGCGTCGCGTTCGCTCCAGTCCGGGCGGAGGTCGACCATATCGGGGCGCTTGGGTACGGGCACGTCACCTGACCCGGCCGACACCAGGCGCAGGGCCCCGGGATGACGCTCCTTGTAACGGAGGAAGTACTCGAACAGCAGCGGGGTGTTCTTGCCCCCTTCGCGGCGGCCGACGGCGAGCACGAACGGCCCATCCAGGTTGTGGCGCCGGCGGAAGGCGGCTGTATCGGCGGGCTCCTCCGGCTCGAAGCCCAGCCCCACGATCGCCTGGCGGGGCACTGAGCCGCTGAGGCGGGTGCCGAGCTCGGCCTCGGGCTGGGCGTTGAACAGCACGCCGCGGGCTCCCCGGAGCATGTCCGCAACGACCCGGAGCCGTGCGTAGGGCTCGTCGTGCAGGCACGGGATCAGAAGCGTGCGTTCGGGGTTGGCGGCGTAGGCGAAGTAGGTGGTGCCGAAGAGGTACGGCATGGCCAGCACGTAGTCGTAGCGGTCGCCCTCCCGTTCCAGCTCCTCTTCCATGGCCGAGGAAGCCACGCCGTTGCGCAGCCAGAGCCGCTCTTCCTCCCGTGATAGCGGAAGGCCTCGGACGATGGCCCCCTCGAGCTCGGCGTGGACACCCGGGTCGCGTTCATCCACCGGGAATCGCCTTACCACGATGGCCCCGTCCTGCACGGGGCCCGCAGGAAGCTCGTTGTGCCAGGTGTAGTGGCTGACCGCGCACGTCGTCAGCACGTCGACGGCATGGCCGGCGGCGGACAAGTGCTGGGCTAGTAGCCGGGCGTGGAGCTCCGCCCCACCGACGATCGTCGTCCCGTAGCGCGGAATCACTATGGCCAGCCGCAGCGGTGAGCGTGCCTGGTCGAGGCGGGTGGCGCTCACCCGAGCCGGTGGCGCAATTCCTGCACCGCCTGCTCGAGGCGCTCCAGCCGTTCGGCGATCTCCCGATCGTCCATGACATTGGCCCAGCGGTCGAGATCCTGGACCCGCTTCTCGATCGCCGTCAGGCGTCCGGCCAGGCGGTTGGTCTGCTCCCCGACGATGGTCATCGAGCGTTCGACGCTGCTAGAGAAGCGCGTGAGCTGGCCCAGGATGCTGTTCATGTACCAGGTGAGGGAGATGCGGATGAGCCGGCGCCCGCGAGATACCACGGGCCCGATCAGCGGTCGCTTGGACTCGGTTGTGACCTGAGACGAGAAGTTGGCCGTCCGCTTCAGCTCGCCCAGAGCCGACGTCAGGATGTCGTCCGCCCGTTCCTCGTCGCCGGCCTGAAGCTCGAGCTCCAGGAGGACGCGGTCGGGGTACTCGCCCGCCGCCTGCTTGCGCCGGATGTCGGCCCGGATCTCCTCCATCAGGGCGGTGACATCGATATCCGCTCCCAGGGCCCGGATTTCCCCTCCCCCTGCGCTCACGGACTCACCACCTCGACGATGGGATCCAGATGGAGCACGCCTACTTCGTCGGTCAGGCTGAAGACCTTGAACGACAGCTGCCGCTCCAACCAGTGGTACTGCTTCGACTCATCTCGCGAGTGGACGGCGATGGTCACGAAGTACTGGCCCTCGACCATGGGAATGGCCCCGAAGTCGAAGCGGACGAGCCGGCGGCCCTCGATCTTTCCCACCCGTACATCCAGCAGCGCCGTGTTGGTGCCATAGACCAACACGTCGAGGTGGTTGTAGATGGCCACCCCGATAACGGGGTCGTCGACCGGCTCCCCGGCTTCGAGGGTGAGCTCCAGACCCAGACGCTCTCCGGGCTCGAACCGGTCCTTCGGGTTCGCCTCGCCGTCGGTGACCCGCAGCTCGGCGACCTTGACCTCCTGCGTACCCCGGATGTGGCCCTTGTCGTCGACCTGGGGGGCGTAGCGCTCTCGGAAGGCGCGGGTGGCCTCCTGGGGCTTGCCGTCTGCGACGACGTCGCCCTTCTCCAGCATGATCACCCGATCGCACAGCTGGCTGACCACGTGGATGCCGTGCGTCACCAGGACGATGGTGCGGCCCTCGCGTTGGAACTCCTTGATCCGCTTCAGACACTTGCGCTGGAAGGGCTCGTCGCCCACGGCCAGGACTTCGTCGATGAGCAGGATCTCAGGGTCGACGTGGACCGCGACCGAGAAGGCCAGCCGGACGTACATGCCCGAGGAGTAGAACTTCACCTGGTTGTCGATGAAGCGCTCGATGCCCGAGAACTCGACGATGTCGTCGAAGTACTGGTCGGTCTGCTTCCGGGACAGGCCGAGGATGCTGGCATTCATGTAGATGTTCTCCCGGCCGGTCAGGTCGGCGTGGAACCCGGCACCCAGTTCGAGGAGGGCGGCCATCCGGCCACGCCGCTCGACGTAGCCCTCGGTGGGCACGATGATCCCGGCGATGATCGACAGCAGCGTGCTCTTGCCGGAGCCGTTGGCTCCGATGACTCCCAGGGTGCTCGACTCCTCGAGGTCGAAGCTGACATTGCGCAGGGCCCAGAAGTCCTCGACTGCGGCCCGGCGGTTCACGATCCGCTCCTTGAGCGACTTGTCGTGGTGCAGGCTGAACCGCTTGGAGACGTTGACCGCCCGGATGACGGACATCAAAGCTCCTGGGCGAAGTTGCCCTGGGCCCTGGCGAAGATCCGCTGGGACAACCAGATGAGCGCCGCCGAGCACGCGATCACGGCCAGCAGGCGGGCGAGGTAGGAGCTGTACCCGGCCTGGTAGAGGACCTTGATGGGATTTCCCGCCGAATCAAGGACGGTGAGGCTCTTGTACAGGGCGCGCTGGAAGCCGATGGCCACCGTGGCCAGGGGATTGAGCATGTAGATCGTCGACAGGCGGATTCCGAGGATCTCCTTCTTGCCGAACACATCGAAGGCGAAGTTGACGGGATAGACGATGGGCGTGAGCCAGAACCAGAACAGCAACAGGACCTCGATGAGGTGCTGGACGTCGCGCAGGTAGACGTTGGCCGCGGACAGCAGGAGGCTCATGGCGACCAGAAACGCCACCAGGGCGACGATGGCCACGGGCAGCAGGGCCAGATTCGGCCCGAAGAAGTCGAACCGGAACGTGAGGAACACACCGAAGACGACCACTAGCTGCAGAGCGAAGTGCACCAACCCCGCTCCGACGCTGGCCAGCGGGAGGATCTCGCGTGGAAAGTAGACCTTCTTGATCAGGCCGGCGTTGGACACGATCGAGGTGGTGGCCGAACTCAGCGTCGACCCGAAGAGGTCCCAGGCGATCAAACCCGAGAACAGGTAGAAGCCGAAGTTGGGAATGTTGCTCCGCAGGAACTTTCCCAGCACCAGCCAGTAGATCAGGAGCTGGCAGAGGGGACGAAGGAGCGACCAGAGGAACCCCAGGAAGGAGTTCTTGTACTTCACCTTGAGCTCCTTGTGCACCAAGGCGCCCAGGAGCTCCCGGTACCGCCACACCTCCCGGACGGCGGGGATGAAGCCCCGCATGAAGGTTTGAGGAGCGTTGACCCGGACCAGCCCGGCATCTTGGACGTCGGCAGTCAGAGGTGAGCTCCGCGGGTCGGTGGGCCGGTTGACGGGTGCCAGCGTAACGGATCGGCGCCGCCGGCCCCGTTTGCCTGGGCCGAACCGGTGACACTCGAGGGTGCCCTGGGCCCCTCCGGCGTCACCAGTTCATTCAGGGTCGGGCTGGAGCTCCAGGGAGCAGGAGTTGATGCAAAAGCGCTGGCCGGAAGGGGCGGGTCCGTCGTCGAACACATGGCCCAGGTGGCCTCCGCAGCGGCGGCACGTCACCTCAGTGCGGACCATGCCGTGGCTGAAGTCGCGGGAGAGGGCGACGTTGTCCAGGTTCGCCGGCTCGGTGAAGCTGGGCCAGCCCGTCCCCGAGTCGAACTTGGTATCGGAGCTGAACAGCTCGGCTCCACAACCTGCGCACCGGTACATCCCTTTGTCCTTGGTGCTCACGTAGCGGCCGGTGAACGGCCGCTCGGTCCCCTTGCGCCGCAGCACCTGGTACTGCTCGGAGTCGAGCTTGGCCTTCCACTCGTCTTCGCTCATGGTCACGTCGCTGCCCATCGGTCTCCTCCTCCATCTCATCGTGATCGCATACCGGTGACTAGCACGGGCCCGTGTCGGCCACCCCGGAGCGGTCGAGCTCGAGCACGGGTTCGAGCTCCTCGGTGGTGAGGGCGTAGGCCACACCCGCCCGGTCCCGGGCCACGGCGAAAGCCACTCCCGCAACCGTGCCCGACGGCGTGACCAGGGCGGCGCCGGAGTCGCCCGGCTGGAGGTCGGCGGCCAGGACGAACACGCTCCGCAGGGTCGGCATGTCCAGGTCGACGCTCCGCACCGTGGCCACGAGCTGCTGGCGGATGGCCGCGGGTGACACCTCGAGCTCCTCCTGGCCCTCGGGGTGGCCGAACACGGCGGCAAGCGTCCCCTCCTTGGCCGGCCCGAGGGGCAAGGGCTCCTGGCCCAGGTCGGGCACGCGAAGGAGGGCCAGGTCGCGCTCGGGGTCGAAGACGGCCACTACGGCCGGCAGCTCTGACCCGTCGGGACGCACCACCGTCGTCTCGCGCTCTCCGGCCACGACGTGGGCGTTGGTCACCACCAGGTCGTCGGCCACGGCGAAGCCCGTCCCGAAGCGGTCGAACAGGCACGCCTCGCCCTGGACCCGCACCGTGCTGGCCTTGACCTTGGCGATGACTTCCGGGCTGAGGTTGGTCTTGCGCGGCGGGGGGCTCATGTCCCCCGCCGGGCCCAGGGCGGTCAACACCTCGGGCATGGCCACCGGCCGGGTCAGCTTGCGCAGGGCGTGGGAGCCCTCGGGCGGCTCCGGGAGGGCGGTGCGAATGGCCCGTCCCAGGCCCGAGCGGGCGGCCAGGTTCCCGGGCCAACCGGCCACGTCATGCATGGCCGGTAGGACGATCAGCCAGACCACGGCCAGGACGGTGACCGGCCCGGCCACGGCGCCGGCCAGGCGGTCGGGCCGGTGGAGATCCTCGGACACGAGGGCCCGCTGGTAGGCGACGCCCACCCGCCGGCCCGCCCGCTGCCCACCGATCCCGGCGGCCACGAACAGGGCCAGGCCCAGGATGAGGCGGAGGGCGGGATCGCCCACCACAGCCAGCAGGGCGGGCGTCAGCAGGCTGGCCACGAGGAGGCCCTGGACCAGGAACACCGATGAGGTGCCGCCGATCACCAGCCCCAGCCGGTAGCCACCCCACACGGCGGTGCCCATGACCGCCACCACGGCCAGGTCAAGAAGGTTCACAGAGCTTGTTCGTCTCCGGACGCCTGCTGGATGGGGCGGGACGGAACGTCGGGCGCCAGGAGCCGGGCGGCAGTGAGAAAGCCGGTGTGGGCCACCATCCGGTGGTCGGGCCGCACGGACTGACCCTGCACGTGCCAGGAACGCTCGAGCACCTCGACCGTCTGGGCCATGCCGAAGGCGGAGGCGTCGAGCACCTCGCGCAGCTGCGACACCTGGCCGATGGTGGGCAGGTAGGCGCAGAAGATCCCGCCGGGCACGAGGGCCTGCTCGGCGTGCTTCACCACCCGCCACGGCTCGGGCAGGTCAAGCATGATCCGGTCGAGGTCGGTCTCGTCGATCCCCTCGTAGACGTCCTGCTGGCGCACGGAATAGGGCTGATCGCGGCCGAGGAAGCGGGCGACGTTCTTTCGGGCCACGGCCGCGAACTCTTCCCGCAGGTCGTAGCCGACGATCGATGCCCCCGCCCGCAGAAGGGCGATGGACAGGGCGCCCGACCCCACCCCCGCCTCGAGGACGCGGGCCCCGGCGAACACGTCGGCCATCATCAGGAGCTGGGCCAGGTCCTTGGGGTAGATGACTTGGGCCCCGCGGGGCATGGCCTTCACGAAGTCGGACAGGGTGGGCCGGATGACCAGGTACCGGGCGCCGGTGGTGGAACGGAGGGTGACCCCCGGGTCAAGGCCGATGATGAGGTCGTGGGGCGTCACCCCGGCGTGGGTGTGGAACTGGCCGCCCTCGGCCAGGGTCACCAGGTAGCGCCGATCCTTGCTGTCGACGACGAGCACGAGGTCGCCGGGGGCGAACGGCCTTCTCACCCGCCCATCATCGCTCGCGTCCGCCGGTACCCCGGCCGCGCAGGTTCTACGGCGCCTCACCCTTGGCGAAATGGGTGATCACGATGGACTGGCCCGGTTCCAGCTGTTCCGAGTAGGTGACCTTGGGCTCGTCGGCCTTGCGCCGGAGGAACTGGATGACCCCGGCGGCGAGGCCGACGGCGAGCCACCCCCGCCCTCCGGGCCCGGCCAGGCCTCGCCGGAAGCCGGTGCGGGCCAGTGTGCGGAGGAGGCCGCCCAATTCAGAACCGCCGCACTTCTACGACCGTGCTCTTGCGCTTGCCCCGCTTGCGGCCGGCGAAGTAGGCGACGGCCACGATCAGGACCACGGCCACGCCGGCGACGACGGCGCCCGCACCCTTGGCCGCCTCCCCGGCGGTGTCGACGTCGCCGCGGATCTGGCGGAGCTTGGTCTCAATCTCGTTCCGGGTGATCCGCCCGTTGTGAGTGGGGGCCGTCACGCTCACGTTGCCTCCTTCTTGCGGCTGAGGGCCTTGACCGCCGCACCGGCCACTGCTCCGCACGCCACCAGGGTGATCAGGTACGGCACGAACGACAGGTGGCCGCTGAAGGCGTCACCCGTCTCCTCCTGCAAGAGGCGCAGGACGCCGAGGAACAGCACGACGAGGCCCAGGCCGACCAGGGCCGAGCCGGCCAGGCCCAAGGCGATGAAACGCCCGACGCCCTTGATGGGCTCGACCGTCTCCTGCTTGACGTAGCCGACGACCAGCTGCCACAGATCCTGGGCGTGGCTGGGAAGGTCGGTGGGGTCGCTGCCTTCGGGCACATTCCTCCTGTTCAGCGCCGCTCTACCCCGTATCGCCGCCTTCCTATCGCCCGGCGGCCCGCAGCGCAAGCACGTCGATCTGCTCGTCGAGGAGAGAAGCCAGTAGGCCGAGACGATCGTCGACCCCCACCGTCTCCAGAAGACGCTGCCCGTCGGCCGGCCCGACCAGGCCCAGGCCCGCGGCCTGCCACGTGGCCACGGCCGGGTCGACGGCCAGGTCGGGGGCCACTTCGGCCTCCGGCCACTCCCCCAGCTCGGCCTTCAGGGCCAGGGCCCGGTGGACCCGCCGGACCAGGCCGTCCCGGGCGACGGCGGCGTCGCCGCCGGACCGTTCACCGTCGTCCAGAGGGGAGACCTCGGCTCTCGGGAACGGCTGCTCGCGAAACCAGCGTTCGATCCGGATGCGCCGAGTCCCTAACAGGAGCAGCACCCACCGACCGTCGGGCAGGTTCGCGGCCTCGGTGATGACCGCCTCCGTCCCCACGGACATGCGGACGTCTCCCCCGCCCACCTCGCTACCGCGCTCGATGAGCACGATCCCCATGCGGCGGTCGTGCTTCAGGCAGTGGCCGGTCATGGCCTGGTACCGGGGCTCGAACACGTGCAGGGGCAGGACGCCGCCCGGGAACAGAACCGTGCCCAGGGGAAACATGGGCAGCTCGCGCCAGGTCACTGACCTACCCTCGTTCCGAGGGCAGTCCTGTGAATGCCTATGGACCGGCCTCCCGGGCCGGTCACTGGCCTACCCTCGTTCCGAGGGCAGTCCTGTGAATGCCTATGGACCGGCCTCCCGGGCCGGTCACTGACCTACCCTCGTTCCGAGGGCAGTCCTGTGAATGCCTATGGACCGGCCTCCCGGGCCGGTCACGAGCCCTCGGGAGGGGCACGGGGCGGGCCCGGGGCGATGTCGTCGGGGGCGGGAGCCTGCGGATAGGAGACCAGGGCGCTCACGACCCTGTCCTGGAGGGCGAAGCCGAGGTCGTCGAAGGGCAACCCGTTGGCGACCAGGGAGAACAGCAACGAGCGTCCGTCACCGGCGGTGGCCCACCCGCTCAGGCCGATCACCTCGTCGAGGGAACCCGTCTTGGCCCGCACCTTGCCCGATGCGGGCGTGGACCTGAACCGGCGCAGGAGGGTCCCGGTCCTGCCCGCCACCGGGAGGCCCTGGGCCAGGGGCCCGTTCTCCCCGTCCGTGGCCAGCAGGTCCTGAAGCAGGTCACACGTCACGCGGTCGCCCCGGTCGAGCCCCGACCCGTCGACCGACTCCAGCCCATCGACGGCCAGACCCAT
Source organism: Acidimicrobiales bacterium (assembly GCA_046262035.1). Lineage (GTDB taxonomy): Bacteria > Actinomycetota > Acidimicrobiia > Acidimicrobiales > AC-14 > JBHENM01. The sequence goes on along the minus strand of JBHENM010000108.1, from coordinate 15,895 downwards.
CTCGCTCAGGGTGGAGCGGACGACGTTCAGGCCGGCGCTGGTGGTGCCTCCGCCTCCGAACCGGGCCCCCAGCTCCTTGACCAGGAGCTCCGAAGCGAGGTTGCCGCTGTCGCGCAGGACGACCCCCACCACCTCGTGCATGGGCAGTGACTCCATCGAAGCGACGGGTTCCAGGCCGGCCGGGGCCTGGCCCTCCCCGACCCCGTCCACGGCCACCCCCCGACCCCGCAGAAGATCGGCCAGGACGGTGGCCCCGTGGGTGGCCGGGGCGCCGGCGGCGACCTTCCGAGGCTCCCACTGGACGTAGCCGTCGTTGACGGTTAGGGCGCTCTGGGGCCCGACCTCGGGAACGGTGGCGTAGGACGGCTCCCACGATGGCACGTAGCGTTGGCCGTCGTAGCGGCTCTCGTCCCCCAGCAGACGTCCCACCCGCCGCACGCCGGCGACCGCGATGCGGTCGGCCAGGCTCTCCAGTGACGTGTAAGGGCGGGGGGTTTCCAGCCATCCGGCGGTGGCGGCGAAGTCGCCCGTCCCCAGCAGCGGGTCGCCACTGCCCACCAGCCACAGGTCGCCCACGGCCCCATCCTGGAACCCGCCCGCCGCCTTCACCTCGGTGACGTAGCGGGCGTCGGCGCCCAGTCGGGTAATGGCCACGGCCCCCGTGACCACCTTGGTCGTCGAGGCGGGGATGAGGGGCGTGCTGATCTGGCGCTCGTAGATCGGCCGTCCGTCCGGATCACGCACGGCCAGGCAGGTTTGGTCCTGGGCCGGACCGAGGGCGGGCTGTCCGAGGATGCCGTCGAGCTCGGCGACCAGCCGGCGACCGGCCACGGTGCGGCTGACCAGGGCGGGAGCTCGTCGGAGGCTGAACACGGGCGTGGTGGGCTGAGTGGCGGCCGAGCTGGAGCTGGCGGGGCCCTGCAGCAGGGGGATCACGGCCACGGTTGCGCTGGCCACGGACAGGGCCACAAGGAGCACGGGCAGCATTCGCTTGCGCATCGGGCGGCCAGAATAGGGAAGAGGGTCGCCCCGGCTGCGCCAGCCGTCGACAATGACGCGGTGGCCGGCTACTCAGGTACCCCGCTTCCCCGAAAGCTGGGCATCAAGCCCGCGTCCAGGGTGGCACTGGTGGGGGCGCCGAACGGCTTCGAGAGCCTCCTCGACCCGCTGCCCGAGGGGGTGCGCGTGAGCCGGCGGCTGGGAGCCGATGTCGACGTGGCCCTGCTGTTCGTCACCCGGCGGGCCGACCTCGACCGTCGATTTCCGCAGGTCGCCCGGGCCCTGCAGCCCGCGGGTGGCTTATGGGTGGCCTGGCCCAAGAAGTCCTCGGGCGTGGCGACCGACCTCGGCCAGCTGGCGGTCATGGAGATCGGGCTCGGTAACGGCCTGGTCGACAACAAGGTGTGCGCCATCACCGACGTGTGGTCGGGCCTGCGCTTCGTGGTGCGGCTGGCCGATCGACCAGCGTCCTGACGATCAAGCGGGGTTGTAGACGTCCAAGGCGGCCCGGAAGAGAGCCCTCACGTGCTCCAGGCGGGCCTCGAGCAGCGCCGGAGCCAGGGGGTCCCGTTCCATCAGGGCCTCGAGGAAGCGCACGTCGCTGAAGGAGCTCAGGAGCGCTCCGTAGCAGGTCAGGAACAGCTGCTCGGGGTCGTAGCGACGGAGCCGCCCGGCGTCCATCTCCCGCTCGAAGAAGGCCACGGCTCGGCCGAACAGCGGCCTCAGGCCCGCTCCCAGCTCCGACGCCAGGCGGCTTCCGTCCTCCAACGCCTCCCGCCGCACCAGCCGAACGAACTGAGGGTGCTCCTCGAAGAAGTGGAAGCCGGCGGTGAGGATGCGGTCGACCTGCCGCCAGCCCTCCCGGGGACCCTCGCTGACCTCCTCGATGCGCTGGAACCAGTCGCCCAGGGCCCGCTCGAACACCTCCCGGTAGAGGGCCTCCTTAGACGAGAAGTGGTGCAGGAGGCTGGGCCGGCGGATCCCCACGGCCTCGGCGATGTCGTTCAGGGAGGTGCCGTCGTACCCGTGTTCGGCGAAGCACCGCAGTGCTTCGGCCAGGATCAGGTCCCTGGTGGTCTGGCCGGCCCGGGTCGCGGCCACCGGAAGGGGCGCGTGGTCAGCGAGCACACCCGTCCGATCGGCTTCCTAGGGCCATGGCCCCACAGTACGCCGATCCCCGGGAGACCCCTGTGGACCGGCCCGACCTGCTGCGGCCCGGGGGCGCCCCCCGGTTTAGCTGCCGACGAGCTTGCGGGCGGCCTGGGCGATGGCGTCGGCGTCGATGCCGGCCGCGGCCAGGAGCTCGGCGGGCTTGCCCGAGGTGGGCATTCCCGTAGGAGCCAGGCAACGGATGTGGGTGGGTTCGTCGGAGTCGGCGAAGACCTCGAGCACAGCGTCGCCCAGGCCTCCCTCGGGCCAGTGGTCCTCTACCACCACCAGGCGCCCTCCGCAGTCCCGGGCCGCGGCCTGCAGGGTGGCGGCGTCGATGGGCTTGATGGAGTAGGCGTCGATGACCCGGGCGGTGATGCCCTCGCCGGCCAGGGCGTCGGCCGCCTTGAGGGCCTCGTGGAGGGTGATGCCCGCTCCCACCAAGGCCACGCCGTCATCGTCCGAACGCCGCACGACCTTGGCCCCTCCGATGGGGAACTCCTCGGAGGACTCATACAGGGTGGGAGTCGCCGCCCTCGTGGTGCGCATGTAGCAAACGCCTCCCCGGTCGGCCATCTCCGCCACCAGGGCCGTCGTGGAAGTGGCGTCGGAGGGATACAGGACCGTGGACCCGTGGATGGCCCGGAAGGCGGCCAGGTCTTCGAGGCCCATCTGCGACGGCCCGTCCTCGCCGATGGACACCCCGGCGTGAGAGCCCACTAGGCAGATGTCGGCCCGGGAGACGGCGGCCATGCGGGCGAAGTCGTAGGCCCTGGTCAGGAAAGCGGCGAACGTGGACGCGAACGGCACCCAGCCCCTCACCTGGAGGCCGACGGCCGTGGCCAGGAGCTGGCACTCGGCGATGTAGCACTCCACGTAACGGTCGGGGTGGGCCTTGGCGAAGATCTCCGAGTAGGTGGAGTTGGACACCTCACCGTCGAGGGCCAGGATCTCTCCCCGGGCCTCGCCCACTGCGGCCAGGGCCTCGCCGTAGGCCTTGCGCGTGGCGACTTCTTCGCCCATGTCGTAGGTCGGCAGGGAGGCCTTGGCCTCCGCCGTGGTGGGCACGGGGTTCTTGGGCTCCCCCTCGGGCTTGGCCACTTCGACGGTCAGGCCCCGGTCACCGCCGAGGGCCTCCACCGCCTCCTCCCAGCGCTCGACGGCCTTGCCGTGGGCCGAGTCCTTGTCCTCGACCCACTCGATGCCCCTGCCCTTCATCGTCTTGGCCACGATGATCGTGGGCTGGCCCTTGGTCTCCTTGGCCTCGGCGTAGGCGGCGTCGACGGCAGCCACGTCGTGACCGTCAATGGCGATGGTGTGCCAGCCGAAGGCCTCGAAGCGCCGGACGTACGTGTCCAGGTCCCAGCCCACGCGGGTGGCAGTGGATTGGCCCAGGCGGTTGACGTCGAGGATGGCGCACAGGTTGTCGAGCTTCCAGAAGCTGGCCGCCTCGGCCGCCTCCCACATCGAGCCCTCGGCCATCTCCGAGTCCCCGCACAGGACCCACACCCGGCTGGGCGAGTCCTCGAAGCGGGGCCCGGCGGCCAAGGCCACGCCTACGGCGATGGGCAGGCCCTGGCCCAGGGAGCCGGTGGCCACGTCGACCCACGGCAGCATGGGGGTGGGGTGACCCTCGAGGCGACTGCCGAAGCGTCGGTAGGACTCGGCCTCGGACGCATCCACCGCCCCTGCGGCCTGGTAGATGGAGTACAGCAGGGGCGAGGCGTGGCCCTTGGAGAAGATCAGGTGGTCGTTGGCCGGGTTGTCGGGGGTGTCGAAGTCGTAGCGCAGGTGGTTGGCCATGAGCACGGCCATGAGCTCGGACGCCGACATCGACGACGTGGGATGGCCGGAGTTGGCCTGCCCGCTCATCCGCACTGCATCCACCCGCAGCTGCTGGGCCAGCTCCTGCAAGAACTCGTTGTCGCTCATCGCGCCTCTCCTCCTGCCGCGGACGGAAACCCATGCTATGTCCCTACCCGGCGGGGCACGATCTCACCGTTCGGCACGGAGCCGGCCCCGCCTCCTCGCCGAGCTGGGGCCCCTGCCCCAGCCGGCGCCGTGAGGTCCCTTCACCCGGCGGGCACGATCTCGCCTGGACCGCGGCTTCGGTCACGTGGCGGTAGCGTCGGGCCATGGACATCCTCGCCGCTCTGTTCGTCGAGAGCATCGGCCAGCGACAGGCACCGGGGCCCGCGACCCGGATCGACCTCACTGGGGTGATGTTCTCCATGGCGGCCCCCACACCGCCTCCGGTCACCATCGCCCCCCACCTGGTCGTGCTCATCCGGTGCCGGCCCGAGGAGTCCGGCCTCGACACCCTGGAGGTCGAGTTCCGGGACAACGAGGCGGTCGAGGTGGCCCGCAACGTCCAGCCCGTGTCCATCCAGCCGGGCAAGTTCGGACGTCAACTGGTCAAGGGCGAGCTGACCTATCCGGACTACGGCACCATCGAGGCACACTGCCGGCTGACGGGCGGGCCGACCCTCGTGGTTCCCCTGACACTCCTGCCTGCGGTGGGATGAAGGCCTTCGCCGCCGGCCTGTCGGAGCACCCGGATCACGTCGAAGCCACGGCCGAGGCGGTGGGCCAGGTCCTCGAGGGCCTGGGTGGGAACGAGCAGCCGGATCTGGCCCTCCTGTTCGTCACGCCCCACCACCGGGACGGGCTGAACGAGATCGCGGAAACCGTCCGCCGCATCCTGCGTCCGGGCGTGTTGGTCGGATGCGCCGCGCAGTCAGTGGTGGGAGGCACTCGGGAGATCGAGGGCACGCCCGGCATCTCGCTCTGGGCGGGGCTCACCGGGCCCGTCGTCCCCTTCCATCTCGTGGCCGTGCCCACGCCCGACGGCCCCACCGTCACCGGGTGGCCCGACTTCCCCCCGGACACGTCGGCCATGCTCGTCTTGGGCGACGCCTTCACCTTTCCCCCTGACGCCTTCCTCCGCCGGGTGGACGAGGAGCATCCCGACCTGCCCGTGGTCGGCGGCATGGCCCTCGCCGGCCAGACCCCCGGTGACAACCTCCTGGTGTTCGACGACCGCCTGCTCAGGCAGGGGGCGATCGGCGTCCTTCTCGGACCTGGGGTGGAGGTCACCACCGTGGTCTCCCAGGGTTGCCGGCCCATCGGCTCGCCCTTCGCCGTCACCCGGGCCGAGGGGAACGTCGTCTACGAGCTGGCGGGAAGGCCGGCCCTCGAACGCCTGGGCGAGGCGGCCGAGACCATGCCCGAGCAGGATCGGGCCCTGCTCACCCAGGGAGTTCACCTGGGTCGCGTCATCGACGAGCAGAAGGACGACTTCGACCGGGGCGATTTCCTCATCCGCAACGTGATGGGCGGCGACCCCAACACGGGCGCCATCGCCGTCGGCGACCTGATCGAAGTGGGCGCCACCGCCCAGTTCCAGGTCCGTGACGCGGCGTCGGCCGACGAGGACCTCCGCCATCTCGTGGGCGGGCGCTCGGCCGACGCCGCCCTGCTGTTCACGTGTAACGGCCGGGGCTTCCGGCTCTTCCACGAGGCCGACCACGATGCCACCGTCGTGTCCGAGAGCCTGGCCCACGCGCCCATGGCGGGCATGTTCTGCGCCGGGGAGCTGGGCCCGGTGGGCGGCCGCAACTTTCTCCACGGGTTCACCGCCTCCGTCGTCCTCCTGTCACAAGCCGGCGGCTGACGGCAGAACCTAAGCTCCCGGTCGCATGACCTTCGACAACCCGCTGGTCGAGGCTACGACTGACCGGGTGGCACCGCCTGCGGTGCTCGTGGTCTTCGGGGCGTCGGGCGATCTCACCAGTCGCAAGCTCATGCCTGCCGTCGAGCGACTGGCTCTGCGACGGCTTCTGCCCGGCGGGTTCTCGGTCGTGGGTGTGGCCCGCACGGAGATGGACGACGACGACTTCCGCGAGCGCATGCGCACGACGGTGGAAGAGTCGGGGGGCGGTGGCGACGAGGCCAAGCACGTGTGGGACGCCTTCGCCGGTGGGTTCCGCTACGTGGCCGGGGACTACGCCAGCCCCGACACCTTCGCCCGCTTGAAGGCCGTGCTGGCCGAGCTCGACCGTGAGCGGGGCACGGCGGGGAACCGGCTCTACTACCTGGCCACCCCGCCCACCACGTTCCCAACCATCGTGACGTCGCTGGCCGAGGCCGGGCTCAACACGCGCGACCGGGAGGGCGCGTTCGTGCGGGTGGTGATCGAGAAGCCGTACGGCCACGACGAGGCGTCGGCCGCCGCCCTCGACGCCACCGTGCACGCCGCCTTCGACGAGTCCCAGGTCTACCGGATCGATCACTACCTGGGGAAGGAGACGGTCCAGAACGTCCTCGCCCTGCGCTTCGCCAACGCCATCTTCGAGCCCATCTGGAACCGGCGCTACGTCGACCACGTCCAGATCACGGTGAGCGAGTCGCTCGGCGTCGGCCACAGGGGGAGCTTCTACGAGCAGGCGGGGGCCCTGCGCGACATCGTCCAGAACCACGTCATGCAGGTGTTGGCCCTCACCCTCATGGAGCCCCCGGCCACCTTCGACCCCAACTCGATCCGCGACGAGAAGGTGAAAGCCCTGCGGGCGGTCGACCTCTACACGCCTGAAGACGTGGTCGCCGACGTGGTTCGGGGCCAGTACACCCGAGGCTGGGCCCAGGGTGACGAAGCGCCCGGCTACCGAGACGAGGAGGGCGTGCACCCCCACAGCCAGCGGGACACCTACGTGGCCATGGCCGTGCAGGTGGACAACTGGCGCTGGGCCGGGGTCCCCTTCTACGTGCGCACGGGGAAGCGCCTGCCCAAGCGGGTGACGGAGGTGGCCATGGAGTTCAAGGCCGTGCCTCACCTGCCCTTCGCCGCCGATCAGGCCGAGGGCCTCGAGCCCGACGCCCTGGTGGTGCGGATCCAGCCCGACGAGGGCATCACCCTGCGGTTCGGAGCCAAGGTGCCGGGCCAGGCCTTCCGGGTCCGCTCCGTGTCCATGGACTTCTTCTACGGGGCGGCCTTCCTCGAGGAGACGCCCGAGGCCTACGAGCGCCTCCTCCTGGACGCCCTCGTCGGAGACCCCACCCTGTTCATCCGCAGCGACGAAGTGGCCCAGGCCTGGCGCATCTGCGACCCCATCCTCCGGGCGTGGGAAGACGGCGACGCGCCCCTTGCCCGGTACGAGGCCGGCACGTGGGGCCCGGCCGAGGCCGACGCCCTGCTGGCCCGGGACGGCCGGAAGTGGCGGCGGCCATGAGCGAGCACCGAAGCGAAGCGCCGCCTGCGTGGCGGATCGCAGCGCCGCCTGCGTGGCGGAACGCAGTGGAGGAGCGCAGCTCCAATCGGCTTCTCATTTGGTGCCCATCGAAGATGGGGCACCAATGAGCCGGCAGGCGGTGGCCACCATCGGCAGCTGGGAGGCGGACGACGTCGCCGTGAGCCAGGTGACGGCCGCCCTGTCCGACCTCCGCCGCCACGAGCAGCGGGCCGCCGTCCGGGCCAGCGTGCTGACGCTGGTGGCGGTGGTCGCCGACGATGCCGCGGCCGACGCCGTCCTCGACGTGGTGTACGACCTCGGCGCGCGCCACCCGTCTCGCACCATCGTGTTGGTGATGGACGGCGACGAGGATGCGGAGACAGGCCTGGACGCCGCTGCCTCCGTCCATGCCATCGAGCGGGAAGGGCGGACGGTGTGCTTCGAGGACGTGGTCCTGAGGGTGCGGGGCCGGGCCCGCCATCACCTGGACTCGGTGGTCGAGCCCTTCGCCCTCCCCGACCTCCCCCTCGTCGTCTGGCTCCCGGCCCGCCTGCCCTCGGCCGGGGATCCCCTGCTCGCCGTGGCCGACAGGATCGTGGTCGACAGCCGGGCCGTGGCCGGTGCCGACGCCACCCCCGGGGAGACGGTCACCGTTCTCCCCAGCATCGCCGCCCTGGCCCGCCGCCTGCCCGTCACCGACCTGTCGTGGACCCGGCTCTCTCCCTGGCGCAGCCTCCTCGCCGGCCTGTTCGAGGGGGCCGACGCCCGCCCCTTCCTGCGCGAGATCGAGCGGGTGGAGGTAGCCGGCCACTACGGGCCGCGCTACCTGCTGGGGGGATGGCTGATGCGCCGGCTGCAGGTGCCCATGTCCCGGGTGTCCCTCTCGCCTGCGGAGCACGTGTCTATACGCATCACCGCCGCCCACCGCGACCGGACCGGGGTCTTCACCGTCGAGCGTCCGGGGACGGCCCGGGTGATCCAGTCCTCGGTGGAGATCGACCGCGGCCCCTCCGTCAGCCAGTCCCTCCGGATGCGACAGCAGTGGCCGGCCCTGGCCCTGGCCGGCGCCCTCACCCGGATGGGCCGGGACGACGTCTACTGCGAGGCCCTCGACGGCGCCCTCGAGCTGGCCGGCCGGCCCGTCGCGCTAGGACGGCTCCGGTGAACGGCGACGTCATCGTGGTCGACGACGTCGCCCCCGAGTTCGCCGAGCGTGTGGTCGAGGCCTTCTACTCCCGCCCGGGGGACAGCTTCTCCCTGACGCTCTCCGGCGGGCCCACCGCTCGCCGGTGCTACGAGCAGCTGGCGGCCGACGCCGGCGACCAGATCGACTGGTGGCAGGTGGACGTGTACTGGGGCGACGAGCGCTGCGTCCCGCCCGACGACCCCGAGTCCAACGAACGGTTGGGGCGTGAGTCCCTGCTGGAACGGGTGGGGGCGGCGAACGCCGTCTACCCCATGCGGTGCGACGAGGGCCCCGACCCCTACCAGCAGCGGATCGCCCAGGCCGGCAGGCTCGACCTGGTGCACCTGGGGCTCGGTCCTGACGGGCACACGGCCTCCCTGTTCCCCGACTCCGAGGCGCTGGACGCCGACCCGGGGCGCCTGGTGGCCATGAACGAGGACCCCAGCGGCCGCAACCCCCATCCCCGCATGACCCTCACCTTCTCCGGCATCGCCCGGGCGCGCCTGGTCCTGTTCACCGTCTCCGGCGAGAGCAAGCGGGAACCGTTCGCCGCCATCCGCCAAGGCAACCTGGACTGCCCGGCGGCGCGCGTCCGCGCCGACCGGGTGATCTGGCTCGTCGACCGGGCCGCCGCCGGCGAGAACACTTAGCCCGCGCCCGCCCCCGCTACCATCCGCCCCTTATGGAAGGGGGCAGTCGCAAGGCCATCCTCGCCGCGTGCGTAGCCAACAGCGGGATCGCCATCGCCAAGTTCGTCGGCTTCGGGGTCACCGGGGCCGCGTCCATGCTGGCCGAGGCCGTGCACTCGGTGGCGGACGCGTCCAACCAGGGCCTTCTGCTGCTGGGTGGGTCGCGGGCCCGCAAGCAGGCGACGCCCGAGCACCCGTTCGGCTTCGGCCGCGAGCGCTACTTCTGGTCGTTCGTGGTCGCCCTCGTGTTGTTCACCCTGGGCTCGCTGTTCGCCCTGTACGAGGGGGAGGAGAAGCTCCGACATCCCCACGAGCTGGAGTCGGTCGGATGGGCCTTCGCCATCCTCGTCTTCGCCATCCTCCTCGAATCGTTCTCCCTGAGGACCGCCATCCACGAGAGCCGGCCGTTCGTGAAGGAGGCGGGGTCGTGGTGGAAGTTCATCCGCCGTTCCAAGGTGCCGGAGCTTCCCGTGGTGCTGCTGGAGGACATCGGCGCCCTGGTCGGCCTGATCTTTGCCCTGGCCGGCGTCGTCCTGGCCCACCTGACCGGCAACCCCCGCTGGGACGCGGTGGGCAGCATCGCCATCGGCCTGCTGCTGGGAGTCATCGCCATCACCCTGGTCATCGAGATGAAGAGCCTCCTGATCGGCGAGGCCGCGTCGCCGGCCCAACTCGAAGCCATCCGGGTCGCCATCGAGTCCGACGAGCACGTGCGCCGCCTGATCCACATGCGCACGCAACACCTCGGGCCCGAGGAACTGCTGGTGGGGGCGAAGGTGGAGTTGGACGGCAATCTGGACGCAAGAGGGGTGGCCCACGCCATCGACGCGGTGGAAGCCAAGATGCGGGCCGCGGTGAAGGGAACGCTCGTGCTCTACATAGAACCGGACATCGCCCGCGCCTCCCCGGCCTCCCCGCCCTAGGGTTGCCGCATGACCGCGGCGGCTCCCGACCTCCTGGCGGCCGACATCGAAGACCTGCTGGCGGCCGCGGCCCGGCGCCGGAACTCTCTCACCGGCACCCGGATCACCTACTCCCCCAAGGTCTTCCTCCCCCTGACCCGGCTCTGCCGGGACCGGTGCGGGTACTGCACCTTCGCTACCGCACCGGCCCGGGTCGACTCGCCCTACCTGGCCCCCGACGACGTGCTCAGCATCGCCCGGACGGGCGCCGCCGCCGGTTGCCACGAGGCCCTGTTCACCCTGGGCGAGGCGCCCGAGGACCGCTACCCGGTGGCCCGCCGCTGGCTGTCCGAGCACGGCTACGCCTCGACCGTGGACTACCTCGTGACCATGTGCGAGCGGGTGACGGCCGAAACCGGCCTCCTCCCCCACGCCAACGCCGGCGCTCTCAGCGCCGATGAGCTGGCCCGGCTGCGGCGGGTGGCGCCATCCCAGGGGATGATGCTCGAGTCGCTCAACCCCGACCTGGACTGCCACCGGGCGGCTCCGGACAAGGTTCCGGCCCGCCGTCTGGCAACCCTGGAGGCGGCAGGGGCGCTGGCCATCCCCTTCACCACCGGCCTCCTCGTCGGGATCGGGGAGAGCCGGGCCGACCGCCTGGAGACCCTGGAGGCCATCGCCGCCAGCGACCTCCGCCACGGTCACGTGCAGGAGGTGATCGTCCAGAACTTCCTGCCCAAGGAGGGGACGGCCATGCACGCCTGGCCGCCCTGCCCGTCCGAAGAGCTGCTGTGGACGGTGGCCGTGGCCCGCCTGGTCCTCCCCGACGGCATCCGGTTGCAGGCACCTCCCAACCTCTCGGAGGACTTCGGGCGCCTGCTCGACGCCGGCATCGACGACTGGGGCGGGGTATCCCCCGTCACCCCTGACCACGTCAACCCCGAGCGGCCATGGCCCGCCCTGGACCGCCTTCGGACGGTCACCGAGGCGAGGGGTTTCGTCCTCGCTCCCCGGCTCACCGTCCATCCCGACTACGTCCTCGCGCGGGATAGGTGGGTCGACCACGGCCGTCACGCGGCGGTGCTCGACCGGGCCGACGCCGAGGGCCTCGGCCGCGACGACGTCGCCTGGTCCTCGGGCGGGGAGATCTCGCCTCCCCTGCTGGTGACCAGCGGCGGAGGTCGCCCCGCCGCCGTCGGTGGGAAGGTGGCCGAGGTTCTCACCGGCGTTCTCGGCGGCCAGGAGCCAGGGGTGGCCGAGCTGGTCACCCTCTTCTCGGCCCGAGGACCGGAGGTGGCCGCCGTCGCCGCAGTGGCCGACGAGTTGCGGCGACGCATCGTGGGCGACGTCGTCACCTGGGTGGCCAACCGCAACATCAACTACACCAACATCTGCACGTTCAAGTGCCGCTTCTGCGCCTTCTCCAAAGGCCCGCTGTCGCTGAACCTGCGGGGCGACCCCTACCTGCTGGGGGTGGACGAGATCCAGCGGCGGGTGGTGGAGGCAGTGGAGCTCGGCGCCACCGAGGTCTGCCTGCAGGGCGGCATCCACCCGAGCTTCGACGGGGACTACTACGTGGACGTGTGCCGGGCCGTGAAGGACGTCGCTCCCGATATCCACGTCCACGGCTTCACCGCCCTGGAGGTGACGGAGGGGGCCAAGCGGTTGAGGGAGCCCCTGGCGCGCTATCTCCGGCGGCTGATGGACGCCGGGCTCCGGAGCCTGCCGGGCACGGCCGCCGAGATCCTCGACGACGAGATCCGGGCCCTGATCTGCCCGGACAAGATCACCACCGACGAGTGGCTGGAGGCCCACCGCACGGCCCACCTCGTGGGCCTGCGCTCCAACGTCACCATCATGTTCGGGTCGGTCGAGCAACCGGTTCACTGGGCTCGCCATCTGGTCCGCACCCGCGACCTGCAGGCCGAGACCGGGGGGTTCACCGAGTTGGTGCCCCTGCCCTTCGTCCACATGGCCGCCCCCCTCTATCTCCAGGGCCGGGCCCGGCGGGGGCCGACGTTCCGGGAGACGGTGCTGATGCACGCCGTGGGCCGTATCGCCTACGGCGCGGGGATCCCCAACGTGCAGCTCTCGTGGCCCAAGGTGGGGGCGGATGGGGCCCGCCAGCTACTGCAGGCCGGAGCCAACGACCTGGGGGGAACGCTGATGGACGAGAACATCTCCCGGGCTGCCGGAGCCGCGCACGGCCAGCACATGGGCGAAGCCGACTTCCGCGCCATCGTGGAGCCGCTGGACCGTCCGCTGGAACAGCGGACGACGCTCTACGGGCGGGTGGGTGCGGGGGTGGCCTGAGGTCGCTTGGGGGGCCGCAGGTCCTGGCTCTTGAGGAGCGCTTCGGACTGAGCGGTGATGAACAGCTCCACCGTGTCGGGGCCCACGTGGCGGGACTTGGCCGTGTATTGGATCAGGGACCGGGGCGAGAGCATGCGGTTCTCGAACCACGTGATCCCCATCAGCAACAGGACCATCAGACCCAGGCAGAGGGGGATGGCCAGCAGGCTCCATGGCGTCATACCGACCTCGTTCCCGACCTCCATCCCTGGCAAACCCTACTCCCTCGAAGATGGCAGGCTGCGGATATGCCCCAGCGCCTTCCCCGCCGGCGTACCGGCGACCCGGCGCTGGACCAGCGGCTCGTCGAGCTGCTGGATGACGTCGGGGCCGACCAGGACCGCGACCTGCTGTTCGAGATGCTCGTCACTGTCGTCGGCATGGCTGGGGACGGCATCGACCGTCTCAACCTGAAGATCACCAGCGCCGCCCTGAAGGAGATGCGCCAGGCCTTCCGGGTGTTCGCCCCCTTCCGGGCCGTGCCCAAGGTCACCATCTTCGGCTCGGCCCGCACCCTCCCCGCCGACCCCCTGTACGTGCAGACCCGGGACCTGGCCTCCGCTCTCGCTTCTGCGGGCTGGATGGTCGTCACCGGGGCGGGACCGGGGATCATGGCTGCGGGCGCGGAGGGCGCAGGTCGGGAGCACTCCATCGGGGTGAACATCCGCCTCCCTTTCGAACAGGACGCCAACGCCTTCATCACGGCCGACCCGAAGCTGGTGTCGATGAAGTACTTCTTCACCCGCAAGCTGATGCTCATGAAGGAGTCGGCCGGGTTCGTGGTGCTTCCCGGTGGCTTCGGAACCCTCGACGAGACGTTCGAACTGCTCACCCTGCTCCAGACGGGCAAGGCCGCTCCCGCGCCGCTAGTTCTGCTCGAGGTGCCCGGCGGGACGTACTGGAAGGCGTGGGAGCGGTTCATCAGCGACGAGCTGGCGGCCCGGGGCCTGGTGGACACCAACGACATGGAGCTGTGCCACGTCACCGAGGACGTGGGGGCGGCCGTGGCCGAGATCCTGGGCTTCTACCGGAACTACCACTCGATCCGCTACGTGGGGACGACGCTGGTCGTGCGCCTCCGGTCGGGCCCCACCCCCGAGGAGCTGGACGACCTGAACCGCCAGTTCGCCGACATCTGCGTCGAGGGCAAGCTGCGGTCGACGGGCCCGCTTCCGGCCGAGGTGGCCGACGACGACCATCTCGGCCTGGCCCGGCTGGCCTTTCGCTTCGACCGCATGAGCCACGGTCGCCTACGGGCCCTCATCGACGCCCTCAACCGGCTCTCCTCGGCCCCGCCCCTCACCGTGCCCGACATCGCCGCCACCTCGGCCGCAGGGACGCCTCCGGACGCTGGCGAGGTGACCATGCCCCCGGCCCTCGACCCCGCCCTGGCCGCACTCCTGGAACGAGCCGAGGCCGGCGATCCGGCAGCCGTGGCCACGGCCACGGCCCACCTGCGCTCGCTGCTGGAGGGTTGTTAGGCCCGGCCCGCCCGTATTTCCCGCTCAGGGGGCCGCTTGGGCCCACCACTCGTGCTCGAGACGGCCCAGCTCTGAGGACGGGCCCCGGTCGGTCACGGGCCACATCTCCTCGGCGATCTGCCGCCAGTTGGCCGTCGCCCGCAGCCGCCCGAGGATGGCGTACAGCCCCAGGTTGATGCGCTGGAGGATGACGAACGAGGCGGGCAGGTTGGTCCACCTCATGACGTCGCGAAACGGCCCCGCAGGGCCGGCCATGAACCGCCGGGCGGTGGCGCTGGCGTACTCGGCGGTCAGCGTGGCCACCTTGTCGTCCCGGACGAAGTCGTAATAGAGGCCGACGTACTCGGCCAGGCGCTCGTCGCTCAGGGGGGCGTTGGGCGCGAGGAAGCCGGCGTCCTCCACCGCAGCCCGGAAGGCGGCGATGTCGGGCTCCAGCACCATCGTCTGCACCATGCGCTGGAGCAGCCCGATCTCGGTGGCGTCGAACCGCTTGACCAGGCCGAAGTCGAGGAAGGTCACCCTCCCACCGGGAAGGAACAGGTAGTTGCCCGGGTGGGGATCGCCGTTGAAGGCGTGGAAGCGGTACAGGCTCCGGAACACGAAGCGGAAGATCGTCTCGGCGGCCAGATCTCTCTCCGGCTGCGACCAGGTCTCCATCTCCGAGAAGCGGGACCCCTCGGCCAGCTCGGAGGTGAGCACCCGGCCCGTGCTCAGGCCGGCGATCACCGGCGGGACGCTGATGAAGGGATGGCCCCGGAACCAGTCGGCGAAGAGCTGCTGGTTGACAGCCTCCTGGCGGTAGTCCAGCTCGTCCAGGAGCCGCACCCGCAGCTCCTCCACGATGGGCTCGGGCTCAAGGGCCGGGAACAGCAGGCTCATCATCTGCACCAGCGGTCCCACGTTGTCGAGGTCGGCCCGCATGGCCGCGTCCGCTCCCGGATACTGAACCTTGACCGCGACGGCGATTCCGTCGCGGGTGATGGCCCGGTGAACCTGCCCGATGGAGGCGGCGGCAACCGGCACCGGATCCCACTCCTCGAACAGGCGGTCGGGCGGGCTGCCCAGCTCCCGCTCGATGACCCCGGCGGCAAGCTCGCCGCTCATGGGTGGTGCCTCCTGCTGGAGCTGGGCCAGCGAGCTGCGGACGTGCTCGGGCAGGCCGTCGTCCAGGAAGCTGGCCAGCTGGCCGACCTTCATCAGGACGCCCTTCATGGACCCCAGCGTCTCGGTGACCTCGGCCGCGGTCCGAATCTGCATCCGCTCGTCCAGCTCCTGGCGGCGTTCGGCCGACGCGAAGACCTGGCGGGCCCGGGTGCTGGCGTAGGCCCCGCCCACGCGTGTCGCCAGGTGGGCCACCTCCGCCCCCCGACCCTGTCGTGACGTGGTCAGGGCGATGACCTTCCGGCTGGCGCGCCGGCGCGCTCGGACCGACCGGTAGGCCACGAGGGCCGCCACCACGACCACGAGCACCCGCCTCAGCCGCCGTCCTCGCCCCTCGCTCACCTCGCCATCTTGCCCGCCAAGCCCCGGGGGCGGCACGTGAGGGCGCGGTCAGCGAGTAGCCTCAGAGATGAACCCTTCCTGAGGGACGCCTCGCTTGGGCGCCCGGCTATATCCGGCTGTCGCTCAGCATCAGGCCCGACGCCTCTTCGGACTGAGCTAAAGGTGCTGTCCTGTGAACACCTGCCGAAGTGCGTTTTCCGGAGTTTCTCGGCCGAATCCGGCCCTTCTGGCACGGACCGACGGTGGCTAAACACGCGCCGGTTTCACCCGAACTGGCGGCCAGCCTCAGCCGCATGGCTGCGCTGCTCCTCGACGAAGGGACGGTCGAAGCCGTCCTCGACCTCGTCGTGTCGCTGGCGTGCGCCAGCATCGACCGGGTCGACGACGTCAGCATCTCGCTGCAGAG
>JBHENM010000107.1:0-28699 GCA_046262035.1 Acidimicrobiales bacterium | reverse complement strand
CCCGATCAAGGTGGCCCCGGCCCGGAGCGCCAGGGCACCCAGGCTCCCTGGTCCGGTGACGACGTCGAGATCGTCGACCCTGGCCGCCCAATCCGGCGCCAGCGATCGGAGCTCGGAAGTGTCGGCCGCGGGGTGGAGGTGGACCTCGGTGACGCCGGGAGTCAGGTCGAGCAGGGCCCGCTCGATGGCCCGGCGGCTACCCACGTTCCGCACCCTGACGCACCGGTCCGGAAACAGCACCCCCTCCTCGGTGGCCAGCTTCCGGAAGGGAAAGCCGACGGCTCGCTCGGTGGAAGCGTCGCCCAGGCGGATGGGCAGCTGGAACTCCACGGCCAGCTCCAGGTACACGTCGAAGAACTCGGGCCTGAGCTCCAAGGCGCCCAGGTGGGAGTCGAGGTGGCTGACGTCGAACCCCCAGTAGATCGCCCGTTCCAACTGCGCTCGGCACTCCTTGCGCACCTCGTCCACGTCGGCGTGGTCCCAGATGTCCTGCAGCGTGCGAGGAAAGCCGCCGTCGCCGTCGAGCAGCGAGGGCGCGTGGGTGATCGGCCCCCACCGGTACAGGTCGTGCTCCGCGTTCAGGGTGAGGTGGACCCCGACGTCCTCACCCCGGTACCGGGCGGCCGCCTCACGGGCCCACGGGCACGGCACCATCAGGCTGGCGCTGGTGGCTGAGCCTTCCCGAAGCGCCTGGTAGATGCCGACGTTGGCCGCGTGGCTCGACCCGAGGTCGTCGCAGTTGACGATCAGAAGCCGGGCGTCGGGACCGTGGCCGAGCCGCTCGGCGAGGGAGCCCACGCGGCTGACGCTACTGCGTCGCGGCCCGCTGGGAGCCGGACCGGGACCGCCGGAGCGTCACGTGTTCCCCGGCGCGGCGAAGGCCAGGCAGGCATTGTGGCCGCCGAATCCGAACGACGTGGTGAGCGCCACCTCGGGACGCGCCGCCCGGCCCACGTGGGGCACGTAGTCCAGGTCGCACTCCGGGTCGGGGTCGTCCAGGTTGATGGTCGGAGGGAGGAAGCCCTCGTGGATGGCGAGCACGGCCACCAACGCCTCGAGGGCGCCGGCCGCCCCCATCAGGTGGCCGGTCATCGACTTGGTGGAGGACAGCGGGACCAGCGGTGCGTGAGGGCCCAGGACGGCGTGCATGGCCCGCGTCTCGGCGACGTCGTTGAGGGGCGTCGCGGTGCCGTGGGCGTTCACGTAGCCCACGGCGACGGGCTCGAGGCCCGCCCGGGCCAGCGCCCGCTCGATGCACCGCCGGGCGCCGGACCCCTGGACCTCGGGCTGGGTCACGTGCCCGGCGTCGGCCGTCGCTCCGTAGCCCACCAGCTCGGCGTAGACGTGGGCGCCGCGCTCCCGGGCGTGCTCCCACTCCTCCAGAACCAGGACGGCGGACCCTTCGGCGGCGACGAACCCGTCGCGGTCCCGATCGAAAGGCCTGGACGCTCGCTCCGGATCGTCGTTCCGCCTCGACAGGGCGCCGATGATGCAGAACGAGGCCATGCCGACACCGGTGATGGCCCCCTCCGTACCGCCGGCGAGGGCGGCCACCGCGTCACCCCGGCGGATCTGCTCGGCGGCCTCGCCGATGGCGTGGGCCCCGGAGGCGCACGCGCTGACGATGGCGAAGTTGGGGCCTTGGGCCCCGACGTCGGTGGCGATCATGCCCGCAGGCATGTCGACCAGCATCGAGGTCGCCGTGAACGGCGACACCCGCTTGTACCCCCGATCGCGGTAGGCGAGGGACGCCCGCTCGGTGAACTCGATCCCGCCCACGCCCGAGGCCATGATCACGGCCACGTCCTCGGCGATGGGGCCGATGTCCAAGGCGCTGTCGGCGAGCGCCTCCCGAGCGGCGACCATGCCCAGCTGGATGGCCCGGCTGGTGCGGCGGGCCTCGGCCACGCCGAAGGTGGCTGTGGGGTCGAAGCCCTTCACTTCGCCGGCGATCCGGGACGGAAGGTCCGAGGCGTCGAACCGGGTGATGGGAGCGATGCCGCTGCGGCCCTCGCACAACGCCGTCCACGTGGTCCGTCGGTCGTTCCCTACGGGACTGATGCAACCCAGGCCGGTGACGGCCACGCGGCGCCGTCCGGAGGGGGGAAGGTCAGGCGCCTGGTTCACGGGATGACGCGCCGGCCCGGCTCAGGACGACCGCCGCATTCTGCCCCCCGAAGCCGGCGGCGTTGACGAGGGCATGGGTCAGGCGGCGCGCCCGCGCCTCATCCCGGACGTGGTCGAGAGGTCCGCAGGCGGGGTCGGGATCAGCCAGGTTGCGGGTGGGGGGAACGAGCTGGTCACGTAGACACGAGGCGGCCACCAGGACCCCGAAGGCCCCCGCCGCACCAAGCCCGTGCCCGAGAGCGCCCTTGGGCGCGGTGACGGCGAACCCGGGGCGGCTGCCGAAGACGGTGCGCAGCCCGTGCCCCTCGGCCTCGTCACCCAAGGCGGTGGCGGTGGCGTGGGCGACCAGGACGTCGATGTCCTCGGGCGAAAGGCCCGCGTCGGCCAGGGCCCGGGTCAAGGCCGAAGCCGTTCCCCGGCCCTGGGGGTGGGGGGTGGTCAGGTGGTGGGCGTCGGCCGAGCGTCCGCCGCCCGCCACCACGGCGATCACCTCGGCCCCGCGGGCTCTGGCCTGATCCAGCGGCTCCAGGACGAACATGGCCGCGCCCTCACTGGCCACCATTCCGGTTCGAGAACGGTCGAAGGGGCGGCACGCAGACGCAGGGTCGCCGCCCGCGACCGCCAGGGCGCCGGCGTTGGCCAGCGACCCGAGGAGGAGGGGTGACAGGGCGGCGTCCGTCGCCCCGGCCAGCACCACCTCGGCGTCTCCCCGCTGCACCAGGCGCAACCCGTCGATGAGGGCCTGTACTCCGGCGGCACACGCGCCGACGCCGCCCAGCACGGGACCGCGTATCCCCAGCTCGAGCGATGGCTGGCATGCAGCCATGTTGGGGCCGTAGGTGGGCGTGAAGTACGGGCTGACCCGGCGGGGCCGGGCGTCTGCGGCGGAGGCGGCGGCTTCGGCCTCGATGAGGCCGCCGGCGCCGGTGTGCACGACCAGGCCGACGTGCTCGCCGTCCCCCAGGTCGATGCCGGCGTCGGTGACGGCCATCCTGCAGGCCGCCACCGCCATCTGGCTGAACCGGCCCATGTGGCGGGCCGTGTAGCGGTCGAGGAAGTCGCCCGGGTCGAACGCCTCCGCTGGTCCGGCCACCTGGCAGCCGGCTGCCCGCAGTCGCTCGGGCGCCCGCTGCAGCCCTGACTCGCCCGCCAGTAGCGCCTTCCAGGCCTCGTCGGCGGGCCCGAGGGGAGTGACCGCGCCCATACCGGTGATCGCCACTGCGGGGGGCGTATGCCGCCCGGGCGCCTGGCTCATGGCGAGGCGATTCCGGCGGCTAGCGCGGCCTGGTCGGGCTCGAGTTGCCCGTCCTCCATGCGCAAAGCCCGGTGAGCCAGGGTGCGGGCCAGGCTGAGGTTCTGCTCCACCAGGACCACCGCCGTTCCCGAGGCCGCCTCGTCGGCGAAGGCACGGGCGCAGGTGGCGGCCGCGGCGGGGGAGAGGCCGGCCGAGGGCTCGTCCAGTAGGAGCACGACGGGTGCGGTGGACAGGACGCGCCCGATGGCGACCAGCTGCTGCTCGCCGCCGGACAGCGACGCCGCCGGCTGGTCGAGCTTGGCCGCCAGCGCCGGAAAGCGCTCCAGCCAGGCCTCCCGGCGCCGGCTGATCCCGGCCAGGTCAGGCTTTCCCGATCCCAGCTCGACGACCTCCAGGTTCTCGGCGACGGTCATGGTGGGGAACACTCTCCGCGTCTGGGGCAGAAGGCGCAGTCCCCGGGCCGCCAGCCGGACCGCCCCGTGTCCGTCCACCCTGCGGCCGGCAAGCCGGACCGCCCCCGCGGTGGGACGGATCAGACCGGCGAGACACGAGACCAGGGTCGACTTGCCCGATCCGTTGCCCCCGAGCACGGCGACGATCTCGCCGGCCCGGACTTCGAAGTCGGCTCCCCGCACGATGGGGATACCGTCCCACCCCGCGTGCAGCCCACGAACCTCGAGGCGGGTCTCGGCCACCATTCCTCCGGTCAACCGGGCACCGCCAGGTGGGACGCGAGCGCAGGGTGGGCGGCGACGTCGGCGAAGGCCCCCTCGGCGACTACCGTCCCCCCGGCCATGCCCACCACCCGGCCGGCCACGCGCTCGAGCAGGCCCGCGTCGTGCTCCACCACCAGGATCCCGACCCCGGCGGAGCGCTGGCGGCCGATCATGGACGCCACGGCGTCGAGCTGGTCCGGGTCCACACCCGAGCCGGGCTCGTCCAGCACCAGGTAGGCGGGCTTGGCCGCGAAGGCGCGGGCCAGCTCCACCCGTCGCCGCTGGCCGTGCGAGAGCGCTCCTACCGGCCGGGCGGCGAAGGGGGACATGCCCACGTCGTCTAAGGCCGCGGCAGCCGCCTCCCGAAGAGCCATCTCCCGGCGCCGGAATCGTGGCGAACGGAAGAGCGCCGCCAACAGCGAGGGCCGCAAACCGCGCTGGGCGCCCATCAGCACGTTGTCCATGACCGACAGCCCCTCGAACAGGCGGAGGGCCTGGAATGTCCGGATCACCCCGGCCGCGGCGAACCGGGCCGTGGCGCGCCCGGTGAGGTCCCGCCCGTCCACGACCACGGAGCCGGTGTCGGGGCGGAGCGCACCGCTCGCCAGGTTGACGAGGGTGGTCTTGCCTGACCCGTTGGGGCCCATCAGGCCTACCACCTCACCGGGAGCGATGCAGAGGGAGACGCCCTGCACGGCCTGGACCCCGGCGAACTGCCGGGCGATCCGCACCAGCTCCAGCCCGCTCACCGGGCTGCCGCCAGTGCCCGCCCGTCCCGCCCGGACACCGTTCTCGCCCATGAGCGCAGGCGTGCGACAGCCGCCCCGGCCAGTCCCAACCGGACGGCGACGACGGCCAGGATCAGGAAGCCGGTGATCCCTTCCGAGACCTGTCCGTAGGGCGTCAGCTCATAGGTGACGAAGGTCATGGCGATGGCCGCAGCCACGGTACGCCCGATCCGGGCCTCACCGGCCACCAGGACGACGAGGGTGACGATCACCGTCTGACCCAGGCCGAAGGAGACCGATGACACGAAGCGGTCCTGGACGGCATACAGGGCGCCTGCGGCCCCGGCGATGCCGGCGCCGACGGCGAAGGCCAGCAATCGCAGCCGGCCGGTGCGGACCCCGAGAGCCTCGGACGCCACCTCGTCGTCGCGCGTGGCCAGCCATGCCCGCCCGAGGGGTGACGCCTTGAGGGCCATCACCGCGGCCAGGGTGGCGAAGCCCAGGGCGAGGGCAACGGCGTACAGACCCCTGTGGTCGACAGCGCGCCCCAGCACGGAGACGGGGGGAATGCCGGCGATGCCGTCGGAGCCCTGGGTGAAGCGTTCGGTGTTCAGGTAGAGCGACTGGAGGATCTCCCCCGCGCCCAGGGTCACCAGGGCCAGGACGTCGCCCCGGACGCGGAGACCGGGCAGTCCGACGACGGCGCCGAAGCTGGCGGCCACTACCACGGCCACGGGCAGCGCCGCCCAGAACGACCACCCGGCCTCGGTGGTCAGGTTGGCCACGGCGTACGCGCCCACACCCTGGAGGGGGGCGTGGGCGAGAGACAGCTGCCCCGAGAACCCGAACGTGACCTGGTAGCCGAGGGCCAGCATCACGGCGATGACGGCCGTGGTGCCGAGGCCGAAGCCGCTGCGGCCGCCCATCCAGAGGGGAACGAGGATGGCCACGACCAGACCCGCGATCGCCAGCCCTCGCCCCCGGCGGGCGGGAGCGACCCTCACCGATCCACCATCGTTGATGGTGGATCGGTGGATGCTCGCTTGGAGCGGTCTCCACGGCGTTCGGGCACGCAGCCGGCCGGGCCACTCACCCGAGAGGAACCTCCTTGACTTCCTGAGGACCGGTCTGCTCGTAGCTGATGAAGTACTCGGGCTTCCCGTTGTTGATGCGGAAGACGTAGAGCCGCCCACCGATGCGGGAGCCGTCCGCCGCGAACCGCAGCGAGCCGACGCCGGTGTCGGAGATGCTGATCCGCCGCAGGTGGTCGGGGAGGTCCTCCCGACCGGTGGCGCCCTCGGCCAAGGCCGCGGCGACGGCCCGCACCCCTTCGTAGGAGAACACGGCAGGGTCGGGCACGACCGATTCCCCCGTGGCCTTCGTGTAACCCTCCTTCAGGGACCGGGTCGCGCCCGTGTCGCGGGGCTCGTAGCTCGGCGTGTTGCCCACGACCCCCTCGGCGAGAGGGCCCGCGTCCTTCAGGAACTGGTCGTTCTTGGTGATGCCGCCAGGGTCGTAGGCGGGTACCTTCAGTCCGATCTCGTCCGCCTGCTTGAGGATCAGGGCGTCGGTGGGCGCCAGCCCGACCATGATGAGGGAGTCGGGTTCGGCGTCCTTGATCTTGGCCAGTTGGGTCCGCATGTCAGTGTCGGTCGACTTGAACGGCTCCTTGGCCACGGGGCTCATGTTCTTCTGCCGGAGCCGGGCGACGACCAGGTCGGCCACACCGTCGCCGTAGGTGCCGGTCTGGTGGATGATCCCGGGCTTGGTCCGGCCCGCTTTGAGCAGCTCGTCGGTGACGGAGAAGGCGTAGGCGGGGAAGGTGGGGGCGATCACGAACACGCTCTTCTTGGCCGTGGCCGCTTCGAGGATCTTCGGCGAGGAGCCGTAGGCCGACAGATAGGGGAACCCGGTCTCGCTGGCCACGGGCGCCTGAGCCACGGAGACGTCCGAGCTTCCCGACCCCACGAAGGCCAGGATCTCCTTGTCGTCCACGATCGTGCGCATGTTGGTGGCGCCTTGGGCCGGAACGCCGGTGTCGTCGAACTCCTTGAAGCCGATCCTGGCCCCCTTCAGGGGCCCACCTGTGATCCCGCCGGCGTTGTTTATCTCGTCCGCCGCCAGCCGGGCTCCGGCACGGATCTTGTCGCCCGTGGACTTGGACGCTCCCGAGAACGGACCCCCCAAGGCGAGGGTGACGGTCTGGCTCGTTCCGGCGGCGCCCGTGGTCGTGGCCGAGCCACCACCTACGGTCCCGTCGTCGTCGTCTCCGCAGGCGGCAAGCAGCAGGCTCGAGACGATGAGCACGATGGCGGACTTCCTCATGGGATCCCTTTCCGTTAGATCTGGCGGAGCCGGCCCCGCGCCAGTACCCCACGGGGCGCGGCGAGGAGAACGGTGATGAGCAGAAGGAACGTGACTACGTCCCTGAAGCGGGTGGACAGGTAACCGGACACGAAGCTCTCGACGGTCCCGAGCGCCAGTCCGCCGAGGAGGGCGCCCCGAACCCAGCCGATCCCGCCGAGGACGGCGGCGACGAAGCCCTTGAGCGTCGCCTGCCAGCCGAGGGCGACGAAAACCTGCCCGAAGAAGGAGGCGAACAGGGCGCCGGCCAGGCCCCCGACGGCGCCCGCCACCGCGTACGTGATTCCTAGGGTGCGCGTGACGGGGATCCCCGCCAGCCGGGCCAGGACAGGATCGTCCGCCACCGCCCGCACCCGCCGGCCGGCGGAGGTCTTCCGGAGCATCAGGGCCAGCACCAGGGGGACCAGCACCCCGGCGGCGAGGACCCACCATCCGGCGGCGGGGAGGCGGTAGTCCGCGAACAGCCGGATCCGGTCCCCGGCGAACAGCGACTCGACGCCTTCGCTCCCTTCGGGGTTCACCTTCACCGCGATGTTGCGGATGATCAGGGCGACGCCCAGAGCGGGGAGGAAGCCGACGCCGGCCATGCCGGCACGGCGTCGGGTGCTCACGGGCGCGTAGACCGCCAGATACACGACCACCCCGATGAGCGCTCCGGCGCCCACTGCGGCGAGCACCCCCGCCGCCCTGAGCCCGGACACGTGCAGCGTTCCGACCCCGACGTAGGTCGCCATCATCAGGGAGTCGCCGTGGGCGAGGTTCACCTCTCCCGAGGCCCGCAACACCAGCCCCAGGCCCGCGGCAAACAGGGCATAGAGGAGGCCAAGGGTGACGCCGGTGACGCAGACGGTGAGGAACAACTCCATGAGCGGCGCCGAAGACTAGATCAACGGAGGTTGATAGGCCACTCTCCCGACGGGTCCGATCGATCCGATGAGAGCGCTACAGTCAGCGGGCGTGACGAGCACCATCACTCTCCGCGAAGTGGAGCGCCTTTCCGATGAGCTGTCGGCGCTCGGGGAGCCCCACCGGCTCCTGATCCTCCGCCATCTCCGCCGCGGCCGCCGCACCGTCGGCTTCCTGGCCCGGGCCTGCGGGATGACCCAACCCCTCACCAGTCACCACCTGTCGGTCCTGCTCGAGGCCGGTCTTGTGACGCGCGAGCGGCGAGGCTCGTTCACCTGTTACGCCGCCGACTCGCGTCGGGTCCAGGAGGTCCATCGCCGGCTCGGCCGGCTGGCGGGTGCGGTGGGGGCTGTCGCCGAGGGCGCCAAGAGCCGGTCCGACGATCCGTGCTGACCGGCGCCGGGGCGTCCGCGCCGCCGGCGGCAGTACCCAACCTCGGGGAAGAGATCGTCGTCGAGCAATGGCTCGGGACCGGAGTGCGCTGTTACGCAGGACGGTGTCACACCATCGTCGAGGCCCTGGACCGGGCCATCACCCGATTTCCTGATCGCACCGCGCTCGAGACGCCCGAGGGGACGGTCACCTACCGGGAGCTGGGGGAGTTGGTCGAGGGGGCCGTCGAGCGCCTGGGCGAGGAGGGCCTGCAGGCCGGTGATCGGCTCGCCGTCTGCCTGCGCAACGGACTCGACATCATCGTTGCGATCTGGGCCTGCGCCCGCGCCGGGGTGGTCTTCGTGGGCCTGTCGACCAGGCTCCAGCCGCCGCAGTGGGCCTACATGATGAGCCACTCGGGAGCCACCCTGGCCCTCGCCCACACGGAGTACCTCGACGGCCTGCGGGCGGCCGCGGCCGAAGCCGGGATGCCGGAGGGGCAGGCCCGCCCCGTGGGCGACCACCTCACCGGACAGCGGCGGGCGTGGCGTGGCGCGGAGGTGCCGTTCCCGCACGAGGACACCGTCTACGGAATCGTCTACACGTCCGGCACCACCGGCCGCCCCAAGGCGAGCCAGCTGGTGCACCGGTGCACGATGCACTCGGCCATCGCCTACGTCCGGACGCTCAACCTCACGGCCGACGATCGCACCGCCATCGTCTTTCCCCTCTACTACGTGACCGGCCACGTGGCCCAGGTGACACCGATGATGCTGGTCGGAGGTGCCTCTGTCACCGTGGCCGAGGCATCTCCCCGCGAGCTCGTCCGGATCATGGCCGAGCGCCGTATCACCTACCTGATGGTCGTTCCGTCACTGTGGCCGCTGCTCCTGCGCAACCCTGACTTCCGGTGGCCCGACCTGGGACACGTGCAGATCGGCGCCTTCGGAGGCTCGCCCGTGCCCATCTCCACGGTGGCCGCCCTGAGGGAGCGGATGCCCCAGCTCCGTCTCTACGACGCCTACGGGCTCACCGAGACCCACTCGCCGGCCACCATCCTCCTGGACGCCGAGTTCCGCCGGAAGCCCGGGTCGGTCGGGCGACCGGTTCCCTGCGCCGAAGCCCGAATTGTCGACGACGACGGCCGGGACCTTCCTCCCGGCGAGGCCGGCGAGCTCTGGATCCGGGGGCCGATGATCACGTCTGGCTACTACGGGGACCCGGACGCCACGGTCAAGGCCATCACCGACGGGTGGCTGCACACCGGAGACCTGGCCCGGGTCGACGACGAGGGCTACGTCTACATCCTCGACCGCAAGAAGGACATGATCACGCGGGGCGGGTTCAAGATCTATTCGGTTGAGGTGGAGTACCTGCTGGTGAGTCACCCCGACATCGCCGAGGCGGCCGTGTTCGGTGTGCCCGATCCGCTCGCCTTCGAAGCGGTGGCGGCCTACGTCGTCCCCGCCGCGGATTGCACGCTCGATCCCATCGACGTGCAGGTGTGGGTCAACACCCGCATGGCCGACTACGCCGTGCCGAGGTACGTGCGGGTGGTCGATGCCATCCCTCGCAACCGAACGGGCAAGGTGGACAAGGTCGCCCTGCGGGCCGAGCTTGTCGCTCAGCTGGAGAGGACCGGCGGAAGGGGAGCCCGTGAGTGACCAAGCGAACCCGTCGTGCCGCCCGGCGAGGCATCCGGACGCACGCGGTGGCCAGGTCGTGCCCGCCCACGGCGATGTCGAGAGCCGCCTGCGGGGTCTGGTGGCCGCCCACCTCGAAGTCGACCCGGTGCGCCTGCGTCCGGAGGCCCGCCTCGGCGAAGACCTGTGCGTGGACTCGCTGGCCGCCATCGAGCTCACCATGGTCATCGAGGACGAGTTCGACATCTCCCTCCCCGAGGAGGACGTCGCCGATGTCCGGACCTTCGGCGACGTCCTGACCCTGGTCTCCGCCCGGGCCGGGTGAGACGGGGCCGAGACGCCGGCGCCGACCCAACCCCCATATCCCAGGAGGCGCGTGACCTCTACGCCTCCTCCGAGGTGGTCGACCTCCATGTCGAGTCCTTCGTCTGGTCCCGGGTCTTCCGCTACGACCTGAACGCCACCCACGGCCGGGGCGCCCTCGGTGCCCGCCTCTACTCCCAGGCCGACCTGCCCCGCATGGTCGGCGCCGGCCTGAGCGGAGCCGTGCTCAGCGTGGCCACCAACCCCTTTCGCCGGCGGGCTCGGCGCACGCCGACCCTGCTGGCCAACCTGGACCGCCTCCAGCAGGCCGTCGGCCTCCGGGCGGACGGCGTGGCCTTGGTGGCCGACCACGGGGGGTACGTCCGGGCCCGCGCCTCGGGCAAGATGGCCTGCTTCGTGGGCATCCAGGGGGGGAACGCGCTGGACAGCCACCCCGGAGACGTCGAACGCCTACCCGGGGTCGTCTCGCGCATCACGCTGGTGCACCTGACCCGCTCCACCCTGGGCTCACCCAACTCGCCGGCGATCTCGGACCGTGGCCTCACTGACGCCGGCACTGACTTCGTCCGCGCGCTCAACCACCGACGGATCCTGGTCGACCTGGCCCACGCCGGCCGGCGGACGTTCTGGGACGCCATGGCCGTGAACGACCGGTCGGCGCCGGTCATCGTGTCCCACACGGGCGTCAGCGGCGTGCACCCCAGCTGGCGGAACGTGGACGACGAACAGGTGAGGGCGGTGGCCGAGGGGGGCGGCGTCGTGGGGATCATGTACCACTGCGGGTTTCTTGGTGGCAGGACCTCGGAGGCCGTGGTTCGTCATCTCGAGCACGTGGTCCGCGTGGGGGGCGAAGACGCAGCCGCCCTGGGTAGCGATTGGGATGGGCTGATCGTCACGCCCCGGGACATGCCCACCGTGCTGGAGCTGCCGGTCCTGGTGCAGCGGATGCTGGACCGGGGCTGGCCCCCGGAGCGGGTGCGGAAGGTCCTGGGCGCCAACTACCTCCGGGTGGTGGAGGCCGTCCGGCCCGGCGCTAGACCCTCATCCTGATCCGCCGCTCGGCTTCGGGCGCGCCGACGGCGGCCTCGCCCCGCTCGGCCTGCCGGAGGAGCTTCCAGATGTGCTGGCCGAGCACGTCGAGCTCGGTCGAGGAGAACTGCTCGCCGCCGAAGCGACGGATGGCCTCCGACTGGTGACGGAGGATCGCCGCGTCCTGCCCCAGGATGCGGTTGGCGATCGGGGTCACCACGGCCCGCACCAGAGCGTGCGGAAGCCGGAGGGAGAAGGTGATGGCCGAGTGGAGGTCGGTGACGAAGTCGCCCACGGGGGTGAACGCCGAGGTGACGATCAGGTGGTTCTCACCGAGGCGGTACTCGACTTGGGCGATGGACGGCAGGAGGAACCGGTCGACGTGGGAGACGATGCCTCCCTCGGGGGCCAGGATGCGACCGGCGATCCCCTCGGGCCGGGGCTCCCCCACGTATTCAGCCTCCACCCGGTCGTGGCCGTGACGGAGGACCACGTCGATCTCGACCGGATCCCTCCCGCCCCGAAAGAGACCGCCGTGGAGGAACGCCGTGTGGGGAACGTCCAGGGTGTTCTCCAGGGCGGCGTGCAGGGTGGACTGGAGGCGGACGTGGCGGCGGACCGTGACGTAACCGGGGTCGTTCACATGCGGGAAGCGGAACGGCGACGGTGGCGGGGGAGCGGCGGTGTCCGGGACAACCCAGACGAAACCGTCGTGCTCGACGGCGGGAAACGTCGTCGCCCGGCGGGAACGGCGGTCGGGGTCCTCGCCTACCAGCCCGGGCACTTTCCGGCACGCACCGTCACCATCGAACCGCCAACCGTGGTAGCCGCACTCCAGGAGCCCATCGCGGACTCGGCCGCAGGACAGGGGAACGTTTCGATGGGGGCAGCGGTCGAGCACGGCCACGGCCTGGCCCGCGCCGTCCCTGAACAGGGCCAGAGGAACGCCCAGGACGGTCCGGCCGAGGGGCTGGCGCCGGAGCTGGCGGGACAGGCAGGCCACGTACCAGTGGTCGGGTAGCCGGACCAGGGAAGGCCGGCCGGTTACCTGGGGCGGTCCGAGCTTCTCGCCCGCGGTCATGGCAAACGGTACCGGTCAGGAGCTGCAGGCCGACCACAGGCCGCGGTTGGCGTTCCTGGCGTCGGCCGCGAGCGCCACGAACTCCTCGCTGTGGGCCACGTTGGGTGGGATGGTCAGGACCTGGGCGTACCCGTTGCGCACCAGCTCGGCGTTCACGAACAGCCCGTCGGGAAGGCGGTAGGCGTAGGCCAGAGCACGGTCGTATACGTCCCTCGGTTCCTCATCGCCGACCAGGCGCACGGCCGTGCCCTTGGGGAGGAGCGAGGAAAGGAAGGCCGCCGCCTCCCGCCCGTAGCACTGGACCGGGCGACGGGGGTCCTTGGTCTCCGGAGTGTCGACGCCAATCAGGCGTACGGAGTGCCCGCCGGCAACCACGATGGTGTCCCCGTCGACCACCCTGAGCACCCTCGTGTCGAGCCCCACCGGAAGCGGGACGGCCGCCCCCGGCAGGGAGGCCTCGGGGGCCCGGGCGCACGCCGCCGACAAGAGGCTCAGCACGCTCAGCGCGGCCACCAGTCGGATGAGGCGAATGCTCAGCCTTCTCCCTCGCTTCTCAGGATCAACGCCACTCCGAGCGCCATCGGTGGGACCGTAGGCGCCGCCGGGCGGCGCGAGGGGGTGGAAGGAGCTCAGGCGGCGCGAGGGGCCGCTTGGCGGAGGGCCGCACGAGCTAATGCGACGCCGCGACGGCCGACGTCGCGGGTACGCTCATCGAGCCGCCATTGGTGGTCGTCGTCGTCCAGCAGCACCAGTTGATGCACCAGTTCGTCGTTCATGTCATCAGGATGGCAGGAGGGTGTGACAACTCGTTCATGCCCCTGACACCACAGCGTGGAAACGTCCTTAGTAGGGTAGAAGGCAAGCGACATCCGGACTCAAGGACTGTTCCGGAATGTCGATGAGAAGGGAAGCAGGGCCACCCGCCCGACGTTGGAGTAGAGGATGAACGAGACACTCGAGAACGAAGCCATCAGCCAGGCTCTGGAGATCATCGATCGCAGCCTGGGAACGCTCCACCAGCGCGAGCTGGTGTCGACGGCTGAGGTCTCCGACCTCCTGCTCGACATGCGTTCGGTCTTGGCCGCCGACCTCGAGCTCGAGCTGGATCTCGAGCGGACGCCCGCAGCCGCTAACTAGGGCTCAGGGTTGAGTGGCCCCGGCCGCTCGGCATCGTCCGTACTCAAGGGCATCAGCCTCCGTCCCAGCAGTCCCATCCCCACACCCAGGCCCACACCGGCGAGCACGTCCGACGCGTGGTGGATCTTCACGTAGGCCCTGCTCGTGGCCACAATGACGGCCAGCCCGTAGTACAGCGGTGCCAAGGGGTCGTCTTCGGCCAGGAGGATGGCGAGGCAGAACGCCGACGTGGCGTGTCCGCTGGGAAAGCTGCTGGTCAGAGGCTGTCGGATCCGGTAGGCCCGAGGCGCGTCCCACGGAGGCCGCTTCCGGCGGAAGAGGGACTTGATCAGCCCGTTGACCAGGGTGGTTTCGATCAAGGCGCCGATACCCAGCCGGAGCGCGGCCCGCTCGTCCTGCTCCGAGCGCAGGCCTCGGGCCGCCCCCAGGATCAGCCACAGCAGGCTGAAGTCGCCCAGCTCGGACGCGCTGTAGAAGACCCGGTCGGCGCCGGGACGGCCTCGCAGCTGGTCCAGGGCGGCGTCGAGGCGCTCGTCGAGGAGGGACAGGTAGGTCCGCGGAAGAGCGAGAAGGGACGGCACCAGGTGTGACCGTACTGGGGCAGCCGGGGGGAGAGGATCAGGCCGAGTGGGCCGGGAGCAGCTCCCGGGCCAGGGCCGGGTCGCCGCCGAAGGCCGGGCAGTAGGCCTGGTAGGCGCACCAGTTGCACAGGGGGGACGTGCGAGGACGGAAGTCCTCACGCTCGCAGGCCCTTTCCACCGCTCGCCAGATGGCGGTTGTCCGCTGCTGCAAGCCCCTGATGGACTGCTCCGACGGATAGGCGACGATGGCCACGGGCTGGCTGAGGTACAGGAGCTGGATCCGGCTCGGACGTTCCCCGAACACCTGTTCACACAGGTAGGCGTAGAAGTGGACACCGCCCAGGCGGCTCTGCTCCCCGATGATGGAAGGGGGTTTCCCGGACTTGTAGTCGGTGACGATGAGACCACCGTCCGCATCCCGCTCCAGCCGGTCGATGATTCCCCGCAGCGTGAGCGTCCCCACCTGGACCTCGAGCTTCAGCTCCAGGCCGATCGGCGTGATCTGCGCCGGGTCCTCCAGCTCGAAGTAACGACGGACGAGGACCTCGGCCTCGGCCACGAAGCGGACTTCTGTCTCCGCGTCCAGCTCCAGCCCGGTGAACTCGGGGTCGGCGTCCAGCTCGGCCCGGGCCCGGGCCAGGCACTCCACGCCCATGGTCTCGGTGCGCCGGGAGGGAGGCTCCTCGAGCAGGAGCTGCAGGGCCCGATGCACCAACGTGCCTTTGACCGCGGGAGCCGAGGGAGGCTCCGGCAGGCGGTCGATGACCGAGAAGCGGAAGGCCAGGGCGCAATCCTTGAACGCCGCCACCTTGGAGGGCGTGAGCGAGGTGGGGAGCGGCAGGGCCATCCCCGAACGGTATCGACCCCGTGCGACAGAAACGAGGATCCTCAGACGCCCTGAGGGCGGGTGCCGAGGCCGCCGCCTGCGACCAGGTCGCGCAGGACGGCTGTTGCCACCCGTGGCGGGTCCTCGAGGGGGCCGAAGTGGCCGAGCCCGGCCAGGACCTCGGATCGTCCCCGGGGCAGTTCGGCCGCGAGCCGCTCCGCCAGGTCCGGGCCGATGGCGTCGGTGGTGTCGCCACAGGCGACCACCACGGGGACGTCGACGTCAGCGAGCAGGGCGAACCGATCACCCTCGACGGCCTTCCGGTAGATCGCGGCCTCCGTCTCACGCCGGCAGCGGAGCGCCACCGATCCGTCGGGATCCGCGGCGAAGCCGTGGGCCACATAGGCGGCCAGGCTCTCCTGGCTGAGGGCCGAGAACGGAGGCTTCGACGCGAAGTTGGCCAGCGCCTCCGCAGGAGACGGGAAGCGTTCCCGCCGGCGGGCTGCGCCTTCTGCGAGCCTCTCCGCCCGTGACCTCGCCCTTTCCGAGTCCGGCCACACGATCGGCTCGTAGCACCAGAGCGCGGCGAAGGTGCCCGGATGCCGAGCCTCCGCCAGCAGCAACGCCGCTCCCCCCGAGGAGTGGCCGAAGGCCATGGGCCGGCCCAGGCCCAGGCCTCGGACGGCCGACAGCACGTCGTCGGCAAAGCCAGACCAGTCGTAGTCGAGCCCAGGGGGTGAGTGCGTCACGCCGTGGCCCCGCAGGTCGAGGGCCCAGCAGCGAAAGGCGCGACCGAGACCTGCGGCCAGAGGGGAGAGGACCTGGGCACAGAACCCGGTGGGATGCACCAGCAAGAGGGGCGGCCCGTCGCCCCCCAGATCGTGCACGGCGACCTCGACCCCGTCGCTCGAGGGGAGGCGGTGCATCGGCGGGTCACGCTAGCGTGCGCCGACTTCGGGAAGGAGAACCCAGCGATCGCCCAACCGCGGGACCTAGACGCCGTTCGCGGCGCCAACGCTGCCTTCTACAACGCCTTCGAGGGTCGCGACCTCGACGCCTTGAGCCGGCTGTGGGAGCACACCGAGCGCGTGGTCTGCACCCACCCGGGTTGGGCGACCCTGCGCGGGTGGGCCAAGGTCTCCGCGTCCTTCTTCGCTCTCTTCCAGAACTCCCAGCACCTCCAGTTCATCCTCACCAATGAACGGGCCGAAGTGGTGGGCGACGCGGGATGGGTTTCCGTGGACGAGAACATCCTCGACGTCGACGGGGCCACGACCGTCGCCGCCCTCAACGTGTTCGTCCGGGATCCCGCGGGGCAGTGGGTGATGGTGGCCCACCACGGGTCGCCCGTGACCGCGTCGGCCGAGGTCTCTGACGAAGAGGACGACGAGGAAGAGGACTGACCGCACGGGCCTTCGTCGCACGTGCCGCCGCTACTATTGACCATGGGCGACTATTCGAATGGCGGAGGACCCATGAAGCGATGCAGCAAGCTGGGCACGGCTGCGGTGGCCTTGGTGACGATGGTCGCCCCCCTCCTGGGGAACGCCGCTCCCGCCGCGGCCCTGACGGGGAGGATCACCGAGTTCGCCGTGCCCACCCCCTTCGGCGTTCCACGCGGAATCGCACTGGGTCGGGACGGCAACGTCTGGTTCACCGAGTTGATAGGCGGCAAGATCGGCCGAATCAGCAGGAGCGGTCAGATAACCGAGTTCCCTCTCCCTGACCCCCAGAGTCAGCCGTTTGTCATCGCCCCCGGCCCTGATCGCGCCATGTGGTTCACCGAGCTCATCGGCAACCGGATCGGTCGCATCACCTACTGGGGGGAGATCCAGGAGTTCGCGGTGCCCACGCCCGACTCGGGTCCCCTCGGCATCGTCCTTGGCCCCGACGGCAACATGTGGTTCACCGAGAACCACGCCGGCAAGATCGGTCGCATCACCCCCCAAGGGGTCATCACCGAGTTCCCCATCCCTACCCCGGACAGCCTTCCGGGCGACATCGTGGTCGGCCCCGACGGAGCCCTGTGGTTCACCGAGACCGGGTCCAGCAAGATCGGGCGGATCACGGTTCAGGGCGAGATCACCGAGTTTCCGCTGCCGACCCCTAACGCCCGCCCCGAGGGCATCGTGGTCGGCCCGGATGGGGCCCTCTGGTTCACCGAGAAGGATGCCAACCAGATCGGGCGGATCACGACGACCGGCGTCATCACCGAGTTCCCTGTCCCCACACCCGGGAGCCAGCCCACCAACATCGTGGTCGGGCCGGACTGCAACCTGTGGTTCACCGAAGCCGAGGGCAACAACATCGGGAGGATCACGCCCGCCGGCGTCATCACCGAGTACCCGGTACCCACCCCGCACGCCCATCCCTCGGGGATCACCAAGGGTGTCGACGGCAACCTCTGGTTCACCGAGGCCTTCGGAAACAAGATCGGCCGGGTGGAGGTGGACCTCAAGCTCGCCCGCTGCATCCGGACCGGAACTCCCGGCGTCATCTGAACCGGCCGCGGGAGGCGCGAGGCTAGAGGCGGAGTTGCTGCTGGGCGTAGGGCGGGGGCGGGGGCCCGGCGACGGGCTCGGGCCGTTGCCCGGCGAGGAGCTGGGCCAGCTGCCCGGCGTTGATCACGCCGTGATCTCTGTAGCAGTTGTTCATCAGCACGTGGACCTCGTTCGCGGAGCCGGCGAGCTCATGGATCCGGGGCACCCACTCCTCGAGCTCGTCCACCGCGTAGAGGTAGCGGAACCGCTCGGCGGCGGTTGGGCTCTCTCCCTCCCACGTCTCGTGGTTTCGCCCGTGGAACCGGACGACGGCCAGATCCGACGTGGCTGCGACGACGGGCGGAAGTGAGGACGCAAAGCCCTGCGGCTCGTCGACGCAGACGTAGGCGACGTCCAGTTCCTCCAACAGCTCGAACGTCGCCTCGCACTCGTCGCCCTCCAGCCACCGGCCGTTCCGGAACTCCACGCATCCCCGGTAGTCCCCCAGACGGGCGGTGACCCGGCGCAGCTCCTCCCGGTTGGCTTCCTTGGGCCCGAACCACCTGGGAAACTGGACGAGCACCGCCCCCATCCTTCCCGCCTCGGCCAGCGGCCTCAGGGCGTGCAAGAAGCGGTCCCACACCTCGTCCACGGCGTCCTCCGGGAGATGCTTGGAGTAGAGCCGGCGCTTGTCCCGGAACTCGGGCAGGACCTCGGCCTGCAGGTCGGGCCACAGGGAGTGCGGGAACGTCGGATGACCGGTGAGCAGGGAGTAGAGCTTCACGTTCATGGTGAAGCGGTCCGGAGTCCGTTCCACCCAACCGGCGGCCAGCTCGGGGGTAGGGGGGAAGTAATAGGTGCTGTCCGCCTCCACGATGGGAAAGCGGCTGGAGTAGTACGCCAGCCGTTCGGCGGCGGTCATCGATTTCCTTGGGTACCAGTCGGTCTGGCGCACAAGCGTCGGGTCGGTCCATGAGCACGTACCCACGATGACGCGTGCTCCGCCTATGACCAGCGGTGGAGCCAGCAGCTCCCCGGGCGTGGTTACCCCCACCGGCTCGTCCTTGGCTTCAGGCACGTCAGCCGCCGCCGGCTCCGAGGGGCCCTGTCCGCTGGAGGACTTCGGCGAAGGCCGTGGCCACCGCCTGGTGGCCGCCGGAGTTCGGATGGAACCCGTCGTTGCTCACCAGGGCCTGTTCCACCCCCGCCTGGCGGGCGGCCATCCCCACCGCGTGCAGGTCCACGAGGTGCGCGCCCTCCCGCTCGGCCACGCGGGCGGCGGCCGCGTTGAAGTCCTCCACCAGCCCGTTGACCACCTGGGGGGGCGGGAGGTCCGATCCCAGGCGGCATGGCGGCGCGGCCAGCGGTGGGTCCGGCCGGCACGCCAGGTAGGCCGGGAGGCGGTCCAGGGGTGGGGCGTTGGCAACCAGGACGCGGGTGGAGCCACCGCGGCGGAGCTCGTGGACCAGCGTGCCCAGGTCCCGCTCGTAGTCCGGGGCGGTGACTCCGGCGATGATGTCGTTGACGTTGAGCCACACGGTGACGACCGTCGGGCTCTGTTCCAGGGCCATCCCCAGCTCTTCGTTGAGCGCTTGCGTCACGGTCGCCCCGGGGATGCCGACGTTGATGAAGATGGTGTTCTCGGGCATGGCTGTCCGGTACAGCACCCGCGGCCAGGCGTCACGGAGGGGAACCTCGGCGCCGATGCCGGCGGTCTCGCTGGCGCCCACGGCTACGTAGACAGGCGGCGGTCCGCCGGGTGTGCTCGGGGCGACCGAGGCGCCCCCGCTCGCTCCTTCGCCGCCGGCCTCCTCGCCGGAGGAGCAGGCCACTGTCAGTGCGGCCAGGCTCAGGGCCAGGACTGCGAGGAACCCTCTATGGCCGGCGTTCACGCCGCCTCCATGGCTTCCCGCGCAGGCAAGGCCGCCGCCCGCCGCGCCGGAAGCGTCCCTGCGGCCACGGCCAGGACGGCTGCGCCAGCCACGCTCCCGAGCACGACGCTCATCGGGAAGCCGAGCTGGACGGCGTCGAGGCCCTGGTCAGCCAGGTAGCTGTTGACCACCGCACTGACGGCCACCGCCGCCAGCCACCCCCCGGCCGTTCCCAGCACGCCCCCTACCACGCCCAGGGCGCCGGCTTCCAGTAGGAACACCCGGGCGACGTCCCGATCGCGAGCCCCGATGGCCTTCAGCACTCCGATCTCCCGTTTCCTCTCGCGCACCGCAGCCAGGAGGGCGTTGGTTATGCCCAGGGAGGCGATGACAAGGGCGATGAGCCCGATGGCGGCGAGCACGATCTCGACCACCCGAAGGTACCGCTGAACCGACGCCACCAGGTTCTCGGGGGCCGTCGTCGCATAGCCGATGTCGGTGATCCGTGAACGGACCTGGGGCACGGCGTCGAGACCCCGGGTGATCACGAAGAGGCCGGTATAGGGAGACGTCGGGATCTCCAACCTGCCCCCGTCGTCGCCCCCGGCCGACGTCCACTGACGGGCGAGCCGGGCCTGCTCCACCGACACCACGAACTGGCCGGGCCCCGCTTCCTGAGCGACCACGCCCACGACCGTGGCCCGGACCCACCGTGACCGGAACCGGATCCGGCCGACGTCGAAGGCCCGGGGGGCGCCGAGGAACAGCTCGGTCCCGATGACGGCGGGTGCGTGCTCCTTCGTCAACCCCAGACGCTCGAGGTATCCCCCCGTGACCGCCACCTCGGTGAGGGATCCGCGGTCGGGCAAGCGCCCCGACACGATCGTTATGGGGAGCTGCTCGGCGCTGGTCAGGTCGATGCCGACCACGGTCTCGGTGAACGGCCGCGGAGGGCGCAGCGCACGAATGATGGGGCTGGGCTCGGTCGACGTCGTGGTCCCGTTGCGTGGCACCTTGGGACGTACGGGCGGCAGCGTCTCGAGCACGTCGGTCCGGGCCGGAGGATCGGGAGGGACGACCATCATCTGCGCCGCCACGATGGGGAGCACGGTGCGCACGTCGGGAAGGTCAGCGATTCGACGCCGGGCCCCGTCGTCCAGATCCCTCCTGGGGCCGGGACGGGCGTTGTCGTTGTCCAGCTGGGAGAGGTCAGGCTCGGCGGCCGAGACCTTGATGCCCGCCAGAGGTCCGCCCTTGGAGAGCTCGGTCAGAACCTTGGTGCGAGCGGTCCCGGCGATGGTGACGAGGGCGGTCAGCAACGTGGTGGCGAGAGCCACGGCCAGCACGGTGAGGACGGACCGCCCCGCCCGCCGCCGCACGCTCGTCACCGCCAGCCCGGCCGCGTCACGCCATCTCATCGCACGTCGCTCGTCTCGTGATCCGAATCCGGCACCAGCCTGCCCTGGTTCAGGAAGAAGCGCTGCTCAGCCCGGGCTGCGAGCACCTGGTCGTGGGTGACGATGACGAGGGTGCATCCATGTTCGGCGCGCAGGGCCTCGAGGAGCTCGACCACGCGCTGAGCGGACTCGTCGTCCAGGTTGCCGGTGGGTTCGTCGGCCAGCAGGAGCGCAGGCCGGTTGGCCATGGCCCGGGCGATGGCCACGCGTTGCCGTTCTCCCCCCGACAGGGCGGCGGGGCGATGACGGGAGCGGGCGGTGAGACCCACGGCTTCCAGCAGGTCCGCGGCGCGCTCCCGTCTTCGGACGGGTGGGATGCCGGCAAGAGTGCAGGCCAGCTCGACGTTCTGGGCGGCGCTGAGGGTATCGAGCAGGCCGAAGTGCTGGAACACGAAGCCGACTGTCGATCGTCGGTAGGCGGCCAGGTCGTCGCCCGAGAGGGCGGCGACGTCCTGGCCTCCGACCCTCACCCGCCCGCTCGACGGCCGCTCCAGGCCGCCGAGGATGGCCAGCAGAGTGGTCTTACCGGCACCCGAAGATCCGCTGACGGCGGCGTAGCCTCCGGCTCGCAAGTCGAACGTGATCCCGTCGAGCACCGAGAGTGGGCCCCGCGGCGTCGTGTAGCCGTGGGCCAGGTCCTGCACGTCGATGGGCACTCCCGACACAGGCTCCATGCTGGCCCAGCACGGGGTCGGGCGGACGGCGGGCCTGGGGGGGCCGTTTCGAGTCTCCTCCCGGAGGGCAGGACGACCGGCAGGTAGCCCGTGAACCCAGAGCAGACCGTACCGCCGCAGACCGGGGACCAGGACCAGCCTTCGTCGCCCCTCCAGCTCTCGCCGCCGGACTGGAAGGAAAGCCTGCGCCGGGCGATCCGTGAGTTCAAGGCCGACCGGGGCAGCCTCATCGCCGCCGGCATGGGCTTCTACTGGTTCCTGGCCGTCTTTCCCGGACTGCTGGCCGCGGTCGGGTTCCTCGGCCTGGTCAATGCCGGGCCCGATCTGGTCGAGTCCATCAGCAAGGCCATCACCTCGGCCCTGCCCGGTAATGCCGCCGAGGTCCTGACCGCATCCCTCAGGAGCGCCACCGACCGTCCGCGGGGGAGCTCGGCGGCGGCGGCGCTGGTCGGGACCGGGCTGGCATTGTTCAGCGCCTCGGCGGGCATGGTGGCGGTCCAGACCGCCCTCGACTTCGTCTATGACGTCCCCGAGGAGCGTCCGTACCTGAAGAAGCGGGCTCGAGCCCTGCTGCTGATCCTGGTCGCCGTCGTCCTCGGGGGCGTGGCCACGACGTTCATCGTGTTCGGCCAGCCCTTGGGCGACAGCTTGCGGGACCATCTGCCCTTCGGCGCCGCCTTCGTCCTCGTGTGGACCGTGATCCGCTGGGCCGTGGGCATCGCCGCCCTGGCCACCCTCTTCGCCAGCTTCTACTACCTGGCGCCGAACCGTGAGTCGCCGCGGTGGGCGTGGATCAGCCCCGGTGGGATCGTCGCCACTCTGATCTGGCTGGCGGCGTCCCTCGGCTTCTCCTTCTACGTGTCGAGCCTGGGCAACTACGCCCAGACGTACGGCTCGCTGACCGGGGTCGTGGTCCTCCTGCTCTGGCTCTACCTGTCCGCTCTGGCCGTCGTCGTGGGCGGAGAGATCAACGCCGAGTTGGAGCGGCAGGGCGACAAGGTTCGCCGGCGGGAGCGCCGTCGATCCGGCGGAGCCCGGCCGGGGAAGGCTCAGGAACGGGGCCCGTCTGGTACTCAGACACAGCCGGCTACTACCGACAGGCCTCGGTCGGGGCCGGACAGCTACGAGGCGGAGTGGCAGGCGAGCATGAAGCGCCTACGGGAAGCTCAGCCCAGCTCCAGGGACGGCTGATCGGCCGGCGGACGCCGGCGGCCGGCCGTGGCGGGAGCGCTGCTGTCGCCGTCCGATGCGGGGTGCTCGACCAGGGCGACCACCCGGCTGGCCATGAACCGAGCCGACCGAACCGGCTGGCCGGAACGGGTGACCTCCGACACCTCCACCGTTCCCCTGGACATCGTTACCTCTACCCGGCGGCCGGCCTTGGTGGCGGTGACGTCGAACTGACGGACACCCCCGTCGCCCGTGTCAACGACGATCTCGACCCGATCGCCCCTCAACGGCCCGCGCCCTGATCCTGGTAGGCGCCTGGGGCGGTGAGCACCTGCCGCCGCCAGCGGCGCGGGGTGCCGAGCAGGGCCCGGGGATAGTCCTCGAAGAGCCACCGGGCGAAGTTGCGGCGCGTCCAGGCGTTCAGCCCGGCGGCCCTGATGGCGATCCGCGCTCCCTTGCGGTGGCTGAGGCCCCGGCTCAGGGCGTCGCCGAAGCGGTGGTCGGCGAACAGCTCGTGGCGCACGTCCCGCTCGTACGCGGCCCGGACCCGCTCCGGATGCTCCGGACCTCCGCCGAGGATCGCCTCGGCGGCGCGACGGCCGGTCAGCAACGCCTGGGCGATGCCCTCGCCCGTGAGCGGGTCGGTGGCGCAGGCCGCGTCCCCCACGAACAGCGCCCGCCCGTCCGCCGCGGTCAGGGCCGCTGCTCGCACGCGCGCCGGGATGGGCCACGCCTTGTGCGACCCCTCGGCCCGAGCACCATCCCCCAGCACCTCCCGGACATGGGGCCGTTGCAGCAGCTCGGGCCACAGCTCGCCCATGCGGTGGGCGTCGAACTTCTCGTTGCGCTCGAGGCCGAAGCCCACGTTGGCGCGCCCGTCCGGCAGGGGGAACGACCACATGTAGCCGGGGAGTAGGTCGGGCTCGAACCACACCCACATGTCCGACGCGGCCGGGCCGCACCCGCTGAAGTACTGGCGGAACGCGTGCCAGTCGCCCAGGTACCCCGGCAGGTTGGCTCCCAGCGCCTTGCGCAGAGGCGACCACGCCCCGTCCGCACCGATGACGTAGCGAACCCGCAGAGGATCGAGTCCCGAGACTTCGAGCTGCACGGCGTCACCGTCCGCCACGGCGCCGCGGAGCGCGTGACCGTCGAGCACCTTGGCTCCGGCGGCCCGAGCCAGGTCGAGCAGGGCGGCGTCGAGCGAGAGCCTGGGAACGCACACGGCGAACTGTCCCTTCCGGCGGGGGAGGGGAAGGTGGACGACGCGGCCCGAAGGGGACCGGAGGAACACGTCCTGCACCGTCTGCCAGCCCGGGACGGTTTCGGGTCGTAGCCCGAGGCTCTCCAGCTCGCGCAGGGCAGCAACCGTGAGGCCGTCCCCACAGCACTTGTCCCTCGGGAAACGGGCCCGGTCGACCAGCACGACGTCACAACCGGCCCGACCCAGGGTGATGGCAGCCGCCGCGCCCGCCGGGCCGCCCCCCACGACCGCGACCTGGGCGTCCACCATGGGCACGAGGTTACGGCATGGCTACGTCGTTGGAGCAGCCGTCGGGCCGGGGTAATCCCCGGTTGCGCCGGGAGCGGGAAGCGCTGCGACCAGGCGGCGGCCGAAGCCCACCGCACTCACGGCCGACAGCGCCGCGAGAACGGCGCGACCCCGGGGCAGGTCCCGCCGCGCCAGCATCACGCCGACGGCGTCGGTGGCGTCGGCGACCATGCTCGCCTCCAGCCAGCCCCGCACCGACGACCCGTGCCGTGCGGCCAGGAGGGTTCCGAGGCCGAGAGCCAGATCCCTCCCCCCGGTGGTTCGAGCCAGGAGACGGGCGACGGGGCCACCCGAATGCCGGCCGCCCAGCACCCGGACGCACAGGCCAGGGGTCAGCAGGAGCGCGCCGCCCACGGCTATGCGGAGCACGGCCAACGCTTGCACGCGCTGGTCGACGTCACGTTCCATGGCGCTCATCCTCTCGAACATGTCCACCCCTCGGCGGGGGCGTACAGGCCGGTGAAATGGTCGACCGCAGTCCGGCCGTCGACGTACTTGCGGGTCCGCTCCGTGGTTACCACCACGCACGGTCCGGGGGCAGGGGTGTCCGGAGGGGCACCGGCGGGAGGCCGCGCCGATCGCTCCTCCTTGGTCTGCCCGGTCTGCTCGCCTTCGGCGAACTTGGTGGAATAGAAGCTCACGGTGATGGACGACTCGGTGTAACTGGTCCACACCAGCACCCCGTACGGACTGGGGTTGCGCACCTTGAGGTCCGGGCCCGGGAACGAGAGGGTCGCTTCGCGCCCGTACGGGTACCGGGAGATGTAGAGGCCGTGCATGGCGAACTCCGGGATCTCCAGCCCGGCGAAGAAGGCGGCGTTGAACATGGTCGTGGCGAACTGCGAGACGCCGCCCCCGACGTCGGCTTCGAACTTGTAGTCGCCGCTGATGATCGGCGCCTCCACATAGCCGTTCTCCTTGGTGCGCCGTCCCACCGTGCCGTTGATCGAGAACGTCTCGCCCGGGGCGATCACCGCGCCCCGCACGGTGTCGGCCATCAGGTGGATGTTGCGGACCCGGGGCTCGCCCGATGGATGGGCGGTGGTGAAGGTGCCTATCTGCTCGACGATGCCCAGCTTCCGGGCCGCCTCCTCGTCGCGCCGAGGGGAGACCGTCTTCAGTGGCAGCTGGACGGGGCTGGCCCGCTTGGTGGGGTCCACGAGCGCGGCGGCGAGGATGTCGTGGGCGTCGTCGGCGCAGCACGCCGTGCCGTGCTTGGACGGTGTGACGGCCACCGTGCCTCCGCTTACGGCGAAGCCTGCTTCCACGGGCTTGACGCCCGCGTCGGGTAGGAGCTCGGCCAGGTCGGCGATGACCTCGGCGTCGGGCCTGATCCCCAGGCTCAAGCCCGTCTCACCGGGAACGGCGCGGAGCCAGCGGTTGAGGGAGGAGGCGGGGACCGCCGCCGTCTGGTCACCGCTGGCGACCTGCAGGCCGCCGCCGGCCAGCCGTTCGGCCTCCTGCGCCAGGCGGTCGGCGTCGGCTTTGGAGAAGCGGGGGTCGATGGAGCTGAGCTGCATCGAAACCTCGAGCGTGCCCGCCGAGGGCGTGGCCCGGCGAAGGGCCTCGGCCAGCTCGGCGGGATTGACGCCGCGGCCGGGCTGACCGGCCACCCCCTCGAGATGACCGTCGCGCACGGTCAGGGACGGCTCCACGGGAGGGGTACGGGCCGGGTCGCGCTCGGCGACGATGCGATCGAGCTTCTGACGGTCCACATCGATGGCGGCAGGCACCTTTACCGGCGAGATGAAGCTGCGGGCCCAGACCCATAGGCGGCGGGGCCAGAAGCCCTCCCGGCCGGCGGTGAGCACGTCGTCGACCGTGCGATCACGGTTGACGGCCACTCCCAGTTCGGGGACGCTGGCGCTGAAGCGCCCTCCGGGCGTTCGGACGTCGATCGTGGCACTGGCGAACCTGTCGGCGATCCGGGTCACCACGGCCGTCAATTCGGCGGCATCGAGCCCCCGAATGCGCTGGTCGGCCACGGCGACGTTGGGCAGAACGCCATCCCTGTGGGCGCGCGTGTCCACGATCCAGGCGGCGACGACCGCCAAGGACCCGACGAGCGCTGCGAGCGCGAGGACGACAAGGGGACGGACCCGGGTCCGGCTCAACTCCGTCTACGTTCTCACGGCCGGCGCCCACGGAGCGACATCCCTCTCTGAAGGCTGTTGAATAAGCCTTCTAGGCTCGCCGCGGTGGAGACCTCGACCAAGCCGCGGCGGCTATCCAAACTACGTCGGACGGTGCCGCCGGAGTGGGGGCCGAGGGCCCTGGTTGTCGTCTCCGCTCTAGGGCTGGTGGCGTCATACATCCTCTCGTGGCAGCTGTGGCAGCCGCGCGCCGACCCGCCCAACCTCCCGGCCGTAGGTGGACTGGCGTCCTTCAGCTTTGCCATCCCTCTCGTCGCCACGGCCGTGCTCGCCATCCGCTTTCCCCGCACGGGGGCGATCGCCCACGGGGCGCTCCTCGCCCTGGCCATGCTGGGAGACCAGATCCGGCTCCTTCCCTGGTTCTTCTCCCTGGAGCTGCTGCTGGCGGCGGGCGCATGGCCGCGGATGGGGTTTCAGATCGCCCGCTGGCACCTGATAACCCTCTGGGGCTGGGCCGGCCTGAACAAGATCCTGAGCGGCGGGTGGTCGACGGGAGCGGCGGCCTTCATCGCCGACGCCATGGGCTCCGACGCGTTCCGCATCCCGGTGGCCGTGCTCGTGCCCGTGATCGAGGTGGGGTTCGCGGTCCTGGGGCTCTGGCGACGCTCGTGGGGTGTGCTGCGCGTCGCCGGCCCGCTGTTCCACATCGGGATCGTCGTCGTGCTCATCATGGCGGATTGGAACACGGCCGTATATCCCTGGAACCTAGCCCTCGCTGCGGCGGTGCCGCTGCTCTTCCGGGTGCCCGACGGTGCGGAGGAACGCCGAGGCCGCATTCCCAAGTTGGCCGCCGCCTTCCTCGTCCTGTACCCGATCGGGTTCTACGCGGGCTTGGTCGACACGTACCTCGCCCACAACCTCTACACGAGCAACACGGCCAACGCCTCGCTCTGCACATCGGCCGCGGTCGGCGCGATCTGCGATCCGACTCCGTTGTTGACGTGGGACAGCCTGAACGTGCCCATCCCGCCCGAGAAGCGCCTGCTCGTCAGGTGGTTCGACGAGATTTGCGCGCCCGGCCAGATCCTTCGCGTCGACGGCCGGTGGACGCGGTTCTCGGACCGAGAAGTGGATTTCACTCCCTGCCCGGGCGGGGTGTCCACGGCCCGGTAGTCCCCTCGGATGAGGGGTGGTGCCCGGTCGGGACTAAGTTTCAAGCTTCATGCCCCGCGCTCTCATCACCGGCATCACCGGACAGGACGGCCGCTACCTCGCTCAACTCCTGGCGACCAAGGGGTACGACGTGTTCGGGATGGTCCGGGGCCAGGCCAACCCCAAGGCCCAGATGGTCCAGGACGAGACGCCCGAGCTGGAACTGGTCGAGGGCGACCTCCAGGACCTCTCCTCCTTGATCGCCGTGGTGGAACAGGTCCAGCCCGACGAGGTCTACAACCTGGGGGCCATCTCCTTCGTAGCTCTTTCCTTCCGTCAACCGGAACTGACGGCCGACATCACCGGCTTGGGCGTGTTGCGGATGCTGGAGGCGATACGTGTCGTGGGCGGTGCCGCCGACAACCGCATCCGCTTCTACCAGGCGTCGTCCTCCGAGATGTTCGGCAAGGTGCGGGAGACGCCCCAGACCGAGCAGACGCCGTTCCACCCGCGCTCGCCCTACGGAGCAGCGAAGGTGTTCGGGCACTACATCACGGTGAACTACCGGGAGTCCTACGGCCTCTACGCCTGCTCGGGCATCTGCTTCAACCACGAGAGCCCCCGCCGGGGGCTCGAGTTCGTATCCCGCAAGATCACCAACGGCGTCGCCCGGATCAAGCTGGGATTGCAGGACAAGCTGAGCCTCGGGAATGTCGACGCCGCGCGCGACTGGGGTTTCGCGGGCGACTTCGCCGAAGCCATGTGGCTGATGCTGCAGCAGGACGAGCCCGACGACTACGTAGTCGCCACGGGAGAGACCCACACCGTCACCGAGCTCCTGGACATCGCCTTCCGGACCATCGGCATCGACGACTGGGCACATCTGGTCGAGAGTGACCCCCGCTTCCTCCGGCCCGCCGA
Source organism: Acidimicrobiales bacterium (assembly GCA_046262035.1). GTDB lineage: Bacteria > Actinomycetota > Acidimicrobiia > Acidimicrobiales > AC-14 > JBHENM01. The sequence goes on along the minus strand of JBHENM010000107.1, from coordinate 240 downwards.
GGTCGACATCCTCACCGGCGACGCCAGCAAGGCCCGCGAGCGCCTCGGCTGGAAGCCGCGGACGAGCTTTCAGGACCTCGTCGAGTCCATGGTGCTCTCCGACCTGGGCGCCGAGGGCAGTCGAAGCATCCGTTAGCGAATGCCGGCGGGCCACTAACCTCCGCGGAGATGCCATCGGGAGGTCTGGGGGGATCAGGAGAGGCAAGCGACCGGGTGACTCGCGGTTTTGAAGCCCTTGTG
>JBHENM010000106.1:0-1999 GCA_046262035.1 Acidimicrobiales bacterium | reverse complement strand
CCCGCCGTCCCGATGATGGATCCCACCGGCGGGGCCGTGGTCAAGGCACAGGCGTCGGCGGGCACCGTGATCCGCCACATCCCCCGGCCCTGGGTGCCGATGTAGATGTTGATCGAGCCTGCGGGCTCGTGGTCGAAGTAGGCGTAGAAGGGGCGGGGCAGGTGCGGGATCCCCGAGAGGTGCGGAGTGCGGGGGTCGGTGAGCAGCGCCCAGTTCAGCCCGCCGTTGCGGGACAGGAACACTCCCGAGTCGCGTCCACCGGCGACGATGGTGCTGGGATCCTCCGGATCGAAGGCCAGCAGGGTCGGCTGCACGTACCCGTTGAAGGTTGTGAAGCTGGTGGCACCGCCGTTGGCCGGCGTCTGCATCTGGAAGTCGTTGTTGCCGTCCATCAGCGCGGTCAGCCCGGCGTCGACCTGCCATGTCGCGCCGCCGTCGACCGACCGGATCATCTGGGCGCCCTCCGGCCCCGAGAGGTGCGAGGCGTAGAGGCGGTTCGGATTGTTGGGGTCGACGGCGAAGATCTCTGTTCCCCCCGGGGTCCCGAAATTGTCGTCGATGCGGTCCCAGGTGCCGATCAGTCCCTGAAGCCGCCACAACTGGAAGGGCCCGGCGTTGGCACCGGTCTCGCGGTTCCCCTGGCAACCGGTCTGGGCGTAGAACGTCGGCGTCCCCCCGGAGACCGACGCCTGCACGGTGCAGAACCCGCCCGCCGGGGCACCGGTGCCGAGTGCGGTCCACACCACCGGATTGGCGGTGATGTCGTTGGTGGTGACGGGGGGGTTGTTGGCGGTGACGGCCACGTACTGGTTCGGGCCGAACACGTCGATGTAGTCCGGGAAGGTGAACAGGTCGAAGCCCTGCACGTCGAAGCCCGGCGGTGGCGAGACGACCTGAGTCTGGCCCGTCATCCCCGGCCCGCCGTAGTAGAGGTCGTCGGAGGGCGGAGGCATGCTGTTGCAGCACACGTCCCACACCACGCGAGTGGAGTCGGCGACGATGTTGAAGACGTCGCAGCAGTCCGGAGCAGCCCACGTCGGCAGGGGCGCACCGCCATTGGTGGCGGCGAACGAACCGTTGTCCTGCATGCCCATGTAGAGGTCTTCGTTGACATCCCCGGGCTGGTGGGCGCCACTCATCGAGTAGAGCCACAGGGCGTGGAGGCCGACGTTGGCGCGGGTCCACCCCGGCGTCTGGCAGCCGGGGTTGGCGCCGCCGACGGTGTGAACGCCGCCGTCCGAGGAGTAGACGCGGGGACAGCGGTCGTTGGCGACACCAGTGTCGAACACGACGTCACCCGTGTCGGCGTGGGCGCCGTTCTGAGCGTTGATCCACGCGGGCACCGTCGGGCAGCGGTTGGCCCCACCCGGGGCGGGCATGGCCGGCGTAGTGCACGGAGCCCGGAACAGGCTCACGCCCCGTCCCACCCAGAGGTCGAAGCCCGTCGTGCGGTCGTTGGTGGTGATGAAGGGGATGCGCCCTCCGTTGCGGGAGTTGAGGAACTCGGTCCACGTGGCGCCGGTGTCGTCGCTCTCGAATACGCGGCCGCCGAACTCCACGAACAGCACGTAGTTCTCATCGGGTGACGCGGTGACGGAGCAGCGCCCGAATGCGAGGGTCATCGGTAGATTGCCGATGATCGCCGTCCAGTTGGCGCCACCGTCGGTGGAGCGGTGGACGCCGTCGTTCCCGCAGCTCAGGACCGTGCCGTCTGGCTGCACGAAGATGTCCCACACGTTGCTGGCCGTCGTCCCGGGAGTCGGGTCGGAGAAGAGCCAGGTCGCCCCACCGTCGGTGGTACGAGCCACGCCGCAGTTGGTGCCGATGACGGTGTTCCCGTTGGTGGGGTTGATCCCGATGCCGAAGGCTGAGGGAGAGGTTCGAGGGACGGTTGCACATCCGCCGTAGTTCGCCGACGAGGCGGCGGGGGGTGTGGCGGTAGCGGGGTGGGTCCAGGTCGCGCCCGCGTCACCCGACACGTTGATGCCGGAGACCGGCG
>JBHENM010000105.1:0-1031 GCA_046262035.1 Acidimicrobiales bacterium | reverse complement strand
CGACCTGGGCGCCGAGGGCAGTCGAAGCATCCGTTAGCGAATGCCGGCGGGCCACTAACCTCCGCGGAGATGCCATCGGGAGGTCTGGGGGGATCAGGAGAGGCAAGCGACCGGGTGACTCGCGGTTTTGAAGCCCTTGTGGGCAATGAAGGAGGTCTCTCGGGCACTTCCGGGTCGCTGACCCCACCGTTCGCCGGCGGTCCGCTCTCGGAACTGGCGCGCCTCGACGCTCTCGAGGATCGCGTCCGGGTGACGATGGATCGCCTGGCCGAGCTGGTCGAAGCGCAGCTTCCCGACGCCATCGACGGCCTCCGGTCCGATTTCGAGCTGCTGCGGGCCGATCTGCAGGACATCCTGGCCGAGGCCAACGAGGCTATGGCCGACGAGCGAGACCAGCTACGGGCGCAGATCGCGACCACCGTTGGGGCCGCCAACCGCTGGTTCGTACGCACCCGAGACCAGATCTACGAGCGACTCGACCACATCGCCGAAGCGGCCGGCAAAGCGCAGGTCGAGGCCGAGGCGGCCGCCACCGCGGCGGCGGCGATCGCCGTGCAAACGCCGGCCCTTCCGCCCGCGCCCGCGACCGAAGCACCAGTCCAGCCTCCACCCGAGGAGCCGGAAGCCGAACTGGAGTGGGAGGTCGAAGGCGGGTTGCGGCCTGCGGCCGCCCCGGAACCCCAGCCCGAAATCGCCCCCGAACCCGAGGCCGAAATCGCACCGGAACCCCAGCCCGGCCTGGCTCCGGAGCCCGAGGCCGATTTCGCCTTCGAGCCCGAGCCCGAGCCGGAGCCCGAGTTCCAACCGGACGGCGAGATCACCTTCGGATTCGACGACGAAGTGCAGTACGACCTTGAGGCCCCGTTCGAGGCGTTTCCCGAGGAGCTCGACCCTGCCCCCCAGACCGTGATCTCGGTGGCGGTGGACGCCCCCGAGCTGGAAGCGCTCATGGAGCCCCTCCGGCGCGACGTCCAGGAGCTCCAGGGAGAGGTGGCGGCGATGGGCGACGCCGTCATGCAACTTCGGGCCGA
>JBHENM010000104.1:0-17471 GCA_046262035.1 Acidimicrobiales bacterium | reverse complement strand
GAGTCGTTGAGGCCGGCGTTCCGCTCGATGTTGTTGTCCAGCACCTGGTTGGAGTCGATGAGGTTGCCGGTGGTCAGCCCGCTCGTCTGCCGGGGGTGGTTGATGTCAACCCGGGAGTAGAGCCCGATCCCTCCGAGAGGACCGTTGTGACGAACGCGGTTCCCGATGATCCGGTTGTTGGTCGAGGAGAGCAGGGCGATCCCCTCGGCGTACCTGGTCTGGCCCACGACGCCGATGTTGTCGTGGACGTCCATGTTCCGGACCGTGTTCTGCGTGCCTCCGTCGAGCACCACGCCGCCGTCGAAATTGCGGACGGTGCCGTTCTTGACCGTGACGTTGGTCCGCCGCAACAGGTAGATGCCGGCGCCGTCGTCGGTCCGGGGGAGCCCGGTGATGCTGTAACCGTTGAGGTCGAGCGTGATGTTGTCCGCCCCGATGACCAGGCCGACCCCGCAGGGGCCCACGTCGTTCTCCAGCGTCGTGTTCCGGACGACGATGTCCCCGCAGCCCAGGATGGCCGCCTCCGCAGGGATCGCCACCGCAGTGCCCCAGGCCAGCGCCAGCGCGCTGACAGCCGCAAACCCTCGAATCCGTCCCACCAGCCTGCCTCCCGTCCCTAACCCCGGGTAATAGGGACGGTGTAGCACTGCTCCAGGTAGGACGCAATTGCAGGCGGCGAACGTTGTCACCGCGGACTTATTGCTGCAGAGGTGCCCTCAACCCAGGAAGCCGCTCTGCCGACACCGCCTAGATGAGAGCCTTGGGCCAGGGGCGGTCAACGGTCGCGCTGGCGACCACGTTGGCGGCCGTGGCTGCGCTGACGATGGCAGCGCCAGGACGGGCGACGCCCTTCCCCGGAGCCCCCGCCTGCCCGACCTTCCCGGCCGACTCGTTCTGGCACGCGGACGTTTCGGCCCTGCCCGTCCATCCGCAGTCGGCCACCTGGGTGGCGAGCGTCGGTGCTGGAGCCGGGCTGAAGGCCGACTTCGGGAGCGGCACGTGGGACGGAGGGCCGATCGGCATCCCGTTCACAACCGTCGGCGGAAGTCAGCCCCGCGTCCCCGTCACGTTCGAGTACGCCGATGAGAGCGACCCCGGCCCCTACCCGGTGCCCGCGGGCGCGCCGATCGAGGGCGGGCCGAGCGCGAGCGGCGACCGCCACGTGCTCGTGGTCGACAGGGATGCGTGCCGGCTGTGGGAGCTCTACCGGGCCTATCCGCAGAACGGAGCCACGTCCTGGAGCGCGGGCTCGGGCGCCACCTGGGACCTCCGCTCGAACGCCATGCGGCCGCTGGGTTGGACCTCGGGAGACGCCGCCGGGCTACCGATCCTGCCCGGCCTGGTCCGCCGCGACGAGGTCGCGGCCGGGACCATCGACCACGTGATCCGCTTCACCGCGCCCCGGACGGCCAACGCCTACGTGTGGCCGGGGAGCCACAAGGCGGCGACGGGTGGGGCGTCGGACCCGCCCATGGGCGCATGGTTCCGGCTCAAGGCCAGCTTCGACATCAGCGGCTTCTCGGCCGAGAACCAGGTGATCCTCCGGGCCCTCAAGAAGCACGGGATGGTGCTGGCCGACAACGGCTCTCCCTGGTTCCTCAGTGGCGCCCCGGATCCCGGGTGGAACGACACCGACCTTGGCCGGCTCCGGACCGTCCTCGGCTCCGCCTTCGAGGCGGTGGACGTGTCCTCGCTGCGGGTGGCGTCCACGTCCTACGCCGTCCGCGGGCCGGTCACCACGACCACGGTTCCGCCGACGACGACGACCACGGTGAGGCCGTCGAATCTGGTCGGGAACGCTGGATTCGAGACGACGCTGTCCGGCTGGGGAGTGGAAAACAGCCGCACCCGGTTGGGCCGCACGTGCGCCGTGGCCCACAGCGGCGCATGCTCGGCCGAGCTACGCCGCCACACGTCGACCGGCGACGCCGTGCTCGACGATTCCCCGAACACGGTGGCGTCGTCCGTCAGCGGCGCCGCCTACTCCGCCACGGCCTGGGTCAAGGCACCGGCCGGCCGGTCGATCACCCTCCGGATCCGGGAGTTCCGGGGCTCGACGCTCGTGCGGTTCCGCACCGTCGTGGCGATGGGTACGGACGCGTGGCAACAGCTGAGCGTGACCAGCGCTCCCGCCGACGGCGGCACATCGATCAGCGTGGACGTGCTGGCATCGTTGACGACGAGCGTACGGACCGCGGCCCAGGTCGACGACGTGTCCCTCACGCGCGTCTGACGGGCCAGACGTAGGGCAGGTCAGGCGGTACGTCCAGGAAGGTCGCGCCGTACCAGTCCGGGTCCTTGGCCAGGAGAGACGACCGGTGGCTGCGGTGGAAGTCTTCGTCGCCCAGCCACGGCGGGAGCAGGCCGGCCCGGGCCAGCTCGTCCTGGTTCCGCACCTCGGTGATCCCAATGCCCGCCAGCTCCGTGCGGATCTTCATGTCGCACGTGTCGGCGTGGCCCCGGGCGCACCACTCGCGGCAGATGGCCACGCCGTAGGCCCCCAGGGCCTCTTCGTAGCTGCGCCACATGTTGACGGCGGGATGGTGGCGCCAGCCGTACCCGGGGATAGTGATGGCTCGGAGCACCTGCAGGACCTCGACCCTCTGCTTTCCCAGCCGGCGGCCGTCGAGGCTGCGGGCGCAGGCGTCGAAGTCGGCGTAGGGGAGGAAGGTCTGCATCCGGCCCGCACGACGGTACCCCAGGCGTCACCAGGCGGCGTCTGTGCGTTCGGCCCAGCGGAGCTGGCGGTAGTAGCGACCTCCGCTAAGGTGCGCGTTCGGCGGTCGGCGGTCGTGTGACTTCCTCGGGCGAGGTCTTCGTGCACGGCGTGGCCAGCGGTGATCCGGTGAACGACCGCGTCGTCATCTGGACGCGGGCCAGCCCGGCGGCGGGTGAGGACGTCGAGGTCGAGTGGACGGTTGCCGCAGACCCGGACCTGAAGGAGATCGTCGCCTCGGGCATGGTTGTGGCCGAGGCGGAGGGGGACTGGACGGTGCACGTCGACGTCGACGGGCTCGAGCCGGCCACGACGTACCACTACGGCTTCCGCTCTGGCGGTAGCGCGTCGCCCGTGGGGCGGACCCGCCCGTTGCCGGCGGCCGGGACCACTCACATCCGGTTGGCGACGGCGTCGTGCGCCAAATACAACGCCGGTTTCTTCAATGCCTACGGCCGTATCGCGGCTCGGGACGACCTCGACTTCGTCCTGCATCTCGGCGACTACATCTACGAGGCGGCCCAGAAGCCGCCGCCCAGCCAGACGCCGGCGGCCGACATCGGCCGCGAGGTGGATCCCCTCCACGAGTGCACCACGCTGGCCGACTACCGGCGGCGGTACGCCCTCTACCGACGGGATCCGGATGTCCAGGCCCTCCACGCCGCCCATCCCATGATCGCCACGGTGGACGACCACGAGATCGCCGACGGGTGCTGGAGCGACGGGTCGGTGGAGCACAAGCCGGACGGGAGCGGATCGTGGGAGCGGCGCCGAGCGGAGGCGTTTCGAGCCCGGTGGGAGTGGATGCCGGCCCGGCCACCCGATCCCGCGGATCCCGAGCGGGTGATCCGCTCCCTGTCCGTGGGGAACCTGGCCGACCTGTTCGTCATCGACACCCGGACCCGGCGCGACGAACCCGTGCCCCCGCCCGAGATGTACGGCGAGGGCCGGACGGCCCTGAGCGCCGGTCAGCGGGCGTGGCTGCTCGAGGAGCTGGCGTCGTCCACCGCGACCTGGCGTCTGATCGGCAACCCGTCGGTGATGGGCCATACCTGGAGCGAGGGCCTCCCCGAAGCCATCCGTCCCGCCCTGGCCGAGGTGAAGCTCATCCGCAAGGACGGCGCCGGGGCCGACTACGACCAGTGGGACGGCTATCCGGCCGAGCGCGACGCCCTCCTCCGCCACGTGACCGAACAGGGGATCGAAGGGGTGGTCGTGCTCAGTGGCGACGTCCACCTCTCCCTGGCCCTGGAGGTACGGAGGGACCCGTTCGACCCCGCGTCACCCAGCCTGGCCGTGGAGTTCGTGACCGCCAGCCTCACATCGCAGAACGTCGCCGACAAGATGGGCTGGCCGCCCCGGACCCGGTCGATCGCCATCGAGGAGGCGCTGGTGCAGGCCCTGCCCCACGTCCAGTGGTGCGAGCTGGACAGCAACGGCTACATGGTGGTCGACGTCACCCCCGAGCGGGTGGTGGGGGAGTGGTGGCACCTGGGCACCGTGCTCCGCGCGTCGACCACCGAGAAATGCGCCGCCCGCTGGATGGTGGAGCGGAGCGCAGCCCGGTTGACGCGTCTCAGTGACGGTTGACATTCGGGGCGCGATCCGGGATGCTCCGGGCCCCGGCCACTTCGGTCGCGGCGGAGGGAGACAGAATGGCGAACGGCGGATTTCCGGTCCTGAAGAAGGGCGACAAGGACGTCGAAGGCAACGGCGTCCGCAGGGCGCAGTACCTGTTGCGGCAGAAGGGCCACAACATCCAGCCTGACCACATCTTCGGTCCTGCGACCGAGGGGGCAGTGAAGCAGTTCCAGCAGTCCAAGAACCTGCAGGTCGACGGGATCATCGGCGACAAGACGTGGGCCGCCCTGCTGGTGACGGTCAAGAAGGGCAGCACGGGGGAAGCGGTCAAGGCGGTGCAGTCCCAGTTCCCCGCGGCCGACGACGGGATCTTCGGTCCGGTCACGGAATCCCAGGTGAAGACGTTCCAGACGCAGGTTCAGCTGGCGGCGGACGGCATCGTGGGCCCCCTCACGTGGCGGGCGCTGGCCGGTAGCCCCATGCAGCCTCCGGGCACCTCGGGCTGAGCTACTCCGGGGCGGGGTTCAGCCCACCTCGAGCAGGTCGACCACGAACACGAGGGTCTCGCCGCCCTTGATGGCGCCGGCGGCACCGGCGCGGCCGTACCCCAGGTCGGGAGGGATGACGAGCTTGCGGCGCCCGCCGACCTTCATGCCGGCCACGCCCTTGTCCCAACCCTTGATGACCCGGCCCTGGCCGAGCATGAAGGAGAACGGCGAGCGGCGGTTCCACGAGGAGTCGAACTCCTCCCCCGTGCTCCACGCCACGCCCACGTAGTGGACCTCGACGTTCTGGCCGACGGTGGCTTCGGGACCGTCGCCGACGACCATGTCCTCGATGACCAGGTCGGTCGGGGGCTGCTCGCCCTGGGGCACGTCTACGGTGGGTTTGCTGCTCATGAGACTGCAGACCCTACCGGGGCAGGCGGCAGACGCCCGCGGCTAGAAAGCTAGTGAGCATGAAGCACGATCTGGACGTCGTCTCCATTCCCCGCAAGGGGAGGGGCCTGGTGGCCGGGCGGCGGTTCAGGTCCGGCGAAGTGATCGACCGGGCGCCCGTCCTCGTCATCCCCGCCGCCGAGTGGGGGCAGATCCAGGGGACCTGCGTGGGCCGGCTGTGCTTCTCGTGGGGGAGAAACGGGCAGGACGGGGCCCTCGCCCTGGGGCGGGTGTCCCTCCTCAACCACTCCTACACGCCCAACGCCTTCGCCCAGGCCATCCCGGCCGAGCGGATGATGGAGTTCCTGGCCCTGCGCGACATCCCCCGGGGCGAGGAGATCACCATCAACTACAACGGCGACCCCGACGCCGCCGACCGGGTGGATTTCCGCGTCTACAAGTGACCGCAGGGGAACCGAATCGGCGCCCGGCCTCTCGGAGATCCCTTGCCGCGGTGGTTTCTCATCTCACTCGAGACGCGATCCTCAACGAAGACGTTCATGCGTCGCTGACCTCCTTGGTGAGGGAGGCCGCTTCAACCGCCGGGCTGGGCGGCACGTCTACTGGGATCGGCGGAGGAGGCTCAGTCACAATTCCTCGAAGCTCGATGCAGGCTCGGTACAGGACCCGTTCGAGCTCCTGAGCGGTCGGCACTCCGGCGCGTCGCCGGTACGTCGTGAACGATCCGGGAACGGGCTCATAGCAGTACAGGCCCACGGCGTCGACGACCTGAGCTGCGGTTTGCGCCCACCGTACAACTGCGGCGAAGTCGGTTTCGCTCAACACGCGCACCGCCATGAAGAAGTAGATCCTCGGGCGATTGGCGTGGAGCCACGTCGACAGATCGCCGCCGCCCGCACCGCCGCCCGTGGGCGCCTTCCCGATCATCGTCAACCGCCGCGACGCCTCACCCTTCAAGTCGATTGACTTGAACGCGAGTTCGCCGACGCGCTTCTTTGTGTCCGCAGACCCGTCACGGCCGGCCGGCTTTTCATTCGGGCTGTTGGCGTGCTTCGGCGTTCCCATCATCTTTGCCTCGAGCAAGAACTCGATCTCACGAGTCGGGTCGCCGGGATAGACGCCGTCGAGGTTGTGGATGGGAATGATGAGGCCTGGGACTTGTCGGCGGAGGTACAGCGTTTCGACTTGTGAACACCGCTCGAGCAGGACAGCGATCAGGTTGTTGAACCAGTCGCCCTTGCCGTTCTGCAACGCGCCGCTCAAGGCCTTGCTCTGCTGGCTCTTCGCCGCGTCGTCTCCTACGAACTGATCCGGCAGATTACTGTCGAACGCAGACATCGCCAAGAGGAACTGATCCTCAACTTGGTTCCAGCTTGTCGCGGCGCCATCGGTGACTTCCTTGTACATCAGCCGGAGAGGAGCGCAGTAGGGATTCGTCAGCAGGACGGATCTCGGCTTGCGCGGCGCGATGCGAGGGGCGGCCACGGTCAGAACCAGGGGCGCAGGGGGCTGATCCCGTAAATCTTTGCTGCGACCGCCGTTGCGGCATCGACGTCCCGAGCAATGAACGAGCGGGCAAGCATCCGGCTCTCGCGCTTCCCGATCGATGCGATGGTCGGAACCCTGATGCGTCGGATGTACTGAGCTTGGAAGCGGTAGCAGCCTCCGCGCATTTTCACGCAATACGCACCGACGAAGAGGTTCGCAATCTCCGACAGCAGCAACCCACCGAGAACCTCAAGATCCCAGTCGTCTGAGGTAATGAAGTACAGGTTGTGGTGCGGATAGAAGTTGCCCTCCTCGAGGACCGGATGGCTTACTGCCTTGATGTCAGGGAGCAGCAGCTTCGGCCGTTGCAGAAGATCTGGATTGACGCGATCGATCGTGCGGTGCCACGACTCCGGCCGGCGTTGTGCGATGTGACGAGACCGAAGGACTCGCTCGTTAGCTCGCATGTACGACTCCATGCGCGGATAGCGACGCATATCGACGAGACGACCACCCTCCCAGGGGTTCACGAGGAATGAGCCCGACCAGTTGACTTGGCCGCGAGCGATATCGCCCGCTTTGACGAGCGGAAGCAAGCGCTGACGCTCGACACACTCCTCGTCACGGGTGATGTACACGCTGTCGGCGCCGGTGGCGACGCCGATGCCGACCCGAGTCCCGGTGGCCGCATCCTCGAGGGGGGGAAAGCGCTTCTCGAGGTCGCTGAGGATAGCCAACTGGGCCGGGTCGCCGGATGGCCAGAGCTCATCGGCAGGGAACCAGGCATCGAGCCGCGCCGCTCGAAACCCCTTGCGCTCGATGGCCGGCGTTCGCCCGCGGAGGGCCCAAGATCGAAAGCGATCGGCCTCAACCGCGCCGAAGCCGGGTCCGGTCATAGCGAGTACAGCTCGTCCCTGTTGACTTCTCCGGATCACGGTGACCGCCGGGTACGCCGAAACCTCATCTTCGAAAGCGTCAGCATCGTGCATCTCGACGATCGTTTCGACAGAGAACCCGTCGGCAACCAGACGCCGTAGGTCGGCCCCGTACTGGTTGTGCATCCACCGATCGGCGACGATGAAACCCAACGCGCCCCCCTCGGTCAGGAGCCGGAGCCCGCGCTCGATGAAGCCGACGTAGACGTCGCTCCGCCCGCGCATCGTCGGGCACGCGGCACGGTAAGCGGCGGTCCGAGCGAGCGACACGTTCTCCAGTCGGATGTACGGCGGGTTCCCGAGAACGAAGTCGGCCGGTTCGATGTCGTCGTCGAGCAAGAAGTCGCCTTCGCAGATCCAGGAGCTAGTGAGTCTCTCCGCCTCGGCGGCGAGGACACCGCCGTCGATGAGGCGGATTGTGGCGAGCTTGCGCGCCCTCTCGACGTTCAGCTCTGAGAGGTCGAACGCTCGTAGCGCGTCCGCCAACTGGGGTGGACGACGGCCGTGTTTGACACACGACGCAATCAGACGGTCGATGATCGGACCCAGAAAGGCACCCTCGCCGCACGCTGGCTCGAGCACCTTTAGCGCCGCAAGGTCGCGATCATCCGTGTAGCCGACGAGGTCGAGGATCAACTCGACTACCCATCGGCGGGTGAACACCTCGCCGAGCTCCTCGGACAACGATGTCTGCCGTCCGGGCTCAAGATCGACGAGGTTCAGCATGAGTTGTCTCTCGTGCACCGCCCCCCCTAGGTTGAACGTGCGTTCGACTCAAGGGGGAGGGGATTGGCCGTGGCGAACCACGGGTTCTGACGGTAGCCGCCGCTTCGGACGCATCGGTGGATACGCCATCACGCGGTGGCATCGCATACGAAAACTCGCATGGCCGCGCCTGGCCCCGGCGGGTGAGGGACGATGAGGGCATGCTCCTGGCCGAGGTCGTGGCGACGTCCGAGCAGGTCGCGGGTACTTCCGCCCGCTCGGCCAAGGTGGCAGCCCTCGCCCACCTGGTGACCCGGTTGGCGGCCGACGAGGTGGAGCCTGTCGTCGCCCTGCTGAGTGGAGAGGTGCGCCAGGGCCGGATCGGCGTCGGTTGGGCCACGCTGGCGGCGGTGACGGCCACGCCTGCGCCCGCCGGTGAGCCCACCGTCACCATTGGAGACCTGGTCCGGGCCCTGGACCAGGTGGCGGCGGCGACGGGGAGGGGTTCGGCTGCTTCCCGGGCCCGGGTCCTGGGCGACCTGTTCGGGCGGGCCACGGCGGCCGAGGGCGACTTCCTCCGCCGGCTGCTCAGCGGCGAGCTACGCCAAGGCGCGCTGGAGGGGGTCATGGTGGATGCGGTCGCCCGGGCTGCGGGGGTGCCGGTGGCGGCTCTGCGGCGGGCGGCCATGCTCGCCGGGGACCTGCCGGCGGTAGCCCGGCTGGCGCTGGAGGGCGGGGAGGAGGCGCTCGCCGGGGTCGGGCTGCGGGTGCTGTCGCCCGTGAAGCCCATGCTCGCGGCCGGCGCCCCCGACGTCGCCGCCGCCCTGGAGGGCTGTGGGCGGGCGTCGGTCGAGTGGAAGCTGGACGGCGCGCGCATCCAGGTCCACCGCCTGGGGGAGGGGGTGGCCGTGTTCACTCGGAGCCTCCGGGACGTCACCGACCGGCTGCCGGGCATCGTCGCCGCGGCCCGGTCGCTGCCGGCGTCGAGCTTCGTGCTCGACGGGGAGGCCATGGGTTGGGACGAGGAGGAGCGGCCGGGACGGTTCCAGGAGACGATGAGCCGCTTCGGGCGCCAGGACGGCGTGGCCGGCGCCTCCCTGGGCGCCCGCTTCTTCGACTGCCTCCACCTGGACGGCGAAGACCTGCTGGACCGGCCCCTGCTCGAACGGGTGGAGGCGCTCGAGCGGGTGGCCGGGCCCTGGCGGGTGCCGTCCATCGTGACCAGCGACCCGGCCGAGGCGGCCCGGTTCTCGGAGCAGGCGCTGGCCGCCGGGCACGAGGGCGTGATGGTCAAGGCCGTGGACTCGCCCTACGAGGCCGGGCGGCGGGGAGGGGCGTGGCGCAAGGTAAAGCCCGTGCAGACCTTCGACCTCGTCGTGCTGGCGGCCGAGTGGGGTCACGGACGGCGCCAGGGCTGGCTCTCCAACCTGCACCTCGGGGCCCGGACGGAGGACGGTCCGGTGATGGTAGGGAAGACGTTCAAGGGCCTTACTGACGCGCTCCTGACGTGGCAGACGGCCGAGTTCCTGGCCCGGGAGATCAGCCGGAGCGGCATCACCGTCCACGTGCGCCCCGAGCTGGTGGTGGAAGTGGCCATCGACGGAGTGCAGGCGTCCACCCGCTATCCCGGCGGTGTCGCCCTGCGCTTCGCCCGGGTCAAGCGTTACCGGCCCGACAAGGCCACGGCCGAGGCCGACACGATCGAGTCCCTACGCCGCCTTCTGGGTTAGCCCGCCTTCCTGCGTTTCAAGTGGAGGCAGGGTGGGAATCCCATCCGTGCAATATCCCGCCACCTACAGGGAGAAGAACTCTTGGGCTTCATCATCGGACTGCTGCTCATCGGCCTCATAGCCGGTTTCCTGGCCCGGGCGCTCGTCCCCGGCCGTGACCCCATGGGCATCGTGGCCACGATCGTGCTGGGTGTCGTCGGCTCGTTCGTCGGCGGGTTCCTCGCTCGTCTCCTGTTCAACGACCAGGAGACGACGGCCGGCCTGATCGGTTCCGTCATCGGGGCCGTCATCGTCCTGCTCATCTACAACGCCGCCACCCGCCGCCGGGCGACGGTTTAGGAGATCCCCCCGCCCATTTCCCACGTTCAACCGACCGGATCACGAACGGGTCGCCCTCAGGGGCGGCCCGTTCAGGTTCTGGGCCGCGAGTGCGGTCAAGCGCTACCCTGATATCTCCGACGATTTCAGCAGCGAGGTCGATGTGGAGATTGTGGCGGTCGTTTACCAGCTCGAGTCTGGCGGGTGGCGAGGGCGGAGCCAGGACGTCACTAGCAGGGGTCGCACCCTGGCCGCCTGCCGGGTCCGAATGCGCCGGGCGCTGGCCGAGACTCGCGGGTGCCGGGAGGATGAGCTGGCTCTCCAGGAGAGCTTCGACCTGCCCGAGGGGCTGGGGGAGGTGCTGGAGAGCGTGCGGGAGGTCCGTCGCCAGGCCGACCAGCACCGGCAGAGGTCGGTGGAGGTGACCCAGGAGGTGGTGACCCGGCTGGCTCACGTGGAGCCTTCGCTCGGGATGAGGGACATCGGCCAGCTCGTGGGGGTGTCCTACCAGCGGGTCCAGCAGCTCCTCAGCGAGACCAACGGGTCGAACGGGTCGAACGGCCGGGCCTGAGCGGCTGGCCCGGGGCTCAGTCCTCGGGTTCGAGGATGAGGCGAGCTGAGCCCGAGGAGATCTCGACCTCCGGGCCCCGCCTGCCCTCGTTGATGCGAACGGCGACGTCCGCCCCTTCCTGAGCCCACTCGAGCAGCAGATCCAGCGCGGCTGCGGCCCGGGTTCGCCCGGGGAACCGGGCTTCGAGGGTCACCGGCAGGGAGGCCGTGCCGCTTCCCTCACGGGTGAGCACACAGTCCAGAATCACGGTTCCCGGCCGCTCCTCGGCGAACAGCAACTGGCCGACGAGTGCGGTGCTGGTGGTGGTGTGCTTGCGCATGCTCAATACATCGGCAGCCACCGGCGTCGAATCGAGGGATTTTTTCCCCTCACAGCCGGCTGCTTACCCGCTCAGAGGGCCGCTCGGGCCCAGCGGGCAGGTAATTCCCGTGCCTCCGATGCCGCAGTACCCGCCCGGGTTCCGGGCCAGGTACTGCTGGTGGTAGGCCTCGGCGTAGTAGAAGGGCGGAGCGTCCTCGATGTCGGTGGTCACGGGGCCGTATCCGGACTCCTGCAGCCGCTCCGAGTAAGCGTGGCGAGACGCCTCCGCCGCCTTCCGCTGGTCCTCGGTGGTGGTGTAGACGACCGAGCGGTACTGGGTGCCCACGTCGTTGCCCTGGCGCATGCCCTGGGTGGGGTCGTGGTTCTCCCAGAAAAGGCGAAGTAGCTGGTCAAAGGTAATGCTGGCGGGGTCGAAGACCACCAGGACGACCTCGGCGTGGCCCGTCCTCCCGCTGCAGACCTCCTCGTAGGTGGGGTTGGGGGTGAAGCCTCCCGCGTAGCCCACAGCCGTGGTGTACACGCCCTCCGTCTCCCAGAACTTCCGCTCGGCGCCCCAGAAGCAGCCCATCCCGAACACGGCCGTCTCCAGGCCTTCGGGGAAGGGGGGCCCCAGCGGCGCGTCCTTGACCAGGTGGCGGGCGGGAACGTCCAGAGGCCGGTCGCGGCCGGGAAGGGCCTCCTCGGCCGGGATCATCCTGGTCTTCTGCTTGCCGAACAGCATGGATGGCCTCTTCCTGGGGTCGCTCGGTGTCCATCCATCCCAACACACATATAAGAAAGGTGTTCCCCGGCGGTACCCTCCGGCCGTGGGGATCCTGCCCGAGGACGTGGCCCGGGTGCGGGCGGGCTCCGACCTGGTGCAGATCGCCAGCGAGCACATCGGGCTCAAGCGGGTGGGCCGGCGCTACGTGGGGCTGTGCCCCTTCCACGCCGAGAAGACGCCCTCGTTCTCCGTCAACCCGGCCGAGGGCCTGTACTACTGCTTCGGCTGCGGGGCCAGCGGCGACGTGATCACGTGGGTGCGGGAGGTCGAGCACCTCGACTTCGCCGACGCCGTGGAGCGGCTGGCCGCCCGGGCCGGCGTCCAGCTGCGCTACGACGACGCCGCCGCCTCGGCCGAGCGCCAGCGGCGGACGGCCCTGGTCGACGCCCTGCGCCGGGCGGTGGACTGGTACCACGAGCGGCTCCTGTCGGCGCCCGACGCCGTGCCCGCGCGCCACTACCTCCGAGCCGAGCGGGGCTACGACGGCGAGGTGGTGCGGGCCTACCGGCTGGGATGGGCCCCGGACGGGTGGGACACCCTGGCCCGAGCCCTCCGCCTGCCCGACGACGTGCTGCGGGACTCGGGTCTGGGCTTCGTCAACGCCCGGGGGCGCCAGCAGGACGGCTTCCGGGCCCGGGTGGTATTCCCCATCTTCGACGTCCGGGACGATCCGGTGGCCCTGGGGGGCCGCACCCTGCCCGGGGGACCCCCTCCGAAGTATCGGAACTCGCCCGAGACACCTCTATACAAGAAGAGCAGGACGCTCTACGGCCTCAACTGGGCCAAGGGCACGGTCGTGAAGGCAGGGGAGGCCGTGGTGTGCGAGGGCTACACGGACGTCATCGCTCTCCACGCCGCGGGGGTGGAGCAGGCCGTGGCCACGTGCGGGACGGCCCTGGGGGACGACCACGTACAGCTGCTCAAGAACTTCGCACCCCGCCTGGTGCTGGCCTACGACGCCGACGCCGCCGGGCAGGCCGCCGCCGCCCGGGTGTACGAGTGGGAGCAGCGCTACGAGATCGACGTGGCCGTGGCCGCCCTGCCGCCCGGGCAGGACCCTGCCGACCTGGGCCGGCGCGATCCGGAAGCGCTCCGCCAGGCCGTGGCCCAGGCCCGCCCGTTCCTGGCCTTCCGGCTGGAGCGGGTGCTGGCCGCCGCCGACCTCCGCTCCAACGAGGGCCGGGCCCGGGCGGCCGAGACCGCCTTGGGCGTGGTGGCCGAGCATCCCAGCGAGCTGGTGCGGGACCAGTACGTGATGCAGGTGGCCGACCGCACGGGCATCGACCCCGACCGCTTGCGTGAGCGGCTGGCCCGGCGGGGGAGGGAGGGCCCCGGCGCGGAACTCCGCTCAGAGGGCCGCTCGGGCCCAGGCGGCAGACGGGGTGACGACGGGCCGCCCGACGGCTCGCAGCCCGAACGTCGGCAGCCGGTGCTCCGCCTGCCGCCCCCGCCGGAGATGGAGGCGCTGCTGGTGGCCGTGCACCGGCCCGAGGAGGTGGCCGACTGTCTTCACGAGGTGCTGTTCGAGGCGGGGATGGGGCGGGAGGCCTACCGGGCCCTGGCCTCCTCGGCCACCCTGCACGAGGCCATCGAGACGGCGGACGAGCACGTCGCCGGGCTGCTCCAACGGCTGGCGGTGGAGGAGGAGACGGCCGCCGACCCCATCGACCCGCTGGCCCGGCTGGCCGAGCGGGCGGCCCGGCGGGTGCTGGCCTCGGGGGACGCCAGCGTCGAGCCCATGGTCCCGTGGCTCAAGGCTGTCGTCAGCGACACCCGGGACCCCACCACAGCCAGAGATGCGACGGAGCGGTTGGTACGCTGGCTGGCCGAGCGGCTCGCAGACCCTTCACTCCGCTTAGAGGGCCGCTCGGGCCAGACATGAGTGAGGAGACCCAGCTGCCGAACCCGGACCCGGACGTCCCCGGCCCCGATCGGGACGTTGCCGATACGGAGCTGACCGTACCGGTCGGAGTACCGGCTGAGGTCTTCAGCGAGCTGTTGGAGAGCGGTCGCCGTCAGCAGGTCCTGTCCCTGGACGACGTGGTGTCCGTGCTCCGGGACGTCGAACTGACGCCCGAGGTGATCGACACCGTGCGGGGGCGCATGGCCGCTTCCGGCATCGAACTGGACGAGACGGTGGAGGCGGTGGATCCGGCCGAGCTGATCCACGTGCTGCCCGAAGTGGTCGCCCCCGAAGCGCCCACGGAGGAGCCGCCCGGAGAGCCCGTTCCCGATCCGCTGGAGGTCGCGCCGCCACCGGCGCCGGCGCCACCCGAGACCGCCCGGGAGACACCCGTGGCGGCCCGGCCGTCCCCGGCCCACGTCCCCCTCCAACCGCGGGACGCGGCCCGAGCGGGGGCGGGGTCGGCCGACCCGGTTCGCACCTACCTGAAGGAGATCGGCAAGGTCGACCTGTTGGATGGTAGCGAGGAGGTGCGGCTCGCCCAGCGCATCGAAGTGGGGCAGGAGGCGTACAACCGGCTGGCCGCTCTGGAGCTGTTCGACGGTCTCAGCGCTCCCGTCCCCGAGTCCGATCTGCTCCCTCTGCGCCGGCTGGTGGCCGACGGCGAGGCGGCCAAGCGGGAGCTGATCGAGGCCAACCTCCGGCTCGTCGTCTCCATCGCCAAGCGCTACCTGGGGAGGGGACTGCTGTTCCTCGACCTGATCCAGGAGGGGAACCTGGGCCTCATCCGGGCCGTCGAGAAGTTCGACTACACCAAGGGCTTCAAGTTCTCGACCTACGCCACGTGGTGGATCCGCCAGGCCATCACCAGGGCCATCGCCGACCAGGCGAGGACCATCCGGATCCCCGTCCACATGGTCGAGACCATCAACACCGTGCTCCGGATGCAGCGGCACCTGCTCCAGGAGATGGGCCGCGAGCCCACCGTGGAGGAGGTGGCGGCCAAGATCAGCATGGCGCCCGCCCGGGTGCGGGAGGTCCAGCGGATCGCCCAGGAGCCGGTGTCCTTGGAGACCCCTGTCGGCTCAGAGGACGACAGCCACCTCGGCGATTTCATCGAGGACCAGCAGGCGGTGGCGCCGGCCGACGCCGCCACCCGCGCCCTCCTTTCGGAGGCGGTGGGGGAGGCCCTGGAGGAGCTGACCGATCGTGAGCGGGCCGTCGTGCGCCTGCGCTTCGGGCTCGACGACGGCCAGATCCGGACCCTCGAAGAGGTCGGGAAAGAGTTCGGCGTGACCCGCGAGCGCATCCGCCAGATCGAGGCCAAGACCCTGGCCAAGCTCCGGCACCCCATCCGCAGCCAGAAGCTGCGGGACTACCTCGACGAGGAGTAACCCCCGAGGTCGGTGACCTCTGAGGTTTGCCCGTTGGCGCCGTCGCCGCGGGACTCCACCACCGAGCGGGCCTTTTCGACGCCTTCCTCGACGGCCGACTTCGCCTTTTCGGCGGCTTCCTCGACTTTGGCCTGGGCTATTTCGGTGACCTCTTCGTAGGCCTCCGACCGCTTCACTTTGGCGATGGCCCTATTGATCTGGTCGTAACGCTGTCGGCCGGCGCGGGCGCCCATGTAGTAACCCGTCGCCATACCGGTCACAAACCCCAAACGGAATCTCATGGGTCTGTTGTACCCCGATACGCAAGCGTCGATGTGTTGGAACTCCGGGAGCCGGCGCCGGCGCTGCTACGATCGTCGACGATTCCGGGGTAGCTCAATCGGCAGAGCACCGGCCTGTTAAGCCGTTTGTTGTGGGTTCGAGTCCCACCCCCGGAGCTCAAGCCCCCAGGGGCCCGTAGCTCAGTCGGTCAGAGCAGCGGACTCATAATCCGTCGGTCGCTGGTTCGATCCCAGCCGGGCCCACCCGACAGCGGCCTCTAGGGTGGACGGCCATGCGGGTTGGACGGTCGGCGGTGGTCGTCGCTGTGCTGGTGGCCGGGGCGTGCAGCACGGGTGACGGTGGCGACTTCGGGATCCGGGAGACGACGTCGACCTCGGCCGTCCCGGCCCCGTCGACCACGACAACAGCGGCGCCGGCACCGTCGACCACCACCACGGTCGCCGTCGCCGGCTCCGTGACCTTCCGCGTGACGGGCCTCACCCTGCCCGATGTGCGGGCCGGGGGGACCGGTCTGCGCGTCCTGGTGCGGTTGTCGTCGGAGCGCCTGACCGTGCGCCGGCGGGGCGGGGAGGGGTCCGTCTCGGCGTGCCCGGTCGCCCTGCCGATCCCGTCGCCGAACGACGGCCCGTGCGTCGATCTGGCCGCCGGCGGCGCCGTCGAGCTCCCCTTCATCGCGGGGGTGGAGCTGCGGGCCACGGCGGCGACGGCCGCCCTCGACGAGGTCACCGTGACCTACGTTCCGGTGAGCCGGGCCGTCACTCTGGTCACCCCTTCGCGTCCAGCCGGGGCGTGCCAGGCGACGGCGTGCGAGACCACCTTCGCGCTGGTCCCCGGCGGGGCCGGCACCTTCCGCCTGACCGGTCAGGCCGCCGGCGGCAGGCCCCGCCTGGTCCTCACCTCCGTTGGAGCCGGGGTTTCCAACAGGACCCTCGCGACCGTCGAAGGAGGGGGATCTCTCTCCATCACCGCCACCTTGGATGCCGGTTCCGAGGCCCGGCTCCTCCATCACGAGCAGGGACCCGGCCCGGTCACCCCGGTGACGGCAGAAATTCTTTGGCCCTGAGATCTTGTGGATAACGCGGCTGGTCGGCGGAGCTAGGTAGGGACGGCGTTCCAACGGGATCCGTTGGTCGCTTCCAACACCCTCCAACAGCCGAAAAACCGCAGGTCAGGGGGCCAAAGGTGCCTTGGCACACCGTCAGCGTCGTGGTTTACTTCCCTCGTCCCTGCGGAGGGTCGACGACCCCCGCGCCCGCAGCCCAACGAAGGCGGCCGGTTCAGCCCGATGAGCTCCAGCACGAGGAACGAGGCGGTGAGGCCCCTGAGGTGGGTCGCATCCTTCGCGCTTCTCGCTGGCCTCTTCCTGGTGCTGAACGCCGGCCCCGCCTCCGCCGAGACTGCTCCGGCCCCCACGGCCGCGGGTACCCAGTCCCAGGGGACTTCCAGCAGCAATGCAGCAACCAGCGATGCAACCACAGCCAGCCCGGTCACGACGGTGGCACCCGCCACCACCCCGACCACGGCTGCGCCCGCCACCGCGACCGCGGCGCCGACCACCACCGTGCCCACGGGCAGCGGTGGGTCCAAGCCGTCGCTCGCAGTGCTCCAGCAGATCACCGCGACCACGACGACCGTACCGACGAAACCCAGTGGGTCGGCCGCCGTGAAGCCGTCCGAGACGACGAGCACCACCACCGCCCCGTTGACGGCGGGCACCACCTCGGTGACCCAGACGTCGAAGGCGACGGGTGAGGCCCCCGCCCCGGCCGCGCAGACTCCCGCCCAGCAGACTCCCAGTCAGACGTCGGGCTCGGGTGGCAGTTCCCCCGCAGCCTTGGCGACCTTCGCCGCCGCGGCCACCATCG
>JBHENM010000103.1:0-3912 GCA_046262035.1 Acidimicrobiales bacterium | reverse complement strand
CCGGGCCGGTGAGGGCGGTCAGGGCGTACGCCGGCCCCTCGCTGGTGACGACCCGCTGGAGGCCGGGCCGCTCGGCGAGCACCTCGGTGACCCTCGCCGTCCGGTAGCTGGGCACGGCCGGCGACCGTAGCGCCGCGCGGTCACAACGAGGCGATGAGCTTCTCGACCCGGTCGTCGACGGATTTGAACGGGTCCTTGCACAGGACCGTGCGCTGGGCCTGGTCGTTGAGCTTCAGGTGCACCCAGTCGACCGTGTAGTCCCGCTTGCGTTCCTTGGCCTTGCGGATGAACTCGCCCCGCAGCCGGGCCCTGGTGGTCTGGGGCGGCGTGTTGACCGCTTTGTCGATGGCCGCGTCGGTGACGATCCGCTCCAGCAGACCCCGCTCCTGCATCCGGTAATAGAGGCCGCGGCGGCGGTTGACATCGTGGTACTGGAGATCGAGCAGGGCGACCTTGGGGTGGCTGAGGGGCAGCTGGTGGCGCTCCCGGTACGCCTCGATCAACCGGTGCTTGATCACCCAGTCGCACTCGCGGTCGAGGCTGAGCGGATCGACCTCGAGCTTGGTCAGGCAGTGCTCCCACATTTTGAGGGCCTGCTCCTCGAGGGGCGACAGGCCGCGGGTCTCGGAGTAGCGCTTGGCCCGGGCCAGGTACTCCTGCTGCACCTGGATGGCCGACAGCTCCCGCCCGTTCTCGAGCCGCACCCGGCGCTTGCAGCTGATGTCGTGGCTGATCTCGCGGATGGCCCGGATGGGGTTGTCCAGGGTCATGTCCCGCATGACCACCGACGGGTCCTCCAGCATGCGCAGGAGGATGCTCGTGGCCCCCACCTTGAGGAAGGTGCTGTACTCGCTCATGTTGGAGTCGCCCACGATCACGTGGAGGCGGCGGTAGCGCTCGGCGTCGGCGTGGGGCTCGTCCCGTGTGTTGATGATGGGCCGGCTGCGGGTGGTGGCCGACGAGACGCCCTCCCAGATGTGCTCGGCCCGCTGGCTGATGCAGTACGTCGCCCCCCGGGCCGTGTTCAGCACCTTGCCGGCGCCGGCGTACACCTGGCGGGTGACGAAGAACGGGATGAGCACCTCGGCGTAGTGCCCGAAGTCGTCCCTGCGGCTGGTGAGGTAGTTCTCGTGGCACCCGTAGGAGTTGCCGGCCGAGTCGGTGTTGTTCTTGAACAGGTAGACGATGCCCCGGATGCCCTCCTCCCGGAGCCGCTGCTCGGCGCTGGCCAGCAGGCCCTCGAGGATGCGCTCCCCGGCCTTGTCGTGGGCGACGAGGTCCTCGATGGAATCGCACTCGGGCGTGGCGTATTCGGGGTGGCTCCCCACGTCCAGGTACAGCCGGGCGCCGTTCTCCAGGAAGACGTTGCTGCTGCGTCCCCAGGAGACGACCCGGCGGAACAGGTACCGCGCCACCTCGTCGGGGCTGAGCCGGCGCTGGCCGCGGAGCGTACAGGTGACGCCGTACTCGTTCTCCAGGCCGAAGATGCGCCTTTCCAATGTCCACTCCCCGACGGGTCCCTAAACCCGCCTCCTCGCCAAGATGGGGCCCCTGCCCCATCGGCGCTACGGGTCACGCTACCGTTCGCAGTGATGGAAGATCCCCGGATGGTCCGGCTGGCTACGGTGGGCCACTCCTTCCACGCCCGGGTCATCGCCGCCCGCGTGGGCGCCGAGGGGATCGTGACCGAGCTCCGGGGTGGGGTGGACGGGCCCTACCCCATGGGCGACGTCCACATCTACGTTCCCGAGATCGACCTGCCCATAGCTCAGGAGCTTCTCCTGGCCGACGAGGTGGAGTCGGCCTTCGAGGACCCCGACGAGTTCCCCACTCGCACCGGTCCCCGGGAGCTCTGGTTGGTGGCCGCCGCCCTGGTGATGCTCACCGTCCTGCTCTTCTCCCGGCAGTTCTGAGACGGGTTCAGCCGGCGACCAGGGCCTCCAGCTCGGATAGCTCGATCCGGCGGAAGGCCCGGCGAGCGTCGGTCCGGAGCAGGAACGCCACTTCCAACTCGGTGGCCTTCAGGGAACGATCGGGGCCCCCGAGAGCGGCCAGCGCCGCCCGGAAGGCCTCGTCCTTGGGCATCCCCGCGGTGAAGCGCTCCTTGAGTCGATCGCCGATGGCGTCGGCGTCTCCGCCGAGCACGCTGAAGCCCTGCTCGTCGACCACGGTGCCGTCGTAGAGGATGTGGAAGAGCTGGTCGCCGCCGGGCTCGTACCCGACCTCGGTCACCAGTATCTCCACTTCCAGGGGCTTCATCTCGTGGGTGAAGATCTGCCCGATGTGCTGGGCGAAGGCGTTGGCCAGCGAGCGGGCGTCCACGTCCTCCCGTGAGTACTGGTAGCCCTTGACGTCGGCCATGCGCACTCCGGCGGTCCGCAGGGCGTCGAACTCGCTGAACTTGCCTACCCCGGCGAAGGCGATGCGGTCGTAGATCTCGCTGACCTTGTGCAGGGTGCGGGAGGGGTTCTCGGCGCAGATCAGGATGCCCTCGTCGTACTCCAGGGCGACCAGGGGGCGCCCCCTCGCCACGTTCTTGCGGGCGAAATCGGCCCTGTCCTTCATCTGCTGCTCGGGTGGCACGTAGCCGAAGGGCATGCTCATCGGGTTGCCGCCTCCGGCGGCCGCCCCGCTGAGCGGGGCCCTGTGCTAATTGATTCGCTCGCCTTCGGCTCGCTCATCGGGTTGCCGCCTCGCTCATCGGGGCTGGCCCTCGGCGCTCTTGCGCCGGATCAGGGTCTGGAACCGCTCGGACACCTCGGGCTCCTCGACCCGCTCGAACCCGTCGGCGGTGATGGTGGCCACCGTGGGGTAGATGCCCCGCACCACGTCGGGACCACCGGTGGCCGAGTCCTCGTCGGCCGCCTCGTAGAGGCCCTCGATGGCCAGCTCGATGGCCGCCGCTCGGTCGAGATCGTCGCGAAAGCCGAGCTTGATCGTCGTCCGGGCGTCCCGTCCTCCCGACCCGGTGGCGTGGAAGTCGTCCTCCTCGTACCGGCCTCCCGTGAGGTCGTACTTGAAGATGCGACCGACGCGCCGGCGCAGGTCGTACCCGGCGTAGATGGGCACCACGGCCAGTCCCTGCATGGCCATGGGCATGTTGGCCCGGATCATCTGACTCAGCTTGTTGGCCTTGCCCTCCAGGCTGAGCGGCGTCCCCTCCACCTTCTCGTAGTGCTCCAGCTCGGTCTGGAAGATGCGCACCATGTCCATGGCCGGGCCGGCGGCCCCGGCGATGGAGACGCCCGAGTGACGGTCGGCGGGAAAGACCTTCTCGATGGCCCGGTGGGCGATGCTGTACCCCTCGGTGGCCCGCCGGTCACCGGCCATCACCACCCCTTCCCCGTAGCGGATGGCGACGATGGTCGTGCCGTGGGTGACGCCGGGGACGGCGGGGGCGGCCGCCGCCGGCGATGGGACGGTCGACCGCGGAGGATCCATGCGCCGCAGCAGCTCGGAGAAGCTCGGGCCGGGATCCTGGCCGGATCCGAAGACGGGAAGGGTCATCGGGGACGCAGGGTAGTCAGGATGCGGCGCCCAGCCCGTCGAGCGGGGTGGCCCACCCTCAAGCGGCCGTTCGCAGGGCCCGGGCCCGGCGACGAATCGCCTCGTCGATTTCGTCGACGATGGGTCCTTCCACATAGGCAAGGGCCTTGCGCAACAAGACCGGATCATCCTCGAAATCACCCAGGGCATTGTTGCAGGTGAAACACAAGAGTCCCCGGATTAGGCCCGTCCCATGATCGTGGTCGACGGGGTCCGCCGAGCGCTGACAGATGGCGCAACCGCCACCTTGATCAGCGAGCATGGCGTCGTATTCCTCTAGGCTCAGACCGTACTTGCGCTTCAGGTGCCCGCTCGCTCGCGGAGTTTCACCTCCGGCTCCAGCCGTCGTTGCCGGCGATAGGCGTT